>NZ_JAKZGX010000008.1:0-160915 GCF_024539665.1 Arthrobacter sp. STN4
GTCATCGCGGAGTTCTCCTTCAGGAAAGACATTGGACTGTCATTTCCAAGGATCACGCGGTGACCGCCTTCGCATCTGGCAACACGCCCATCAGGGCCGGTTACACCACGCTAATGGACGTAACCCGGGGCGCAGTTCACGCGATCGTGGACCGCGGGTAACGTGGCCTCGTCCCGGCCCCCGGCTGGACGGTGGACGGGACGCCGGCCGGTGACGGGCACCTGGTCCCTACGACAGTGGCTGCGGCGGTGACGGCCCTTCTGCTGGTGTGACGGTGCCCCGGAGCGCCCCTGTCACAGGGCCGGCACTGGTGGCCCGTGCCGGTTCCGCGGCGGCAGAATCTTCGCATCCTCCGATCCCCCGGGTTCCGACAGCGCCAAATGGGCTGGTGGGCATCACTCGCAGTGGGCGTCTTCGGGCTTTCCCACGAGGCAACCTGGCCATCGGTTACCGTGGACAGCAGATGGGCCGCGGTCGCAAACATCCGCCAAGCTGTGCAGCCAACGGGTCACGTATTTCCGGTTCCCCTGTAGGCGCCCCCCATTCGTGCAGCAGCCGGCGATGGGCGACGGGGATGGGTTGGACGACACACCCTGGGCCTGGGGCCCAGGCCAGGATTTTGCTCCGGTAAAAGTTGCAAACCCTGGCATCCGCTTCTTCGGCCAATCGAGCAGGAAAGGCCTCGATCGCTTCTTCAGGCGACGCATGTGCACGGAACCACCCGGGTTGGGAGCGCCGGTAGTATGCGCAGGCCATGTCGGCGAGGGCGGCCGAAGTGGCGGGCGTGGCGCAGGTGCCGGTACTCCGACAACGTTCAAGGAATGGGACGGTGCTTGACAAGGAAACGAAGCTATCGAAGACTACACTCGACGGCCTAAGCAAACGGCAGGGTGCCCTGTCACCCAATCGATGCCCCTGGCAGGCATGTGTGGAAGCCGGAATTCCGGCTGGCCGCCGTGGCTGGTCCGGCGCGTTGATAGCAATCCTCCATTCCAGGAGAAGATTCGATGCCTGCCAACCACTCCATACATGCCAGCGGCGATCGCAAGGGCCGGGCGGAATCGTCGCTCACGTGCACAAACTGCGAAACCGACGAATACCTGATTGTTGAATCCATCCAGCCGCACATTCCACGGACCAGCGGCCTGGTCTCCCTGGAATACGAATGCCGGAGCTGTGGTGCGTTTTTCGCGCACGATGCATCGGTCCAAGACGTCGCCAAGCTTCTGGCCAACCAGCCAGGCCGTGCGGGAGTCCTGCATTTCGGCCGCTATTACATCCATTGCGGCGAACCGATGGAAAAAGGCGAGATCCGCTTTTCCACCCACCACCCGCGGGACGGGGAACCTGCGGATGTGAAGGCGACGTTTCCGAGTGTGGTCCTGCGCTGCCAGTGCGGCTTTCAAATGTCCATACCGGCGGACTAGGACCAGCAGCCGGCCCACGCGTGCTGCCCGTCCCGGCCGGGGTACCCGCGGGACAGGCCTGCAGGTCATTCCTCGAAGTGCGTTGCCACCGTGGACTTGGTGATGTTTGCCAGGAGAGCTTCGGCCACTTCGCGCAACTTCTGGTTCCGCGACGACGATGCCCGGCTCAGGAGTTCGAAGGCAGCAGACTGGGAACAGCGCTGCTGCCCCATGATGACACCGACCGCCAGATCAATGGCCGTGCGCGATTTCATGGCTTCCTGGAGATCCTCGGCAATCTGCTGCTTGCTGCCGATGCGCACAGCCAGGCGCAGCGCCTTTTGGGCCTGTGCCGCGTACTGTTCGGCGCTCGCCACGATTCCCGCCGTGAAGGCAAATGGTGTGGAGGAGAAAAAGTTGATCGAAGCAGCCGCCCCTTGTTCCAGAACGAGCGGAACGGCCAGGACACTGTAGACGTTTTCCTTAACCAGGGCCGCGGCATATTCCGGCCAGCGCAGGTCCGTCCGCGTTTCGTCAACCACCACCGTGTGCTGCTCCACCAGTGCCGTCAGGCAAGGACCCTCACCCATGCGTGCCTGAATCTCATTGAGCATCCGTGCCTTGTCTGTGTTCCCCCCTCCCGTCAGCGCCCGCCGACGCCGGTACAGGGTCACGGCACAATCCATGGGTTCGTCGCCGTCCACGGAAGCCAGGGCCGCCGAATAGACGCACAGTTCCCGAAGAAATTCACCCACGTCCCCGCTGTCAAGGACCAGATCCTGCAGCTGCTCAGAAACCGTGACCGCGGAGAGGAGCGCGTCCTGCCCTTGAAAGCCTTCAAGTCCCCCTTCCGGGTCAAAGTCCGGGTGTTCGTCGTCAGAAACTCTCGTTGACATCAGCATTCCTTTGTCAGGCTTGGGTAGACTTCAGGAATGCCGGCCCGCGCTTGCACACCCGGCGCGGACGGAGGGACCTCCGCAGGCCGGGGACTGCATGCAGTCGCGGGCCCCCGCTGCTTGAAGACCTGCCCGCAGTCTACGCCCCCTAGGCCAGCACGCCGCAGAACCGGGAACGGAAGCCACACTTGGGCACCTCGCCGTCGGTTCCCCGGCCCGGCCGGGGAGCGCCCCCTTCTTCCCTTCCGCGCATTCCACCTGCCGTCCAGCGCGACGGCGGAGCAGGTTCCAGGCAGCCTTGACGCTAAAACCGGTCTGGCCGGCATCGAACAGCCAAGCAGGTCGTGACTGCGTTGAGGAAGAGGTTCGGGAGGTGGACGGAAAAGGGCGGCCGGGGGCCTCGGCAGCTGCCGGACCCGACACGGCTCGAAGCACCCGTGCCGGAAGCGTGACGCCCACAGCGTCCCGCGGCGCAGCTTCGGCAGCAGCACCCGAGGCCGCCGTCTGCGCCGTCGGGAAACCGGGCCCGCCCCGCTCCGGTACCGGACGTCAGCCCCGGCCCGGCGGCCCGGGCAGTTCGGGGCAGCCACCTTCCTGGACCACCGAAGCCACCAGGTCCACCGCAACGTCGCGAAGCTTCCTGTGCGAGTGTTGCGAGACCTGCGCCAGCATGCCGAAGGCCGCTTCCGCGTTAATTCGGTGCCGTCCCATCAGAATGCCCTTGGCCTGCTCAATGAAGTGGCGCTTCTCCACGGCCCGTTGTACCGCCGCATCGGCGCCGGCTGCCGTTTCAGCTTCCATGATTCGCGTCAGGTCGATGAAGTGCCCGTCGACGGCACATATCCGGCCGGCGGCATCCTCCACGCCTTGGCCGACCATGATGACCCGGCGTGTCCGGCCATGCCCGTCAATGATCCGGTGATGGCTGACCATGGTTCCGCCGTCCGTCATGACGCGGCGGAAAATCCGCTCGAACTCATCCCGGTCCGCGGGATGCTTGTGCGCCAGGACCAAGCCCATGGTCGGGACCACGTCGCCGGGCTCAAATCCATGTATGGTGAAGGCGCCGTGGGACCAGTTCCAGGCCCCGGAGTCCACATCGAACCGAAAATTCCCGACAGCGAAGCCGTCACCTGGCGGGAGAACATAGGAAAAAGTATGGTTCCGTCCGGTCAGCACGCGGGACCCGGTGACCAATGACTCCACTTTGCGCATGACGCACGCTCCTTTCTGACTCAAACTTGGCTGCGAGGGGCGATCCATCAATGCTGCCGGCCCCTGGTCTTTCACACATCACCGCATCGTGTCCTACCCGTCGGCGGCACCCCGCTCGAGCCGGAGGACTGCCTTCCGCCCAAGCCGCTTCGTCACCACCTGGATGACGGCGCCCGAGACCGCGGTGGCCAGCGCGAAGGCAATGACGCCCGGCAGAGGATTCTTGAGGTTTCCGGCGTCCTTGGGAGGTTCGGTCCCGGTGCCCTTCCGCCATCCGGCTTCCAGGGCCTTGCGAACGGCTGCGCCTGCCGCCAAGGCGGCGCCCATGCTCAGGACCTTGATCAAGATTGTCATGGCACTGTCTCCATTTCCCATGGGTCATTGTTTCCTCCGGGATTCCCTGCCGACACCGGCCGGGCAGGCAGCCGCGGCTTTGCCGCGCGACTGCCGGCCCGGCGGAGTGGGGAACAGGGTGCGGGCGGCCACTGATTCACCGTCCACCCCTGCGCAACTGCACGCTACTGCGGACCGGCTGCCCCGCCTTCGGTGTCGTCCTTATTAAGGTTGTCCGCGTCCTCGTGGAGGTGGGCCTTGAGGTCGGCAACCTTGTCCTTCACGGTTCCCTTGACTTGGTCCGTCTTGCCCTCGACGACCATGGAATTGTCATCGGTCGCCTTGCCGATGGTTTCCTTGGCCTTGCCGGCCACCTTGTCCTTCGCTGCATCAAACTTGTCGCCCAGACCCATCACATTCCTCCTTGTTTGTGCCTACGGTCACGTGAGCCTGCGCTTCGTGACCCTGATTAAACCGTGACAACCATCCGCCACCGCCCCAACCGCCCTGCCGACCCTCCGAGCGTTCCTGCGTGCCGGAATTCTTTCGCGGATCCCGGAGGCGCGTGCCCCGGCCCGGCCGGCACGACGGCGTCGAACCTCATCGAACGGATAGATGAACACTTAATTTGGACCGGTTTGCCCTTGGAGGGAGCTGTCCCCATGCGGAGCCACGATCGGGTGGGCTCCGGGAGCCGCTCAACCCGCCCGTGGGAGTGCCGGTCGAGGGCACAAGGTCCGGGCCGCGCTGGTCCGGCTTGGGAGGCAGCAGTTGGCGCCGATCCTTTGCCTCGTGCATCGCGGGACTCTTCGAGGACGGTGCGCCCTGAATGGGCGTGCGGGGATTCGTCATGCTTCCTCCTGCCAACTGCGGGAATATGCTCAACGCATACAACGATGGCCGGATTGCGGGCCTGCGTCAAGACCGCAGCGAGACTCATAAAAGGTAGTTGTTCGATAATGCCGTGTGTGCCTCATTTGGGCTGTGCCCGCGAAAGCATTGGCGCATGTTCGGGTGCCGTGGCGCATTGGATGGGTGGGCTACAAGGTGCCCTTTTCTGCGCGCAGGGAAATCACGAAACAGTGAAGCCGCCGCGCATGTGAAGGCGTCGAAGAGGTCCAAGGGTGCCATATTGGACCGGCTGGTACCGGGATCGGCAGGTACCGGGCGAATGCCCACCGCCCATTGGGCAAGGCGATCAAGTGATGCACACCGGGTCGGTCGGTGGGGAGCCGGCCGGGGCCGGCCAAGGGACGGCTACGACACGATGAACTTGCTCGACCAACCAGGTCTGGGCGATGGCGGGGAAGCCATGTGGGAACTATCCGGCCGCGACCGTGTGTACCACGTTGGCCACGGTGTACGCGCAGGCCGGCTCCGGTTCCCTGGGCAACGCGCCTTCGAGTTACAGCATGGAGGTTCATGCCCGGTTTGTGGCGATGAGTGCGGCGGCAGGCGACCGGCAGTTGGCAACGTTGAACCGGGTCCGGTCGCCACCGACACGGTGGCGGACTGCGGCAACACGGTCAACGACTCCGGTCCTCCCTGCGCTCCCGCGGCATCCAGTGCGCCGTCCCGGACAACGACGGGAAGAAAGCCAACCGAAAGCACAAAGGTTCCGCCGCAGGCGGCCCTGCCCCTACGTCAACGAAGCCCACAAACGCCGCAACGAAAGTCGCTCGAAGCCTCAATACCAGAAGACAATGGCGCGGGCTGGCCACCGGCGTGTGGCATTCTTGCCCAAACGCGTCGGTCAGCTACTGTCCTGCAAGCCGTCATCACCTGGGCCACCCCATGGTGAGACGGGTTCCAGTTCAATCGTCGAGACTCTGTTGCGCCTCGGATCGCGGTGCTGTACCTCTTGAACTTGTGACCCGTCTCAGCACCCGAGCGTTCCTGACAAGCTCCATCGCCGTTGTCAGTCGTCGTAGTCGGTTAGTGAGTGTTTGCGGGGTGCGTTGATGCGCCAGTTGTGTCAGATGCCGGCGGCGAGGGCGAGTAGGCGTGCCGCGCCGCGGGTGTAGACGCCGGAGAGGGTGCGGCCGCCGTGATGCTCGAGGCTGGGTTGGCCCTTGAGGGTGTCAAAGACGGACTCGATCCATTGCCGGATGCCACCGGGTTTGCCAAAGCGTGGCCTCTCGTCCTTGCGGTCCGGACGGATCAAGGTGGCGCCCAGGTCCTCGGTGATGAACCGTTCGAAGTCCTTGCCGGCGAAACCCCTGTCGCCGCGGATGGCCTGTCCGTCGGGGGTGAGGTGGTGGTCGTGTTCCGGGAGGCCTTGGGTTAGTTCGCGTTCGCTGATTTCGGGTTGGCCAGGTCCCGGAGGACCGGCATGCCGTCGGGGTACTGATCAGGCAAAGCCGGAATCCCCGGAAGTAGCGGGAGTGCGAGGTGCACTAGCCGTACCCGGCATGTTCCGGGCCAGGGCCGTGATCGTCGCCGCGGTCAAGGGCCCCGCGGCGCGCAGGCGCTTGTTGTACCCGGATTGGTGCGGGATCCCGGGGAACTTGCCCATCAAGTGGGCGCGGACATAGCGGATCCACCGTGTCTCGGAGAAGATGCCCAGTAGCTGTTGGGCCACGGCCAGGCAGAGTGGTTCGGCATCGCTCAACGCGGGTTTCCGGCCCGGCCGCCAGACCCGGGAGAAACCCAGATCCGGCAGGATCTGGTCAGCGGAAAAGACGTTAGGTGTAGTCAGGAGAGTGTTTAGTTGAGTGTTCAAAACCCGGCTCAACCCTCTCCTGTCTATTTTAAAAGCCCCCACGCCCTCCCCGGCAATAGGACTTACTCATCCAGTGAGCCCCCCTCTGACCGCCGAGGTGGCGGGTTGTGTTGCGTTGGTGTCGTCGGCTTCGTGGTGGCGCATTCTGGAGGTATGCGATGGGTTCAGGGCGATGGTGGTGGTGGTGGTTGTGGTGGTGGTGAACGTCAATGAGGTCCTGGAGGGTCATGTCGGCCTGGATATCCAGTGCCTGGACCGGATCTATTTGAATGCTTACGTGCCCAAACTGCAAATGGGCGGGAAGGCGGTGACGTTCCTAAGGGACCACCTGGGCGTACCGATCCCGGCGCCGGCAATCATGGAAAAGATCGGAGCGGCCTTTAGGCGTTCGGTGAATGCATTCTCCGGGGACAACCACATCCCGCTGATCCATTTCCGCAAGGGAGAGCGCAAGAACGAGGTGATGCACCGTTATCTGGATGCCCAGGAAAGGACGGGCCGCTCCGGTGTGGCCCAGGAGTACCAGAATGTGTTCACCTGGTCCCAGCGGCAGGCGTCCAACGGGATCCCCTGGTTTTCATTTACCAATGTTTTCATTTACCAACGCCGACCGGCGGGTGACGTGCTTTTATTTCTACCTCTGGGACGCCGACTTCGGGGCTGCGTTCATCAAGGTCTGCGCCTACTTCCCCTACCCGGCCAAGCTGTGTGTCAACGGCCACAAGTGGGCCAAACACCAGACCACCCAGGCAGGCATCGGGTACACCGCCCTCTCCAACGGCTTCGCTTCCTGTGAGGACCCGGCGGCCCTGCAGGAGATCTGCAACCGGCTCGGACCCGGCGCCATCGGCGTCTTCTTCCAGCGCTGGATGGCCCTGCTGCCGCTGCCCCTTGTTAGACGTCGCATTGTTTGAGACGCATTGGTCATCATGGGTGACGATGCAGCTGCAGTGGTTTGAGCTTCGTTGGCGGCGTCAGCGTGACGACCAGATCCGCCATTTCTGCCGGGGCCCAAAATATATCACTAGCCAGGTTGGCACCGTGGTTTTTCCCCTCCGGCCGGCGGTGGTTTGAATGATCCATTCCGGGTGCTGCTGGTTCCACACGAACTGGCCACTTCCCCGTTGTGGGCACGGTAAGCAAGAGTCATTGACATGAACTTTTGGCCGAGGAAGAGGAATGGACGCGATGCTGGTCGTGGGCAGCCCCGAGCAGACCGAGACAGCCTTGGTGGCAGGAGAGATACCCTACCCTGACTGTTCGGCGCCGCTGCGCCCCCACGGACACGCCCGCACCCATACCGTCCGCAGCGTGGGCCAGGAGCGGCTGACCGTGCAGCCACGGCGCGCCCGCTGCAGCGGCTGCCGGCGCACCCAAGTCATGTTTCCGGCATCATTGTCGTTCCGACGGGCCGACTCGGTTGAGGTGATCGGCACCGCACTGGCAGCAAAGGCTGGCGGCCAAGGCCACCGCACGATCGCAGCCATGCTGGGCCGGCCTGTTTCGACGGTGCGCCGCTGGTTGCGCCGGGTCCCGGAGACGCACGTCCGCTGGCTGCACGAGCAGGCCGTCATGCATGCATTCCGCCTCAACCCAGAGATGCTGGCCGGTCTCAAGCAGTGGCCGAGCCTCCTCGGCAGGAGCCCGAACATACTGGCCGGCGCCGCACTCGCCAACCGACAACGGGTGGACCCCGGAATGCCACTTTGGATATCGATCGGGTACTTCACACGAGGGAACCTGCTCAGCCCACCACTGCCCACCTAATAAGCGGCGAGACCAGTGCTTTTCCATGCCGTGAAACAGACATCGACATGACGACGATGCTGAAATCTCTTGCCAAGAACCCGTCAGCAGTGACAACCACCACGCCACCATGACGACCAAACCCACCATTCCCATCGCCATTCAAGGCGACGCCGCTATCGTCAAACGACGCGGCAGTCAACACCCCTGACCGATGCGGACGCGGACGCCGGCTACTGGTGGGAGTTGTCCACGCGCCAGCTCGAGGCCTCCCGGACCCTGGTCTTCGACGCACCCCGGAATGCCCGCGCCTTCTTTGAATCACTCATCGGTGACAACCTCGACCTGGGACGGCCAGAAACACTGGAACTGATCTTTCGCCGGCAGATCCGCCGCGGACGGGTGCGCCGGACCCAGGACGTGTTCAAAACCAAGGTCGTCACCCGCGACACCGACGTCACCCTCAACGCGTTCTACAAGTACTCCCGCATCATGCAGTACCTCAAGGACGGCCGGGCGCTGAGGATTGAGACAGTCGTCAACTCACCCGACGACCTGCGGTGTCCCCGGCGCCTTGAACATCTCGATGAACTGCAATGAAAACCCCGTGACATCAACAACCGCCTGCTCGACACTGAACGTGTCGGGCAGGGCCATGTCCTTGCGAGCCCAGCCTTTAAGCGGGTCGCACAGTCCACCCTCACCGAGGATGGCATGAGGGCCCCGGCCCTGCGGTTCGCCCGATCCCCGGGTCATGGCCCTGCTCGGCGCCCTATGTATAAGCCTCACTGTCCAAGGATTCACCCGCCGGAACCTGCGCGCCCGAGGGACCCATCTGCTGGGCACCAACTACAGCACCAACCAAATGAGCTACGACCTTGCCCGGCTACGCCTGAACCAACTCATTGAACGCCGCCCCCACAGCAACACCTACACCCTCACCCCCGAGGGCCAACGCGTGGCACTGTTCCACACCAAGGTCCACAACCGGATCCTGCGACCGCTCCTGGCCGCCGACAAAGCCCCCGCACCAGCACCGCTCCGCCAAGCCCTGGCCACCATCGACCGCCACATCCGCCGCTACATCGACAACTCACGGCTCGGAAACCCGGCCTAAAAACTCAAGACAAACATCAAAGCCCTCACCCCCAAGGAACGCTAGGCGTGAAGCGCTCATGCCGCGGAGTGCTAAAGTTCTTCCCCATGGTATCGATATGGGTGGAGAGCATCGGGCGCTGCCACGAGGAAGCCTTGGAGCTGCTGGCCGCAGCCGTGCGGGACTGCCCGGACGAACTATGGCGGACTCCCATGTGGCGGGTACAGGCCTCGGAGATTGTCGGGGAGGTGCGCGACGCCAGCGGCAAACCGGTGACCGATCCGGCTCATCGGGAGGCGCTGGTCCAGCGGTGGTCGACGCCGTGGAGCGTGGCTTGGCATGCCTTGGAAGTCCTCGACTACGACCTCGCCGCCGAGTTGGACCCCTGGTCCCCGCCGCCCCCGTTCGCCGGGAAGCCACACTGGCAGACATTCACCAGCCTGCCCGTCCCCTGGTCGCAGCCTGAGATCCGGGGGTATATCGACTACTGCCGACAGCGGGTCCGCGACACGCTCTCCGGCATGACCGAGGCCAGGGCGGTGACCCCGCTGCCGCCGGCGCACCGCTATAAGGGCAGGGCCTACGCCTGGATCGTGACAAGTCTGATCGGCCATACCACCGCACACGCCACGCAGATCCGACAGTTCATCACCAACCCTCCCGGTTCGCCCGACGTCTTGGGCTAACCGAAGGGCGTGCCCGTTGTCGCTGAAATGGAAGAGGTCCGAGCCCTGAGGGTAGGCCAAGAAGATGGTGAATCCGCAGACGTTCACGGCTAAGCCAGGCCCTGCGGTGGCAGCGACTACTCCTGTGGTTGAGCAGCCGGAATTCCCGGGATGGTGCCCTTGAAGTGCGGCAGGCCGGAGATAGTGCAGTCCGGTAATTCATGGGGTCCCCTGCGCCAACGCATTTAAACCGGGGGTAGGGATGTTTGTGCGTCGCTCCCCATGCACCATCTACGCGGAGGCTGGCGAGCTATGCTAGGAGGGGACGGAAGTTTCGACCGGCGAAGAGGTTCAAGGTCGATACGGAGGAGAAATCATGGGAATCAGCGTTGGCGCCTTGGTAGCTGTTGGTGCGGCCTTATACATCGTGTTGGTTGTGCGCCGTAGGAAATGATCCACACTCACGGAGAGCTTCGGCCCACAGTTCGTAGGAAAGGCACCGTTCGGTCGTATTCCGGTCCCACACCAGTCTTGCCTACTCCCCGAAGCGGGTTATGCACTGCGGCCGATTCAATGGCTGTAATTGCCGCAAAGATCGCAGAGACGGTAGGCGTCGAGGACGCTATGGTCGCCCCCTCGCATAAGCTCACTGTTCGAGGCGCTGCGTGCAGCCAACCAACCACGCATTGAAGTTGTCCCTGATCGGTGACTGATCCACTCCCCGGAGCCAGAATCCTTCCATCGGCAGGAGCCCCTCCCAAGGATCGGTACGCGGGCCGCGTTGAAGACGCCTGGAGGGCCGCACTTCGCGGTGATCCCAACGTTGCTCCTAAGGACCGTAACGACCTCGGCCACGATCAATATCGCGCCGAGCATCTCGGATAGCCTTCGCAACATCAGGATTTTGGACCTCAATGTCATTGGCGCACTTGTCAAAGCTGAAGAATGGCCGAAACAACACCGGCAAGAGGCAAAACACACAGATGCCCGCAATGATCAAAATCGACGGGGAGTCGATGGATAAACTTTCCCCCATTGCTGGAAACAACGCCACGAACCGTGATGACGCTCTTTCGTTTTCCTTCCGTATGAGATCAGCCTGCTTGAGCCCGCCAATTTGCACCGACGCTTCAGTATCGCCATCCATGTCTGTTACGCGTCGCATTGTTTGGGGACGCAGTGGTCATTGTGGGCGACTATGTACCTGTTACCGGTTGGGCTTAGTTGGCGGCGTCAATGTGACGACGAAAGCGGCCGCTTCCACGGGCATCTGAGATTCCTTGGCAGCCTGCTTGGCGCCGTGATTTTGCCCCTCCGGCCGGTGGTGGAGTGAGTCATCCGTTCCGGGCGTTGTTGGTTACACACGAAGTGGCCCCTTCCCTGCCGGGGTGTGGTAGGCAAGAGTCATTGGCATGGGGTATGGCGGAGCGACAGAAGGGGGCACGATGATGGTCGTGGGCAGCTCCGAGCAAACCGAGACAGCCTTGCTGGCCGGCGAAATACGCTGCCCTCATTGCTCGGCGCTGCTGCACCCCCACGGGCAAGCCCGGACCCGGACCGTGCGCGGCCTGGGCCAGGAGCGGTTGACCGTACAGCCGCGGCGCGCCCGCTGTGCCAGCTGCGGGCGCACCCAGGTCCTGCTACCGGCCTCCTTGGCGTTGCGCCGGGCCGACACCGTGGAGGTCATCGGGAAGGCCTGCGGCCAAGGCTGCCGGCAAAGGCCACCGCCCGATCGCCGCCTGACTGGGCCGGCCTGTTTCGACGGTGCGGCACTGGCTGCGCCGGGTCCCGGAAACACACGTCCACTGGCTTCATGAGCGGCAGTGCAGCATGCGTTCCGCCTCAACCCTGACATGATCTTCCGCCCCAAGCAGTGGCCGAGCCTACTGGGCCACTGCTTGAACATCCTGGCAGGCGCCGCACTGGCCTTCAACCGCGTGGCAAGGGCCGAGCTACCCCCTTGGACTGTGATCGGGTACTTCAAACGAGGTAACCTGCTCAGCCCACCCCTGCGCACCTAAACAAGCGGCGCGACCGCGCTTTGCCATGCCCAGCAACAGGCGTCACGATGACGACGACACTGAAAACCGTTCACAAGCACCCGGCAACTTTGACGAGTGCCGTCCGCACTCCGAGGACTGGATTTCGTCGTCCGTCCCGGTCTTTGACCGGCGGTCAAACGGTGGTGCAGCGCGTTATATCATGGCTCCCTGTGTGGGAGGCCTTTTCTCCAAAAGGGCCGTCGATTCCCTTGAACACTGCGTCGCTGCCCCGTACATTAAGGGAACACGGACGACGGTGTCCGTGGCCGTCACTGCGCTGACGGCGAGTGAAGGTCCCACGAAGGAACGCAGCCATGGCCACAGGCACAGTTAAATGGTTCAACGCTGAGAAGGGCTTTGGCTTCATTGCCCCCGACGACGGGTCGGCAGACGTTTTCGTCCATTACAGCGCCATCGACACCGGCGGCTACCGTTCCCTGGATGAGAACCAAAAAGTGCAGTTCAATCCCGGCCAGGGTCCCAAGGGCCCCCAGGCCGAGAACGTCCGCCCGTTGTGAGCGCCGTCCGCGTGCTGGTTATGGCGGCCTGCCCTTCCGGGCCGGCCCGTTGCGCGACCACCCCTTTGAAACCTGCGCTCACAGTGGAACACGCTGATCCCGCCCAAGTACGGCAGCCCGGTCGACCCGCCTGACGGGAGGCTGCCGCTGCCTGGTGTAGTGGAAAGTTGACAATTAAGCACCGCCCTCGTGGACGTCTTTTGGGAGGATCTTCATGACCACGTTGCCAGCCGGGAATCTGTCCGGGGGAATCGCCGACGCCGGGGTGCCGGCGTTAATCTGCACCCGATGTGGTACCGGCAATGACCTGGTCATCGAGGCCATCGAAGCCACCAGTCCCGCGCTCCCTGGCCAGGTCTCCCTCGAGTACTCATGTTTGTCTTGCGGCTCCTTCTACGGCCATGACGCCAGCGTCGGGCAGGTGGCCGCCCTCCTCAACGCAGGCGCCACGGCACCGGGAGTCCTGCATTTCGGGCACCACTACATCCATTGCGGTGAACCGATGGAGGAAACCGGGGAGGGACTCTCATGCCTCAACGACCCCTGGGGCAGCGAAAGCGGCCTGCCTGCCACGATTTCGCTTCGAACGCGCCTGCTCAAGTGCCACTGCGGATTCCAGCTGGACGCGCCGCGATGAACCCTCCCCACAGTGCCACAGTCCCGACCGCGACACCTGGGATGTTTGTTCCGTCTCCACGTCTGGGACGCATGGCCGTGCACCGTGCGAAACGGGGCGCCGGCGGGGCCAGGTCGGCAAAGGTCTTCCGGGCACAAGGATCGTCGTCACAAAAGATCCGGCGTCCGAGCCACCCCACCGATACCGGCACCGGCACGGGGACGTCCAGCACCGGGCTGGGTCCGCCGCAAATGCACCTACGCGAAGATCATGGCGCAGCCCGGGCATCCAAGCGCGATGTCCGAATCGAGGGACGCGAGCACCCGCATTCCTCCACCGTCGATCCGCAACGGGGGCAACAGCGGCGATCGCCAGCCCAACGGGCACATGGAGGAAAGTCGCGGACGCAACCGGACACGGCTGCATCACATGCTCCACGGTCCGTGCCTTCAGGCCCGGCAAGAATGATCGGGCATATCCATCCCCGCACCGCCCGGCTCCCCGGATCCACCACCGACCGCCAAGAACCCCGCCCCTAAGCCCTGATGCCGGGCACGAACCAGACAGCGGACAGCAGGGACCGAACCGTCACGAAGCGCCGGCACCAGGTAGGGGCCAACCACACAACCATGAATTGGAGAGCAGACAAACGATGACCGGACGAATCGAACTGCATCATGGCCCCGACGGCGTCTACTACGTAAAAATGGTCAATGATGACGGAAACACCATCGCCGTGACCATTGGTTTCCTGTCGGAAAAAGCCGCACTGGAGGGCGTGTTTGCCCTTCGCGAAATCGCCGGCACAGCCAACATCAGCGTCTGCACCACCCGGGGAACCCCCGCTGACCACCTCGGGACCGGGAACCGGCGCCACACCAGCCCTGTTCCACTAACCTCGATTGGACATCCGGCCTGACGGCCGACACCAGCCCGGGACCGCCCGCCCCGTCGCAACGCCGCCTTCACCCTGACCGTCTTGCCACGGAGTTCGGAGCTAAGAACCCGGGTGGCCAACAACCTCAGCGACGGACGCTTCCGGATCGTGCTCGCCGTGGATGCCATCAACCCGGACTTGAAGCGAATGGTCGAATACCTCAACGCCATGTCGGGGCCGGCCACGTCCATCATTGCCGTTGCCTACGCGCGCCTGAGCGACCAAGAAACCGACATCCTCATGCCCCGGATCTACGGCGAGGAACTTGCCGAAGCCAAATCCGCCGCGGACGCCGGCCGAAAACCCACCTGGACCATCGAGAGCTTCCGGTCCTGGCTGGGCACCAATTCGCCCTCCAACCTCGAGAAATTCAACCACTTCACCGCCCAAGCCGCGGCCTCAGGATTGACCTTCCACGGCTCGACCAGCATCAGCCCCACAGCCACCTTTGCCATCCTCGCCCCGGACAACACCCGGCTGGGCACCCTGTCATTGATCGCCTACACCGGCCAAAACACCAGCGTCGAGCTGGACTTCTACGGGGTCTCCCGCATGGAGCCGCAACAACGTGCAACCATTGCCGGCCTGTCAGAGCTGCCGGCCACCGTCGCCGGCATACCCGGAATGGAACGCGTCGGAGAACGTTTGTCCGCCACTGTGTTCGCCAACCGCAAGAACACCCCGCTCACAGAACTCCCCGACGAATCAATCCAGCAACTCATCGGTGTCCTGGCTGCCCTCCAAACCCAAACCTGACCCCGCAAGCCAAGGCGCAAACCCACCCGGCCACCTCCCATCCACGCGCTCAAGTCCGGGTTCCCACGCAGCGTCATGCCAACACTAATGCAGCGCATGGGACGAAGCCGGCGCCTGACGAAAGTGGATGAAGCCGCCATGTGTAGCAGCCGGTCCCGAATCAAAAGACGGGTTCCGCGCGGGCCGGTCCATGTCAAAGTCTGCTCGGGTGACACCCCGGGCAAGCAACGCATTTTTCTGTGCTGTGAGGCCCTGGCCGTTGGTGGATACGCGAGCCTGTCCGATCAGCAGTCCGGTCGTGGTATTCGAATGTACCTGTTAGCGCCGTGACCCGGCTTTTTGCGGGCTTTATTACGGAATCTGGCGACCGCGGTAGCGGTCCATTTTTGATCCGGGAAACTTCGGTGACTCCTGCGCCGCTGGCCGACCGCTTTACGGGATGATTTTGGAGGAGCCTTTCGCTGCCACCCAGCCTGAGGATTGATGGTTCGACGTCTCGTCTCGATTCCATTGCCCTCTGTTGAGTGTCTCCCTCAAATCCATATCCCGGAACTTGCTTGAGTATCGGTCACGGTTCTTCGGCGCGCGGGCGAAGACCAGTAGCCCTTCGTCGGTGACACGGGCCCCGGGCGCCGTCGTTGCCCGTCGCGGCGGCGGTCGATTCCGATTTCTTCGGCCGGTTCACGTCGCGTCGCCACCAGAGGCGTCTCAGCGCCGGTCAGAGCGAGTCGGCAGGGGCGGGTGAGAGCCGGTAGCCGCCCTCATGGCGGATGACATGGCCGGCTGTGGGCGGGGCGAAATGGGTGCCCAGGAGTAGGGTTTCAGTGTCGGCGAGTGAGGCGAGCAGTGTTCGGCGCGAGCTCTCGGACTGGTGCGGGTCGATGTCGACGCAGGCGCCGATGGCGGGGTGGGCAAGTTGGATGGGGTGGTGGATGCAGTCGCCGGTGATTAGGGCAGTCCGGCCGCGGCTCGTCAGCTCGACGGCGACGTGGCCGGGGGTGTGGCCGGGAGTGGGGAGCAGGCGCAGGCCCTCGGTGACGGGGACGCCCTCTGCGGGGACGTCGATGAGGTCGAGCAGCCCTGCCTTCTCCACCGGGATCACGGAGTCTCGGAACATCTGCTCGCGTGCTTCCTCCATGTCGTATCCAGCCCAGAACTCCCGCTCAGTGCGGGTGGTCACGTAACGGGCATTGGGGAAGGTGGGCACCCAGCCGCCGTTTACCTTGCGGGTGTTCCAGCCCACGTGGTCGGCGTGCAGATGGGTGAGGATCACGAGGTCAACCGAGTCCGCGGGGAATTCGGCGGCGGCGAGGTCCCTCAGGTAGTCGGTGTTCAGATTGTGCCAAGCGGGATTCGCCCGTTCCTTGCCGTTGCCGATGCCGGTGTCGACCAGGATCCGCAGGCCCCCTAGGGCGAAAGCAAAGCTGTGGCTGTCGATGCGGAGGATGCCCTCGTCGTCGGCGAAGTGGGGATGCAGCCAGCCCTGCGCGGCGACAAGGTCCGGGGTGGCGTCGGGCAGTAGCCACGGTCCGGTGGCGGGGGGCAGGAGGACCTCGTCGATGCGGTGAACGGTGACCTCGCCCACGGTCCAGGAAACTGCGGCGCTAGACACGAAGCCGGGGGCAGTGCTCATGATCGTTCAGTCCTTTGAATCTCGTTACGGAAGATCGTTGTGTGCGTGGCGCGAGGACCAGTGGTGTGGGGGTGGACATCGGCCCTTGGCACTAAACGCTACGGAATTGCTTTAAGACACTTTAGGGCCCACGGAAGGCTAAGTAAAGCCTTAGCCTTGAGCTGGGGGACGCCACTTCAGCCGAGAAGGGATAAGCCCATGTCCGCAGGTCTCGCACCGCAAGCGGACGACCGGCCCAAGTCCCCCACGTCGCCTTTTGCGGCAGGCGCGGGTAAGCCGTCAGCGCCATGAAGATCTTTTCTCGCGCGGGGGCACACTGCGGCGGCGCTAAAGTTCACGAAGGGCCGGCGAGGAGGCGGTCGAACGGCGGCCAGTTGCACGCACCGGGGCGTGCGTGGTTCATAGACGCAATGATTTTGCTTTAAGATGGGTTTCTATGAGCAGGCAGATGGTGCGCCCGGGCGGGCGCAGCGCCCAGGTCCAGGCATCGGTGCACGCCGCCGTGCACGAACTCGCCTCGGAGTTCGGCCGGGATGCCCTGAGTGTGCCGCTGGTCGCCCAGCGCGCGGGGGTGACACCTTCGACGATCTACCGGCGCTGGGGGGACCTGCAGGAGCTGTTGTCGGATGTAGCGGTCGAGCGCCTGCGGCCCGAGACCGCACCCGGGGATTATGGGACCCTGCACTCCGACCTGACGGCGTGGGTCGAGCAGTTCCTCGACGAGATGTCCTCCCCCGCCGGCCGCGCCTACATCCGCGACGCCCTGCTCGGCAATCCGGACGGCAGCAACGCCGGGCAGTGCTCTGCCTACGCAGCCGAACAGATCAACGTGATCCTCACCCGCGCGACCGAACGCGGGGAGAAGGCCCCGGGCGTTGAGACGATAATCGACCACGTCGTCGCTCCCCTGATGTACCGTATCCTCTTCCGCCCGGCCGGGCTTGACGCCGCGTACGCCCGCCGGCTCGTGGGATCAATCCTCGGCCCCGCCGGCCCGTAACCTGGAGCGGACCGGATTTCTTCGCGTTCGCCGGCCCCAGGGTCTTGTGGAGGGGTGTGCTCTGCCGTGCCGGGCCGCTGTCATGGCATCCGTCTTCTCCCGCGCCGCGTTTGGCCGGCAGCGCGGGACATCTCGGTCGCGCAGGATCCCACCCCATGGTTCCCGGTGAGGCCCTTGAGGCGGTGGTGCGCCAGTCGATGAGCGACCGGGTGCCCAGGAGGACCACAAGGAAGAACCGGTCGGCGTGTTCGGTGCCGGGTTGGGCTGTGAATAGACCATGATCCGCAGCTCCTCGCCCGCGACGGTGAGGATGTCGCAGGCGAGTGGGATGAGTCCGGCCATTGGGCTGTCGATGGTCTTGAGCCTGGACTGTTCCCGGGGCGATTCGAAATGGCCCGACTTACACAACTTAGCCAAGCGCGGCAGACCCTTGACGTCAGCCAGTTTTGTACTTTACTGTAAAGTCTAATTCTGGCCATTCTTCTTCCTCTCGGCCAGAGCCGCCGATCGTCAGGAGAGCCCAGAATGTCCCCTAAAGTCCACGCGAGCCGCGCGGGATCGTCCATTTCCGACCGCCTCAACAGGCTGCCCGTGACGAGGGCCCACAAGCGCATCATCGTGATCATCGCCCTCGGTACGTTCTTCGAGATCTACGAGCTGTTCCTTTCCGGGGTGTTGGCCACGACGCTAAGCTCCGAGTTTAGGCTGGGAGGGGCGGGCCTCTCCCTGGTTCTGGCCTCACCGTTCCTCGGGGCCTTCCTTGGGGCGGTAGTGATCGGCCCGGTCGCCGACAGGCTCGGCAGGCGGAAGGCGTACATGATCACTCTCGCCCTGTATTCCGCCGCGACCCTCGCGGCCGCGTTCTCCTCGGATCTGTGGATGCTCGTGGCGTGCCGGTTCATTGCGGGCGTGGGTCTGGGGGGCGAGCTCCCGGTGACGGATTCATTCCTAGGGGAGATCCTGCCCGCGAAGCGTCGGGGGTACTTTGCGGCGTGGGCCTTCACCGTCGCCTACACGGCGGTACCCGTGGTCGGTTTCCTCGGTCTGGGAATGACTGCCGCTGCCCCGTGGGGAATCGCCGGCTGGCGGTGGATGTTCGCGTTCGGGGCGGCGGGGGCGATCATCACGTTCCTGGTCCGCCGCCAACTGCCCGAGTCACCAAGGTGGCTGCAGACGGTCGGACGTGCGGCCGAGGCCGAGGAGGTCACCCATCGGTTGGAGGAGGCGAGCCGGTCCGAAGGGTGGGACGGTGCCGAGGCCCTGGAGCCCGCGGACAGCACCCTGCCCCACGCGACGCCCCTGCCGGCGTCGGCACTGCTGCGCAGGCCGCTGGTGCAGCGGACGGTCCTGATGGCCTTGGTCTGGATCCTGGCGGTGATCGGCTACCACGGGTTCAGCTCTGTTGCGACGCTCGCGCTCACCGAACGCGGCTTCACCGTGACCAGCTCGCTGCTCTACACCTCCCTGGCGTTCATCGGGTACCCGGTCGGGTCGGCGGTGTCGATGTGGCTGATGGAGCGCATGGAGCGCAAGCTGCTGCTGGGTGGATCTCTGGCGCTGATGGCCGTGCTGGGAATAGTCTTCGGCAACGCCCAGGACCCTACGGTGATCGTGGTCTTCGGGTTCTGCTTCACCGTCGTCGCGAATGTCATGTCAAACGCCACGCACGTCTACCAGCTCGAGCAGTTCCCCACCGGCATCCGCACAACGGCGACCGGATGGCTGTACTCCCTCGGCCGCCTTTCGACTGCCGTGGCGCCCTTCTACCTCGTTCCCCTCCTGCAGCACGCCGGATCAGGCGCCGTCTTCACGCTGGTCGGAGCGGCCTGCCTCGTGGCCGCGTTGGCCGTCGTGGTCGCCGGAGTGCGGACGACTGGGCTGAGCGTCGAGGAGATCTCCCCTGAACTTAGGTCATGAAGCATAGCGGCTGAGGAATGTCAGGATCGCTTCGTCGATCACCCGCTCTTCCGCCGGCAAGTGGTCCCGTGCTGCAGGGGCTGCCATGACCGCGGGCCAGAGGGTCATCTCCTGAACGAGCCCGAAGAACTGATGTGCGGCCACGAAGGCGTCGGTGCACTGGAGCCGGCCCAGCCCGCTGAGCCGGTCCAGGGCGGCGGCGAGGGCATCTAGGAGGGGCGCCTTCCCCACCCTGTAGAAGTCCTCCGCGATCCAGCTCAGCCGCCGTGATTCGGCAATGACGAGCCTGATGACGTCAACCTGGTCATTTTCCCGGACGAAGCGCAGAAGCAGCTGCGCGAAGGCCCGCAGCACCTCGGAGGCCTCCGGAACACCTCCGGGCCCATTGAGCTCCTCGAGGAATGCAGATACGTTGAGCTGATCCCAATGACGCTGTAACATCGCCCGGAAGACAGTCTCCTTGCTGCCGAACCTGTTGTAGAGAGTCTGCCTCGACACTCCTGCTTCCTTGGCAATCCGCTCGAGGTTGACTCTGTCGTAGCCATGGGCGAGGAAAAGCCTGCGGGCCGCGTCCAGCAACTTTGAAGAAGCCGCCTCACTCAAATCAAGAACCTCTCCCATTTCGACTGTACCGTCCAATCCATCTTAGGAGCGTATCGCATGACCGAATACCAGTGGAACCGACTCAGTGCCCCGGCGCTTAAATACCACGCAGAGCACGATGCTGTGGTCATGCTCCCCGTGGGTTCCACCGAACAGCACGGGGAACACCTCCCCACAGGAGTCGACCTGTTCCTAGCGGCAGAAGCCTGCCTGAGGGCGGCCGCCATCCTCGAGGAAGCCGGAATGCCCGTCGTGTGCGCTCCCGGGCTGCCTTGGGGCCTCTCCGAGCACCATATGGCGTTCGGGGGCACGCTCACACTGCCGCTCACCACGTACTATGCGCTCATCCGGGACGTGTGTGCCAGCATCCAGAGGTCCGGCTTCCAGCGGATCGTCGTCGTCAATGGGCACGGCGGGAACATCTCCGCCCTGAATGCCATCGTCGACCAGCTGTCCCTCGACCTGCCGGGAGCGGACATCTCCGTGGCCACCTACGTGACCGTCGCCCGCGACCAGATTGAGGAGATCCTCGAGACACAGGACAGCATCATGCACGCCTGCGAGGGAGAGACATCCATGATGCTCGCCGCGTTCCCCGAACTCGTGGCCACTGGCATGCTCTCCCGCGCCACAGGCCCCGTCTCGGGCCTCCGGTCAGATGCCGTGCCCCTGTACCGATGGCGGTCCTTCCGCGACGTCACGGCGAACGGCGTCTCGGGGGACGCCCGCGGCGCCACCGCCGACAAGGGCACCCGGCTCCTGGACGTCTGCGCCGAGGCCCTGGCGCACCAGATCATGGTCGACGGCGGACACGAACCGGGCACTGCGCCGCCGAACCCGAAACTAACCTAAGCAGAAATGGGGCTCAGAGTACGCCAACAGGCCGCATGGAAGCGCCTTGGCTTTACTCTGAGCCCCGTTTCCTCAGACTCCCGAGCGCCCTGATCTGGCTGAAGCTCAAAAGGGACCCACCCGTTACATAGTTTGGACCGTCGTCGTAAGGCGCATAGATCTTACGCTGGACATCCTTGCCGTCCCTCTCCTGGTCGGGAGCTGCGGATCGCGGCCATGTCTCTACGAGCGCGGCCGACAGCTGCGAGGCCTCGACAACTGACTCATTGCGCCCTGCCTGAACTTCCCAGGCCATCCAGGCTTCCTGGGACGGCCTTGGACCGGCTCATCCAAGATGCTACACATGGGTCATTGGCCTTTATCGAGCGGATCGTTGTTGAAGTTTCCAACGACGCCGTCCAGCCAGTCGGGACTGTCCGCTCCGACTCAAAATCGGGCCATTTAGGCCAAGTAAAAAGAGGACTATGGTGTTTTGACCTATTGTGCGGGAGCCAGTTTGTAGCTTGAGGTAGCCTTGGGGCCGGGATGGCGTACTGCAAAATGATGTCCATAACGGGCCCGCTTGTGGCTGCTCAAGCGCCGAAGGGGATGAGGGTGAAGTCGTCGCGTTTGCGTTGCGGGTCTTGATGCTTAGCCTCGATTCACCGATCCGAGCGGGTGGCCCTACGGCGTTTTAAGCACGAAATCCCGTCTTTCAGAGGAAAATAGGCTTACGACAGTCAAATTTCCATACCCAAAAGAGATCATCTCGTAAATGCACGTTTCCAATACCCCGGCGGCAGGGTCCGTTTTCCTTGCCGAGGAGTACCTTATGTCGCCGGCCGGGCTGGTGCCGGTGCTATGCCTGGCCCGGGAGGCGCCGCTACACGCACCGACCGATGCATGGTTGTCCGTGCCCACGGACATGGGCGCGAACCCTGGGTTTAGACTCGCATTGCTAGCGGGCATCGTCGCCGGGGCTGACGGCATTGATGACATGGCACTATTGCGCCTTGGAGGGATGAAGGAGCCCTTAGCCGGCAGCTTCGCCCCGTCCACTTTGGGCTCCTTCCTGCGGTCCTTCACGTTCGGGCACGAGCGCCAACTCGACGCAGTCACTTCCGGCGGCCGGCCAGCCTGGCCCGCAAGGCGCCCCTGTTCGGCACACAGTCCGGGGCGGACTTCGTCTTAGTCGACGCCGATTACACCATCATCGAAGTGCACTGGTATCAGAAGCAGGGCTCCGAATGCAGGTACTGGCGGGGTCCACGGCCTCAATGCCGTCCTCGCCGCTGCCACCCTGTAGGGCACGGCGCTGACGATCAAGGGCAAGCGCGTGCGCAAGGGAGCGGCGAACTCAGCCCGCCAGGCCAGGAAATCCGTTACGCAAGCATCGGGCACGCTCAAGCGCACCGGAGTGCAGCCGCCGGTGGTGTGCCGGTTTGATTTGGCCTAGTACGGCTGCCCCGCGGTCAGTCCCGCACTGGCCGGCGGCACCGATGTCACGGTCACGGGACGCATGGACCCTGCCGTCAAACGCGCCATCGCCACCATTGCGGAGTCCGCGTGGGTGCCCATCCAGTACACCAACGCCGTCTATTACGAGGCCACGAAGGGTGGGTCTCGGCCGCGGAAGTCAAGGAAGTGCCGTTCACGACGTTGTCGGGCAGGAAGAAGAGCGGGCGGGTCACCGGCCGGATGGTCGTGCCCCGCATCGGGCGAGCTGAGCGCCAAAGCCGGTGACGGGCAACCCGCCCTCTTTGACACGCACCGCTTCCATGCGTTCTTCCCCCACCGTCCAAGTGGAGACGTTGGGAGCAGTCGCTGCCGATAAGATCCATCGGAAGCACACCGCTATTGAGCGGGTCGACGCCGATTCTGTTGGACAGCGCCTTGGCACACCTGCCCTCGGGGCATTCGACGCGAACCCTGCCAGGCTGGCCGCCGCGGTCATAGCCTACAACCTCACCCGCACCGCTGGGATTCTTGCCGAGTGCTTGTCCGCCAGATCCAGAACGGGAACGATCCGGGCCAGGCTGATCAACGTCCCTGCTCGGATCGTGTCCACGGCCCGAGGAATACGGGACCACCTGCCCGAGAAATGGCCTTGGCAAATTGCCGGGGAACAGCTCGTCGCTGTCACCCATGCACCACCGCAAGCAACATAAAACCTGCCCACCCGGCCGAGGCCGGCACGCTGCAGGAACCCAAACGTGGAACACCAACGGCAGCAAGGAGGGTCATCTGTCCATCCCCAAAAACGAAACGGCCCCCGCGATCCGAAATCAAACAGACCGCGAAGACGGCTCGGTGGATCGAAGCTTAGGCGCGGTCGTGGAGGGTGACGTGGTAGCCGTCGGGGTCGGCAAAGGTGAACGTGCGACCGAATGGGCCGTCGACCGGGGCGGAGACGATCTTGTGGCCGTCGGCGACGAGGGCGTCGTGAATAGCCTGGACGTCGGTGGCATGGAGCCAAATCGCGGTACCGATGCCTGGCTGGGCAACGGTCGCAAGATCGGTCCCCGGAACCAGGTCCCGCAGCGCGAACGCAATGGGCGTGGTCTCGAAGACGACGGCATGGGGCGGGCCCGCCGGGGAGCGGACGAGGCCGAGGTACTGTTCGTAAAACGCCTGCGACGCGTGGAGATCGCTTGCCTGGAGTGAGATGAAGTCGGGGCCGGTTGCGGGCATGTTGACGCTCCTTTTCTATATGTCAGTTTTCTGACATGGGCTAATCTATGTCAGAATGTTGACATGAGTCAAGATTTTATCGGCGTCGATCTCGAGACGTCCCTGGGCTACCTGTTGAAAGAGGCGTCGAGCGCCCTTCGCGCTGCCATGGAGGCAGTGCTGCGGCCGCTCGGGATGACGGTGACGCATTACTCCTGCCTTGAGCTGCTGGCACAGCGCCCGGGCCTGTCGAACTCGGAGCTGGCACGCGGAGCGTTCGTGACCCGACAGTCGATGAACGTGCTGCTGCAAGGCTTGGAACGGGACGGCTACGTGACCCGGCCGGCCCAGGCCCCGGTCGGGAAAGTTCTTCCCACGCGGCTCACGCCACGGGGTCGGCGCAGCCTGGAGAAGGCGACCGTAGCAGTCCGATCCGTCGAGGACAGAATGCTCGGCGGCCTGTCGAAAGACGAGCATGCGGAGGCGTTTCGGATCCTGCAAGGCATGATCCAGTCCCTGCGCGACGATAACGAGGATGCATAAATCGTTCCCGCGGAACAGTCCGCCACCGCGAACACACAAGGATCCCCAACCGGGCTGCACCCACCACCAATTAGCGGTGCGAAAACGCCGTCATTCACCGCCGAAAATTGGGCTCTACAAGTACCCAACCTTTGGCTTATCCTCGAGACCGTCACTATGGATCGCACGTCATGCAACCTGCAATCATGGCGTCGACGGGCCTGAGCTTGACCACCCCGGATACAAGTCCATCCCGGACGGCGCAAAGTTGCATGACCTGGTCGGCACACCTCTCGATCGCCTAAGCAGACTCCTCGAAGCCCGGCGGACATACCGTTTATGATCACATCGGCACATGTGCCGGGGTCTCCCCTATGGACGCCTTGAACGCCATCCAGCGCGCTCCCCGTAGCACCAACAACACCTGCTCTCGCATCAACCTAAAGTCCCGCGCCTTCGAACATAGTCGCTCACGTCCTGCTGCGTATTCGCCCCCGGGTCCCGCCAACTTTCCGTAAACGACGCTGCCCCATTCTTATTCAACCGTGTACGAAAGGTCGCCTTGTCAGCAATTCTGAACCCAGTCTCCCCAGAAACAGGGGAACTACCGACAGCCGAAAAGAAAAATCAAAAACATGCCACCAGCTCACGTTGTAAAGGCTCCGGCGAACCATGAACAGGTGTAAGGAAAAAACGTACCGGGGCCAAGAAGGAGCAGCCACTTAACGAACGCTAAATCAGCAACCGAATGACCATCCGCCGGGCTGCCTAGCAGGTGTGTACCGCGTACACACCACCTAAAGCGCTTACACCGCCCTGACCTGCGGTTTTACTGTGCCCGAGGTGGGACTCGACCCAGCCGACACCCCCTACAAACGCAGTGAATATCAGAAAAGTTCCCGAATCCAAGCCAGTCCGAACCAGTCCAAAGCCAAAGGGTGTGTACGTTGTACACACCCTTTTTTGCCTACGCTCTTTTCTGCAGTCCGGGGCAGCCCCTGTCGCCGGAGGGTCCCCCGCCACCGGCTTGGGGCTGGCGGGTCTCCGTCGTCGTGGCGGGGCGAGGCGGGGCCACCCGGCGAGATGTCGTTATACCCGGATGGGCATGGGCTTTGGCTGCCTTCGGTGGAGTCCTGGACCATCTGTGTCTCAGCGGCCGTGGGTTGCCGGTAGACAACGTCTAGGCTTTTAGGCTTTCATAAGCCTGCATCGGTGGTGAAACATGTGAATTTCGTGAGGAGGTCCCGGCTCTGCACCAACATACGTTGATTCGGTTGAATGTTCACGCAGCATCCGTTGTTGGCTGCGTCCTGGTCCCCGATACCGGGGCAATTGACGGCTCATGCGCTCTGCGGCGGATATCGGCGGATGCCCGCCAATAGAGTACTGACGGATCCTAGGTTCCCATCCCCAGGTGTGCCCCTCCTGCCACGTCGAGGGTCACCCCGGTGATGTATCGGTTGTCCGGATCAGCCAGGAAGAGGATGGCGCGGGCGACTTCATCGGGCTCTGCGAAGCGGCGCATTGGCAGTTGCGCGGCGCGCTTGGCCCGGTTGGCGGCTGCGTCCGGGCCGGAGTCCTTGGCGAATTGAGCCCACATGGGTGTGTTGACCGGGCCTGGTGCGATGGCGTTGACTGAGATTCCGTTGGGTCCGAGTATCTCGGCGAATGACCACATGATATGCAGCACTGCGAGTTTGCTTGCGTTGTAGGGCAGGTAGTTGCTGCGGGCTTCTTTGGCTGCGACCGAGGAGAGGATCACGATCGCGCCGGCCGTGCCGGTGCCGATCATGGAGTGTGCCGCCTCACGTACCATCGAGAACGTCCCGGAGGCGTTGATCCGCATGATGGATTCGAACTCTTCGGTCTTGGTCTCCATTATTTCTGGAGTGCTTCCCAGGATTCCCGCTGCGTGGATGAGGACATCGATGCGGCCGTACTTTGTTGTGATGTCACTGACGATAGAGGCGCATTGCTCTTCAGAGGTGACGTCGAGCGCGAAGAATGCCGCCAGTGGCTGACCTTTTTTGGGGCTGCGGTCGGCTCCGACGACGACGGCGCCCGCGGCTGTGAGCGCATCGACCACTGCATTGCCGATTCCGCCGCTCGATCCCGTTACCAAAACGACCTGGTCTTTGACGCTCATTTGATTTGTCCATTCATGTGGCTGTCCTGTTGTTCCGCTGCGGTTGGTGTGTGAGCTGCTGTCGTGATATTCATTAAGCCTTTCGTGCCGTGTGTGTTTTGGGGTGTGCCGTGGTTGGGGGGCTTGGCTGCTTGCACTGGGCCGCTCCCAAGTGACCTGCAGAAGCCGTTGCCACTACATTCAGGCCGTCTGCGGTCACGCTCCAGGGGCCAGGCACGTGTTTCCTTTGCTTTTCAGCTGATCAGCCTTTGCCACTTGTGGCGTGGCTTTCCCATTGCCGGCCGTCTTGTTCTTTGGCGGGTAGCCCGGAGGCCGCGAGAATCCGGTCGAGCAGGCGCTGGGTGTGAACGGCTTCGCGACCTGAGGTAAGGGGCTGTTCCCTGTCCGTGACCCTGTCGAGGAAGTGGTGGACGGCCGCGGAGAATCCGAGTGTGTCGGTGGCTGTCGCCCAACCGTAGGCCTCGGCGCTGAGCTCGCGTGATGTGGTGACTCCGTTGACGGTTGTCGACACTGTTTCGGGGGCGCGTATCTCCACGGTCTTTCCGCCACCATACGCATCTAGTTTTTCGTTCCAGGCACCTGCGGTTCGAGCTGCCGTCAGCACTCCGGTGTTGCCTGTACTGAAGCGGACGATGGCCGCGACGCCGTCTTCTTCCCAAGGGTCATCGCCGGCTGCATGCGCTGCCACGTCGGCGGGTTCGCCGCCGCAGTACCAGCGGAGCAGGTCGACCATGTGAATGGCGTTCTCGAACGTCGCGCGGTATTCCGAACCGGGGCGGTTCTTTTGCGCGACGCAGAAGGTTGCGCCCTTCTCACCGAACGCCTCGCGCCCTGCCGTGTAGACGGGTGCGTAGCGGCGGTTGAAGTCGACCATCAGGATCCGGCCGCGTTCGTCGGCGAGGTCCGCCAACCGTCCCGCCTCCACGGTGGACGGGGCCAGGGGCTTTTCGCAAAACACGTCTACGTCATGGTTCAGGCACAGCTGGACGGCGTGCGCGTGCTCGGACCGCGGCGTGAGGACGAAGACGGCGTCCAGGTCCTGGGAGGCCAGCATCTCCTCCACTGACGGATATGCGGCACCGAAGCCCCACCGCCGGACCAGGTTTCCCGGATCTTCGCGCCGGGACACCAGGGCAGCCAACTCAACGTCGTCGCGCTGTACGAGTGTGGGCAATTGGGCGATGGAGGCGATATTGCCCGCCCCAACAACGCCGACGCGCAGGCGTTGGGCGTTCATCGTGCCTCCTGCACTTCGGTAAGATCGGAAAGCATTCCACGCAGGGCGGCCGCTGATTCACGGAACCCGTCCTCCGGGTTCGGGAGGTCTTGCGGGTGCCAGCGGTACTCATACTCGATGCTCAACAGATCGTCGTAGCCTTGGCGCAGCAGCGCGGCGAGAATCTCGGGCCAGGGAAGGACGCCGCTGCCGATAACTTTTGACCGGACGGAACGCTCGGATGCATTGACGCGCGCTGTTTCCGTTGCGCGGAAGGCCGCAGAGGAATCGGTGAACACGAGGTCCTTGACGTGTACGTGACCGATCAGCTCGCCTTGAACATCAAAGGCCTGTTCGAACGTCTCGTCGTGGGTGAAGGTGAGGTTGGCCTGGTCATAGAGAACACGAACGGCTGGGTGCGCAACCTCCCGGACGAGCGCCGCGGTTTCGGCCGCCGTTTGGGTCATGGTGCCAAAATGATTTTCCACGCACAAGCGCACCCCGGCCTGTTCAGCCTCCGGCGCCAGGGTCTGCAGGGCCTCCCGCAGTCTCACCCATCGTCTCGCATGGTCGCCGTCTCCCGGATGCCAGGATCCCGCGTACACGCGCACCCGGTCGGCGCCGAGCAGATGGGCGGTCTCTATAGCGCCACGGAATTCGTCTACTCCGTCGCGCCATTCATTCTCGTCCAGGGCGTTGATGGCCGTGGTGTATGGCGTAAGGCCAATGATGGGCAGGCCCTCGTCTTCCGCCGCCCTCAATGCCTCCTTGGCGGCGCGCCGGTCCCCTTGAGGGAGACCTGAAGTGTAGCCGTCCTGGTAAATGACTTCTGCAGCATCGAGCCCTGCGGCTCGAAAAAGCTTGATTGCCTGGGGGACCGTATGGTTCGGAGTACCGAGCGTGTGGCCTGCAAGTCGCATGTTAGGCGTCCTTCCTGAAAGTGTCTTGAGTTGCTGCCCAGTCCGCGGGACCGACCAGACGCGGTGGGGATGCGACGCGGGACCGGTCGACGATTTCCATCAGCAGCCCCCAGGGGGTAGTGAAATAAGTCCAGCGGTTGCCCGCCACGCGTGGACTGTCACCGGCGACTTCCTTGCGTTGCCCGAGCACGCGCACTCCGGGGGTTTCCTGCAGCACGGCGACCGCTTCGTCGACGTCGTCCACAACGAAGCACAGGTGGTGCCCGCCTGCGTCGCAATGCCGTGGCGGGGTTTCCCGCCGTTCAGCGCTGCTCCATTGGAAAAGCTCGATATTCAGGTTCGGAGGCAGCCGCAGCATGGCGAGGATGAGCCGGGCATCAGCAGGGACATCGAAGTTCGTGGGCATGAACGCGGCGTCAGGTCCGCGGTTGGAGCGGTACAACTCCTCGGCGCCGAGTACCTCGACGAAGAACGTGATTGCGTCCTCGAGGTTCGGAACTGTCAGACCGACGTGGTCCGTGTGCCTCAGCCCGGGCAGCCGGCGCAGCGTCCTTGCGCTGACCGCGGTCATTTGCGCGGCCCTGCGGTGGAGGAGCGCACCAGAAGTTCAGGTTCCAGAACGACGTGGTCTATCGATCCGTTCAGGTTCTGCTTTTCTGCCAGTTCGATCGCGATGTTTCCCATGTCAGCGATCGGCTGCCGGACAGTAGTCAGAGCCGGGTTGAACCGGGCGCCCAACGCCAGGCCGTCAAAGCCCATGACCGATACGTCCTCCGGTACTCGGATACCGCTTTGGCCAAGGGCCGAAATCACCGCGAAGGCGACCATGTCATTGGCGGCGATAATCGCCGTCGGGGGATTTACCATCCCGAGAAAGTGCTTGGCCGCGCGCGCCCCTGCGTCCGGATCGGAGCCGCTGTCAAGTACAAGGGGCGTGCCGCTGCCTTCCGCTGAAAGCTCCATATACGCATCCATTCGATCCTGCGCAGTGTGGGTTCCGGAGATACCGGAAACGTAGCCGATCGAGGTGTGCCCCAGGGAACGCAGGTGCTCCAGGGCGATGACTATTCCGCGGCGGCTGTCGACGGTGACGGTTGGAACCGAGGAATCGTCTTCCACACGGTCGATCACTACCACCCGGTGGCCAAAATCGAAGCGCTTGAGGGCGTCGGTATCAACTTTCGTCGAGGGCGCGACGATTCCGAAGGGGGCGTACATGGCCTGCATGGCGGTGAAGTACCCCTCGGTCTTGGCAGGATCTCCGTTCGTGACACACAGCAGCAGCTGGTAGCCGCGCTCATCAGCGGCCTGCGTCATGGACTTGGCAAGTTCTGCAAAGAACGGGTTGGTGATGTCAGGCACGATAAGAGGGACAAAAGTGCTGGTCTTTCGACGCAAGGCCTGGGCAAGCGGGCTCATCGTGTAGCCAAGCCCCTCGGCGACCCGGAGAATGTGCTCCCGGGTTTCGCTTTTTACCGCTTCCGGCCGGGAGAACGCCCGGGAAACCGTTGAGCGGTGGACGCCGGCCGCCTTCGCGACAACGTCAATACTAAGGTCTGCCATTTTCTCTTCCTCCGTGGTCGTCATATGCCTGCCAAATCGGGCGCATCGCATCTTCAAGCTGGGCCAGTGTCGGCAGGCCCTGGAATCCATCGTCCAGCGTTTTCGCGACACGTCGTACGAACGCATCATAGAGAGGGTCACTGTCAACGCCGATCACGGCTGACTCCGTCGCCCCGTCCAGCGCAGTGAACGTGGCAGAACCGTCCGAGTCGACGGAGGCGAATCCCGCCTCCCCTGCCGATGTGTAGCTGCAGTAGCGCTTCAACGGCGAACCCGGGAATGCGTACCCCACCTCGATAATGGCTTCACGCCCGCTCGGGGTGGTAATAATGACGCTGGCATGGTCCTCAACACCCGCGCCGTGCAGAACGAAAGAGAGCCGGGAATCTACTTTTTCCGCTGACTCGTTACTGCCCTGCAGGAACAGATCGACAAAATGCGGTGCCAGATTCGCCAGGCAACCACCACCTGCAGCGGCAGGGTCCAGCATCCAAGGATTCCCGTTGTCCAGGTAGCGCGAGGGCGGCCCGGCAATAAAGGAGGTCCTCTGGTACGTCGGCCGACCGGCCTTGGCCAGCCAACGGTCGATGGGGCCGCCCCGCTGAACTAACGGGACCGTCGCGGGCACGCCGGCAGCTTCCGCTGCCTTCCGCACCTCGGAAAGTTCCGCAAGGGAGGTGCCCAGAGGCTTCTCCACCACGAACGGAATGCCGCGCTCGATCAGGGCAAGACACTTTTCCGCCATGCCACTGTGCGGGCCGAAGACATAGGCAAGCCCAAGATCTGGCAGATCCACCAGGCTCCGCCAGTCAGCCTCTACGGGAGCGTCCCAAACTTCGGCAAGTCCACGGACCAGCGATACGTCCTCGTCACTGATGCCGACGACTTGGTGTTCTTCGCCGATCGCCCGCGTACAGAGCGGGATGTGCCAGTGCGAAGCGCCCAGGATGATCGTGCGTGGTCCACTCATCTGCCAGCTCCTTTGCCAAATATGAGATCGATTGCTGAGATCGGTTGCAATAAGACTATGAATGGTGGAAGAGTTTGTCAACGACACATCAAGATTAGCCCAGGGGTGCCCCGGAAAGGGGAAACTGCCTGGGCCAGAAGAAAGGCCAGCCATGTATAAGAAACTTCGCACCCTCGAGACGATTGACCGGTCCGGCGCCGTCCTCATCGTGCGCCTTGGAAACGAAGATCTGGCAGAACGCGTCGCGGAAGCGGCGATTGCCGGAGGCTTTCGCGCCCTTGAAATCACGCTCTCAATCCCGGGCGCTGTGGACGTGATTCGCCGGCTCTCTGCCAAGCATGGGCCCAATGGAGTGGCGGTCGGAGCCGGAACGGTCCTGGACGAACACTCAGCCTACGAGTGCATCCGCGCCGGCGCCGACTTCTTGGTCAGCCCGCAGCTGAACCCGGCGATGATCCGGATGGCCAACCGGTACCAGGTGCCGACCATCAGCGGTGCATATACACCCACCGAGCTTGTCGAGACCGCCGAAGCAGGCGCCGACATCCTCAAGCTCTTCCCCACCGAAGCCGGCGGCATCCCGTACGCAAAGTCGGTACTCGCCCCCCTGGCGCACCTGCCGGTTATGCCGGCGGGCGGCGTCACGCCCGGCAATGTCGCCGAATGGTTCGCCGCCGGCGTCGCCTGCGTTGGCGTAGGCAGTGCCGTGACAAAAGCCTGGCAACCGGACGGCGACTTCTCCCGCGTCACCGACGCCGCACGGGTGTTTCTCTCGGCCGTGGCGGAAGCCCGCCAATGACGGTCCCCGAAGTCTTCATTGTCATCGGCCCGGCCGGATCTGGAAAGACGACCATTGCCCAGCAGACAGCAAGGGAGCACGGAGCTGCCTATCTGGACAAGGACCGGCTCTGCGGCCGCCTTGTCGAGCTTGCGCTGCAGGTAGCCGGACACGCCCCGAGCGACCGGGAATCCAACGGGTTTTACCGGGAGAACGTTCTGCCGCTGGAGTACGAGACGCTCATGGATGTAGCCGGCGCGAATCTGCGACTGGGACGATCGGTCGTACTCGACGCCCCCTTCGGCGCGTACTTCGCCACGCCGGACTACCTGACGCGCGTCGCGGACGAATTCCACTGGCCCCCCTCAAAGACCACTGTAGTGCGCGTACAGGTCCCCCAGGATATCCTCCGGAGGCGACTCCTTCAGCGGGATCTGGAGAGGGACCGGTGGAAACTTGCGCATTGGGAGGAGTACTGGGCATCGTACGGCAGCGTGAACTGCACCTGGTCCGGGGTCCATTTCCTTGATCTGAACAATGACAAGCACCTGCCGCTACAAGGATGACCCGCTAAACCCTACTCGTGCGGATCGGTCCCCCGCTTGTCCCGCCTTTCCGCGCCGGCAAATCGTTTGGACCTCCACATCTGCGAATCAACCCTCGATCAAAAATGACCATTGACAGAGCTGCAGCGTCTACGTATCGTTGTTTGCAACCGATCTCAGCAACCGATCTCATTCATGAAACGGTTGCAATCGATCTCACGGGTAGAGGCTCGATCAACTTCTTTCCCACTGCACGCCAGGCAGCACCCTAGCGTCCTGCCAGCCGTTGGCCTTGGCCGTCGGTTGTCCCGTCGAACCGAGCTACTGCCGGGCGAGACCCGCACACCGATTCAGGTGTCCGGGAATAATTCCAAGACACCTCCGCAGCAAACGTGAAAAAATGGAGAGTTCAATGAAGACCTCAAAAGAAGCCACCGACATTCCAGACCCTTCCGGACTTCCCGAAGTGTCCACTCACCCTCGCCGCCCAGTCAACATGGTGGCCGGCACGATCGGCCACTTCGTGGAGTGGTACGACTGGTACGTCTATGGGCTGTTGGCAGCTGTGTTCTCGCAACAGATTTTTCCGAGCCACTCGGCTTTCGCATCCCTCGTGGCAGCCCTGCTGACCTACGCGATCGGGTTTGCGGTCCGCCCGCTCAGTGGCATCATCATCTCCCCGCTGGCCGACCGCTATGGTCGACGGGCCGTCATGACGCTCTCCATCTCCGGGATGGCGCTAGGATCCCTGATAGTCGGCCTCACCCCTTCGTTTGCGACCATCGGCTTTGCAGCGCCCGCACTGTTCCTGTTCGCACGCATCCTCCAGGGCGTCTCAGCCGGTAGTGAGGGACAAAGCGCCATCGCCTTTATGGTTGAACACGCCCCCGCGAACCGGCGGGGCCTGTTCGGCTCCTTGTCCAACGCCGCAAGCGGCTTGGCGACCCTGGCAGCGACCGGCGCTGCGGCAATGGTGACATCAGCCTTTGCCCCGGCAGAACTCGCCGCCTGGGGTTGGCGCATCCCCTTCATCGCGGGGGGCGTCCTGGGCATCATCGGGCTCATCTTGCGCATGCGCGCAGACGAATCCCCTGAATTCGAGGCGGTTGCCCTCGTCGACCAAAAGTCCGCACCGGCACGCTTGTGGGACCTGCTTCGCGAACACCCCAAGGCCTTGCTGCAAACAGCCGCGCTCTCTGCGCCGGCCGTCGCCTACTACACCTGGGCCACCTTTCTTCCCACCTACGCCAAGCTGACCACCGGCCGCGACCTCGCATCGTCCCTGACCGGGAGCGTCATCGGACTGGCGCTGCTCGTTATCATCGTGCCGATCTGCGGCGCCCTCTCTGATCGGCTCGGTCGGCGCAAAATCTTCCCCATCATCGGCGCCATCGGCATGATCGTTCTCTTCTACCCCCTGCTCTTGCTGCTGAACCAGCCGGGCTTCGGTGTCTATGTCCTGGTCACGGCATCCGGATGGGTGGTCCTCGCCATCTGGCAGGCCGTCTACCCGACCATCCAGGCCGAACTGTTCCCCGCCGCGGTTCGGGTATCGGGCATCGGCTTCGCACACCAAATCGTCATTGCCGTCTTCGGTGGCACAGCGCCGCTGATCGCCGCCGCATTCGTCGGCGCCGGACATCCCATGTTCGTCGCAATCTACATGATCGCCATCGTCGCCCTCTGCCTCATCGCCTACTTCACCCTTCCCGAGACCGGGAGCCGGGCCGGCCGGGCCACCGTAGCCCCCGCCGACCCAGAAGTACTCCAAGGCGGGCACCTGCTCCAGAGCGCCCCGGCGGCTACCGACACGGCCAAGCCTTCCCGGTAGGCACAATTCTCGGGAGGATGCCGTGGCGGCTCGACTGGGCAGGCAGGGGCGGACCTGCTCCCCCATCCCATCGGGCCGCCAGGCCCGCCAACGGCGCAACGGCCCTTTACTCAAAATCCACAAATTCGCCTGGCGCTAGGAATGACGCATTTTCTCTACACGGATGCAGATCTGAGACGGAACGTTCAAATGAAACAAATGATTATTAATACATTTTCCTACTTATGGTCATCTACGGCAATTGATGCCATTGAGGAATTGGCCAACAACGGATATCAGACTTTCGAAGTCCCCATCAGCTCGCCACATTGTTGGCCTGATGAAATATCCCCGGCAGAACGCTCGGCAATTTATGGACGGCTTAAGCAGCACGGTGCCACTATCAGGTCGCTGAATGCCGGTGGATATGACATCAACTTGGCCAGCCCCGGCGCTAGCATGCGTCGCAAAAGTATTGAGCACATTAAGTCGGTGATCGACTTGGCCGCAGCATGGCGTGTACCCGAGGTCGTGATCTCCCCGGGCACGCGACGCCCGATGATTTCACCTTCAGTTGAAAAAACCTATGGGTGGATGTACGAGAGCCTGGAGAATCTGATTCCGCTGGCCAAGCAGGCGGGAACACGACTTCTCTTCGAAAACACTCCCTATTGTTTCACTCCTACCATCGGAGACTTGGCAAGCATCGTTAATACTGTCAACGACGATTCGCTCAAGATCGTCTACGATGTCGCGAACGCTGCCTACATAGGCGAGAACCCCGTAGACGGCCTGCTCTCCAATCACGAATCAATCGGACTGATTCATATTTCTGATACGGGCACGGAATCCTGGGGCCATGATCCAATCGGCACTGGAGTGATCGACTGGAACGGATTGGGCAACGCAGTCGAAGCAACGTGTGGAGTCAACAACGTTGTTCTCGAGATCATTCGCGAAGAAAACCCTTTGGGTGAATTCAAGAAGGCGATGCAGGACCTCAAAATTCAGGGCTGGAAACTAGGAAACTAACTTTATTTCAGAGGCTGCAGCTGGTTCCCCACGGTCTCGCGTACTATCATAACCTTTTTTCGGTACAAACCGGATCACAAATCGACTAGAGTTTTGCGGTCCATGATACTTAACTATTTTTGCAATTTAAGAATTATTCCCCTGAATCCCGATTAATAGGAGTGTTTGCAATGAGAGCTTTGGTCAGCGGAGGCAGTAGCGGCATAGGCGCATCTACATGCCTGAGACTCGCAGAGGCAGCTCTTGGCCGGGGCGAGCAGCCGATGATTGCGGTGTGTGGACATGAAGCGAACACTAGCCAAGAGCAAGTTGTTCGTTCCATCCAATCAATGGGAGGCACCGCCACCGCATTGGTGGGCGACCTCGGTGACCCCGATGTGCCAAGTCAACTGGTGGAAGCTGCGATAGGCGAATTTGGTGGACTGGACGCGTTGATAGCGAATGCTGGAATTGCTAGCCCTGGTGCTATATGTGACCTCTCCATTGAAGACTGGGACGCCATGTTCTCCGTCAACCTCCGCGGCGCATGGCTTCTTGCCAAATCAAGCTACGAGCATTTGAGGCTTAGCCACGGTTCCGCTTGCTTTACCTCGTCAATGTCTGGCCAGCTACCACATGCCGGATCCGGTGCTTACAGCCCCAGCAAGGCTGCATTGACAATGCTAGCCCAAACACTTGCGCTGGAATGGGCGTCTGATGGAATTCGTGTAAATGTGGTGTCGCCGGGTATGACTCATACACGGATGACTGAAAAAATGTATGCCGATCCCGAAATTAAGAAAGCCAGGGAAGAAATTATCCCATTGTCTAGAATCGGCGCCCCCATGGACATTGCGAACGTGATCGAATTTCTTGTGGGCCCATTATCGGGTTACGTCACCGGGCAAGACATCTGCGTCGATGGTGGCTTCACCAAGTCCATTCTCAGCCATATTCCCGGCCGACCCAGCTCTCAATCTTGAAGCCCGATCTATATCGATACCGCGCCGGGCGGCGTCAAGATCTAGGGCGCTCATCCGGCGCGATGACCGCCAGCCCGGCACGAAGCATCTGTGTGGCGTGCTCCGAGGCATTTGGCCTTCTCTTCCACTCAGCGCTTTTCCTCGCCGCCAAGCAATGAACATATCATGAAACGCAAATCCACCGAGCCCAGAGATGGTCAGTGGGCCCGGGAGGAGGACATGGACGGCGGCACACTGCAACAGCACGCCCGGAACCGTGTCGAGGAGCCTCCAGGCGCTGGGTTGTAGCATCCTTTTGGGCCCGCCTGGGAAGTGTTCAAAGTCCGCGACAAGGTCTTCATGCTGATGACGGATGTCACCGGTGAGCCGATCGTCATCGTAAAGACGGATCCGGAGGACGGCAAGGCGCTCCAGGAGCAGCATGATGACATCACGCCGCGGACCACATGGACAAACAGGACTGGATCACCTTGAACCCGGGAGGGGGACCTGCCAAAGGTTCTCGTCGATGACCTCGTCACGGAGTCCTACCTGCTCGTGGTCGCGAAGCTTCCTCGTGCGAAACGTCCCGTCGGTCCCGAACTATTCGGCGACCGGAGGGGCCTGTGACCGTCACGGGCGAGCGCTTGCTGCAACACGCCCGCGACATCGCGGCATCGCTCGGGAACGTCACCCATGGACGCCCTTTCACGGTGCACCTCGACGTGTGGAAGGTACATAACAAGGTCTTTCTCATCGTCACCGACAATGATCCGGACCTGCAAATCTTCACTGTTAAGGCAGAGCCGCACCGTGGGGATGCGCTCCGTCGCGACTTCGCCACGATCACGATCGGCCGCTACCTGAACAAGCAACAGTGGATCTCCATCGGACCCGGCGTCGGGATCACGAAGCAACTCATCGCAGACCTGGTGCACGATTCCCATGACCTGGCCGACCAGCGGCACCGGAAGCAGCAGCCATGAGTGAGACACCGTCACTGTTCGACCTCGACGGCACCTCGCGGCCCCTGGCCGACCGGCTCCGTCCACGCACCCTCCAGGAAGCCCTGGCGCAGGACCACCTTCTCGCCGTGGACGCGGCGATCGGACGAATGGTTGACACCCAACGGCTGGTTTCGATGGTGCTGTGGGGGCCGCCGGGCTGCGGTAAGACCACCACCGCTAGGCTCCTGGCCAAGGAAGCGAACCTCGCGTTCGCACCGCTCTCTACCACCTTCTCCTGTGTCGCGGACCTCCGCAACGTGTTCAGCAATGCGAAGCGTCGGCGCGAGGTTGGTCGAGGGACGATGATGTTCGTCGGCGAGATCCACCGCTTCAACCGGGTCTAGCAGGACTCCTTCCTGCCCTATGTCGAAGACGGCACCATCATCCTCGTCGGCGCGACCACGGCGAACCCCAGCTTCGAACTCAACGGCGCACTGCTCTCCCGCAGGCAGGTCTTCGTCTTGAAGCGCCTCGACGCCGGCCGCACTCGGCGCCCTCATCACCCGCGCCGAAGCACTGATTCGCAGGCCGCTACCGCTGACCGATGACGCCCGCCAGGCGCCGATGGCGATGGCCGACGGCGAGAGCCGGTACCTGCTGAACATGATCGGACAGGTCCATGCCACGCGCGCACACGTCGACCCGGCCGTGCTCGCAGCCGCAGTGCAGAAATAGCCCGCCGCTGTACGACAAATCGCAAGAGGGCCACTACAACCTCATCTCCGCGCTCCACTAATCCATGCGCGGCTCCGACCCGATGCCGCCCTCTGCTGGCTGGCACGGATGCTCGGCGGCGAAGACCCCCTGTTCATCGCCCGACGCATCACCCGCTTCGCCACCGAAGATATCGGCATGGCCGACCCGGGCGCCGTCCAGCAGGCCGTTTCCGCCTGGGACGTCTACGAACGCCTCGGCTCGCCCGACGGAGAACTCGCCATCGCCCAAGCCGTGGTGTGCCTCGCAACCGCCCCTAAATCGATCGCCGTGTACCGGGGACTGCGCCATGCCATGCGGGAAGCGAAAACGACCGGATTATCGATGCCGCCGGCGCACATCCTCAATGCCCCGACCCGCCTCAGGAAGGACCTCGGCCACGGTGACGGCTACAAATACGACCCCGACACCAACACCGGTTCTCCGGAGCGAACTACTTCCCCGAGAACATGGCTCGAGAAACGTTCTACGAATCGACCAATAACGGCTACGAACGCGCCATCACCGAATGACTGCGGCACTGGGCCCAACTGCGCAATGGCGACACCTCCGACCCCACTTCCGATTTCGACACACACTGACCCATCCCCGAAAGGACCTATGACAGGACTGCCGCTTCCGCTCCTCACCCCGTACGCTCCTGGCTCAAGATCCCGTACGCCTCCGCTCCGCGGAACGCTTCCGCCGCCCCACCTTGCTGCCGTTCAACCCCGAGCTACCCTATGACCGGAAAGGCCCCGGTCAGCTCCAAGTCGGCGATACCAGCTGGCTCGAAGCCGATAACGGATTCAGTAGACAACCGGCTTGGCAATATATGGCAGAGCCTCGTCACGTTTCACCCACGCTTTTCCATGAGAACGCACGGTATGCGTTGACATACCCATGGGACCCAACTTCCCGCACTCCTCCGGAAACCCTTGGCTTTTAGCAGGCGACCACAACCGGTGGTCCGTTCGGACTGGCAGCCAGTTCCGGCAGGGTGACTAAATTAGAGTTGCTCCCAGCATTCTGTGTCCAACCGCGATGGACTCGCCGGAGACGCCGGAGAGCGGCGAAATAAGGAATGCGACGAGGTCGGCGATCTGCTGTGGTGTTGAATCTCCTCCGCGGCCGGGGGCGACCGTGGCGCTCGGGGTGACCGTCACCACGGCCGGGCTGACGGAGTTGACTGTGACGCCGCTTCCGGCGAGCTCATCTGCAAGGTTCTTGGCGATAATGGTCGTGGCCGCATTTCGGACCGAGCCGGTGATGTTTCCAGTGATAAATGCGTTCTGGCCGCTGACAACAACGATTCGACCAAAACCCGACTCCCGCATCGATGGGATCACCGCGGACGCGACGCGCAGGAACGCCATGGCCTTGCCATCGACAGCGCTGAGAACTTGGTTAGGTTCCGAGCTGCGCGCCGGGTCCAAGGATTGGGCAGGCGGAGCCGCTGCAACAACGAGGCCGTCGATCCGTCCGTGCTCCTGCAGCACGTGCGCAATCGCTTTCGAAACCGAAGCATCGTCACCCGCGTCGAGTGTGATCCCTCCAGAACCGCGGCGGGATGCAACGATCACAGTAGCGCCTTCAGAGCGTAGCTGCTCCACCACTGCAGAGCCAACCAGGCCGGTACCGCCGACGACCAGAATGACACGGTTATTCACAAGCAGGTCCATGTCTGGCGCAACACGTCGATAAACGGAACTATTCCAGGTCAGGCGGTCGCCGACACGCTTGCCGGCCTCGCCCGCGACCAGGTGACGACCGGGAGCTGGCCCTCGGGACGCCTCCCCTCCCTCTAACCGTCCCTGGAGAACCCGGACACCCGCAGCTCTTGATCGAAGTCAATGCTTGCCCGGCACAACGTCCCTATTGCAAATTTCCCCGGACTTCGACCAGTCACCGCCGACACTACACGTTCGGCAGAGAATACCGCCCGTTCATACAGCCCCCAAGCGGCAGCTGTCCGCCTTACACCCGCCCCGCTTTGCGCTCAGGTTGATGCCATCGGCGGCTTCCTGGAGGACCTCAGGCAAGAGGTGGCCGTTCCTCTGCTCATTCGCACGCGTCGAGGAATGCCCCAGCCGGCGGGAAACCATATTCAACGACACCCTTCCCTGGAGCAGTCAGGACCCATGCGTATGCCTCAGATAATAGACCGGGGAGCCGTGCCCAGCCCTGCCTCCCGAGCGGCTGTGATCGCTGGCAGCCAGCGTTGCCGCCAAAGCTCCACGCGCGTTATCCGGTCACCATCGACGTCCGTAAACAACAATGCGCGCCCCTGCCGGCCCGCCATGACCGGCACCAGGGCCATGACCGGATGGCCGGGCAGGAACACTGTCCGCTTGCCCGTGCGTGTCTTGGTCGCCGAAACGAAGTACCTGTTGCGGTCAACGTGCTTCCACGCCTTCGTGATCCGCACCGGCCCCGGACGCGATGACAGGTTCAGGTCAGCGACGGTGACGGCGACCGCCTCGCCAAAGCGGGCCCCGGCCGACACCAGGAACTCGGTGAACACCTGGAGCGTTCGTCCACGAACTCCAACAACGTCCCGAAATACCACTGGTGAGGAACACGGCGTCGTCCCCTATCTCCTTCCGTGCGCGGCAGCCCGATCCCGCGGCACGGGTTGTCAGGGCGGAGAAAATCAGCGCGTGCCGTTATGGATGGTGTTTGCACTCAGGCCCTTGGCCAGCCTGGCCCGGATCCATTCCACCACGTGGCGGCGGTCCAGTTCCTCCGCAGCAATCGAACCCAGGGCCGGTGCGAAATGCCGCTCCAGCATGGCCCGGTACGTCCTCACCCCGCCGTGGACGGCCGGACGAGATGGCTCCGGTGCCCCTCAATGATCAAGGCCACTCTCCGGGCGTTTGTCCCTGCCCGATAAGGGCGTCCTGGGCCACCGCGAACGACTATCCGTTATCACCCAGCAGGCGCTGAAGCACCACCGCCTCGACCTCGGCACCAAACCACAGACCTGTTCTGTGTGATTTCCGGGCCCCGCCATCAGACCTTGAACGAGGGAGAACCATGACTTTTCGTGCAGTTCCTGATGCTCGACACACGGCAATTTTCACGTCCCGTGTCCACGGAACCCACCTCTTTGTACACACGTTAAGCGCTTACACCGCCCTGACCTGCGGTTTTACTGTGCCCGAGGTGGGACTCGAACCCACACACCTCTCGATACTGCATTTTGAGTGCAGCGCGTCTGCCATTCCGCCACTCGGGCCAATGCAAGGTGCCCGGAAGGCCCCGTTACAAAGATCACGCGCCCATTGGGGAATCGCTCCCGAACAAGTGCGCGAAACCACTCTACATGCAGATAGGCTGTTTCGTAGAACCAGTTCCACTCGCGCGTCTCGATTTCGGGACCAGCGTCCGAGCTGACATCCCGCAGCCTCCAAGGAGCCATTAGTGTCCGAACAATCGGAATCCGCATCCACCACCCCCGCACGCCGCGTCATCGTTGCCGAAGATGAGACATTGATCCGTCTGGACATCATGGAAATCCTCCGCGGCGAGGGCTACGAGGTGGTTGGCGAGGCTGACAACGGCGAAAAGGCTGTCGAACTCGCCAAGGAACTCAAGCCCGACCTCGTCCTCATGGACGTCAAAATGCCTGTCATGGACGGCATCTCCGCGGCTGAACAAATCGTGAAGGCCCGCATCGCCCCCGTCGTCCTGCTGACGGCCTTCAGCCAGAAGGAACTCGTCGAGCGCGCCCGCGACGCCGGCGCCATGGCCTACGTGGTCAAGCCCTTCACCCCGGCCGACCTCATCCCCGCCCTCGAAATCGCACTCTCCCGCCACGAGGAAATCAAGGCCCTCGAGAACGAAGTGTCCGACCTCCAGGAACAATTCGCCACCCGCAAACTCGTCGAGCGCGCCAAGAGCCTGCTGACCACCAAGATGGGCCTGTCCGAACCCGAGGCCTTCCGCTGGATCCAAAAGACCTCCATGGACCGCCGCCTGAGCATGCGCGAAGTCGCCGAAACCATCATCAACCAGGTCAACTAACTCCCCGACACCGGCTGCCGCGGCCACTTGCCCACACGGCAACTTTCTGGCGCACGACGCCGGCACCCCCTCGGGTGCCGGCGTCGCCTTTTAAGAGTCGCCTTTCAACCGGGCTCCCCTTAACCGCGGTCCCCCGCCGCCGCGCTGCCGGTGGGGGTCCCCACCTGCCGGGGAGCAGCCACCGCCGGGGCCACGCCCTCCCGCTGCCGGCGCCTGCCAATGGCCATCACGGCACACACCGCGCCGGCAACAACCGCGTAGGCCGCGTAAAGGCCGGCCCGTGCCGCTAAGGGTACTGTCAGGCCGTCCCGCGGCCAGGGCAGCAGGACAAAACCAAACAGGGCAACCGCGGCGATGTAACACAGGATCCAGACACCCCGGTTCCAGGCCCAGACCAGCGCCCCCTCGAACGGGGCGAGCGGCAACAAGGTGACCGGCAGCGCCGCCAGGGCCAACACCGCGACAATGGCGAGCAATTCCCCTGCCGCAAGAGTGGTGAAGCCCCCTGCGTCGCTGACGGCTGCCACGTAGTCCGGCTGGATCTCGTTCCACTTGATGAATGATCCGACATCGTTGGCCGCGAGGAAGCTGTATCCGGCCCAGGCGGCAAGGCCCACCACCGCCATGTAGACGCTGCCTGCAATGGCTGCCACCGCCAGCCTGCGATGCCCGGCATCCTTGGTGTTGAGGCTGTAGTCGACGCCCAAGACGGCACCAAAAACCAACGCCGGTTCCGGGCCGGCCACACGTGTGAAGGCAAGTGATGCCAGCAACACCGCCACGTAGACAGGCCTTGCGGCCACCCGCGGAAAAAAACCACGCCCGTGCCGGCGCGCCACGGTCCACCGGACCACCATGGAACCATGGTTCAACAGCAGGAACGCCGCCAGGAAGGAAAACGCCATGCGGGCCGCCCCCTGGCTCCAGGCAAAACCTTCCTGGCCGGCTGCAGCCAACGCGGCACACGCAAGCAATATGAGGAAGGCCAGCGGGCCGTGCACCTGGCCCAGCACGGGGACCCGCCAATCGCGGCGTGTGGTGGCGTCAGCAGCACCGGGTGCCGCAGCACCGGCCTCCGCTTCGGCGGCCGCAAGATCAGCACCCGGTGCAGCGCCAGTGCCAACCCCCGGCTCGGCAGCAGGAACCCCACGTGCTCCGGCGGCCCTGGTGAAACCCGGCCGCGCTCCCAGGCTGATACCCCGCCCGGCGGCCCCGCCGAAGTCCCGCCCAACCGTGGGCACCACACGGCGGACGGCCGCTGCCAGGCGCCCGGTCCCGGGGCCAGCGCCCGCCGCCAGCAGAGACGTCGAGCCGGCCAGCAGAAGCGCCACCACCATGCCCAGCAACAGGATGGGCCATGCCAGCGCCCACAACCCGGCGGGGAACGGAGCCGAAGACCCTGTGGCAGGCGCTGTGAACGCCCGGAAATTGCTATAGGAGCTCGGCTCGAACCAGCTGCCCGGCTCAACCACGGGCCCGCCCAGGACCGTGTCCGACGCTTCACGCGGGATCGTGACCGTGAACGTTTTGAGGTCCTTCAGGCTGGGATTGCACCTGCCGGTGATGGTTCCGCCCTCGACTCCCGGACTGGAGCCCCACGTCATTCGCGGACACATCGGGTTGCCCAAGGCCAGCAGGGAGTACCTGGCAATGAACAGCTCGTGCGTGCCCGGGCCTGTCAGGGCCGCCGGGATTTGAATCACCTGCGCAGCAGCAGGCTTTCCCTTGCCCGCCTTGGCCCTGACGGACTTGACCTGATCCGAACTGATGTGGGAGTCCTTCATGCATGCTGCAAACGCCTTGACCGTTGCCGGATCCGTGAAGCTCAGCCCGGTGCCGGCGCCGTGCTTGGTCCCCGCGGCGCGGTTGAAGGCCCCATAGGTGGCAAACCTGCTGGCATATTTCAACACTGCATTGTTCCTGCAGTCATACATGCCCTTCAGCGCTGCAGCCGCCTCGCCGGCACTCCCCCACAACCCGCTTGAACGCTCCCAGGAGGCAATGTAGGCACCTCCGCCCTCCACCGTCAGTTCCCAATAACTCTTGCCGTCAGGTCCCGCCTTCAGCACAACGGGCGCCCGCCCCGGCTCCACGACATCCACCGAGGCACCCTCGTCACCCGGGACCGCAGCCGCCGGCGCGACCCCGCCCCACGCCATGCCCGCCAGCAACCCGGCGCCAGCCAGGCAGGCCGCCCACACCGTTTTCCTGCGCCCCACATCCATCGCCTCCAGTCCGCCACTCCCGCCAAAAAGCTCAAACGCCGCTTCATCCGATACTGGAAACCGTAAGGCACGCGGGCACCCGGAAACCCGGAAAATCCGCCCGCCTGTGGATAACTTTGGCCACCGGTGGAGGGTCTCGACAAGCTCGACCGCCGGAGGTCTCGACCACCGCTTAACGCACGACGGCGGCACCCGCCGTGGGTGCCGCCGTCGTGCCGTGCGCTGTGGCCGGATATCCGTCCTTACGCAGTGGGCCAGGGGCCAACCTTTTCCCGCTTCACGGGGGTGCCGTCCGATGCCTTGCCAATGTCGGAGAGGTCGCCCACCTTGTGTGCCTTGACGAGGTTGGTCGAGCCGGCCTGTCCGGGAGGGGAACCGGCGGCGATGACAACCATGTCGCCCTCGGCCACCAGTCCCTTCTCCAGCAGCGTGTGGTCAACCTGCTCGGTCATCGCGTCCGTGTGCGCCACCATGGGCACCAGCACGGGCTCGATCCCCCACGTCAGCGCCAGCTGGTTGCGGACCTGCTCCACCGGGGTGAAGGCAAAGACCTGCTTGGACGGGCGCAGGCGGGACAGGCGCCGGGCCGAGTCGCCGGACTGGGTGAACGTGGCAATGAACTTCGCGCCGAGCTGGTCGGCGATCTGCACGGCCGCGGCCGTGATGACGCCGCCGCGGGTCTTCGGCTCCGAGCCCAGGCTCGGGATGCGCTTGAGGCCGTCCTTCTCGGTGGCCTCGATGATCCGGGCCATGACCTTGACGGTCTCGATGGGGTAGGCGCCCACGCTCGTTTCGCCGGACAGCATGACTGCGTCGGCGCCGTCGAGCACCGCATTGGCGCAGTCCGAGGCCTCCGCGCGGGTGGGGCGCGGGTTGTCAATCATGGATTCGAGCACCTGCGTGGCCACGATGACCGGCTTGGCCCAGCGCCGCGCCATTTCCACACAGCGCTTCTGCACCAGCGGCACGTCCTCTAGGGGCAGCTCCACACCCAGATCGCCACGGGCCACCATGATCGCGTCAAACGCGTCAACAATGGCCTCGAGGTTGTCCACGGCCTGCGGCTTTTCAATCTTGGCAATCACGGGAACGCGACGGCCGGCCTCGTCCATGATTTCGTGGACGCGGTTGATGTCCGCGGCGTCACGCACAAACGACAGGGCCACCAGGTCCACGCCGCACTTGAGCGCCCAGCGCAGGTCCGACTCGTCCTTTTCGCTCAGTGCGGGCACGTTGACGGCCACGCCGGGCAGGTTGATGCCCTTGTTGTTGGACACCTTGCCGGGAACGGTGACCTCGGTGACGACCTTGACCTTGTCAACGGCGGTGGCGCGCACGGAAACCTTGCCGTCGTCAATGAGGAGGGTGTCCCCCACCTTGACGTCCTCGGTCAGGGACTTCAGCGTGGTGGAGCAGATATCCTTGGTGCCCGGGACGTCCTCGGTGGTGATGGTGAAGACGTCGCCCACGGCCAATTCGTAGCCCGTGCCGTTTTCAAAGCGTCCCAGGCGGATCTTCGGACCCTGGAGGTCTGCCATGATCGCAACCGTCTTGTGCAGCTGCCCCGACGCCTTGCGCACGTTGTCATACGTGTTCTGGTGAACGGTGTAGTCGCCGTGGCTCATGTTCATCCGGGCAACGTTAACGCCGGCATCCAGCGCGGCCAGGGTGTTTTCGTAGCTGGCGATGGCCGGCCCGAATGTGGCCACAATTTTAGCGCGTCTCAATTTACCTACCTATGGGTGTGGTTGACAGTGGAAAACTTTGGTCCCTGCCTCAAGCCTAGCGGTTGGCTGCTACACACTGATAGCCAAGTCACTGGGTGAGACGGGCGCCGGCAGGAACGTCTCCCCCATGAGGAACTTGTCCACCGCCGCGGCGCAGGCGCGCCCCTCGGCAATGGCCCACACGATCAGCGACTGGCCACGGCCGGCGTCGCCGGCCGCAAACACGCCCGGACGGGTGGTCATGTAGTAGCCGTCGCGGCCCACGTTGGAGCGCCCGTCCAGCTCGACGGGCAGCTGGTGGGTCAGCTCTGCGGTCTCCGGGCCGGTGAAGCCCAGCGACAGGAACACCAGGTCGGCCGGGATGGTCCGCTCGGTGCCTTCCTTGGGCACGCGCCGGTTCCCGACGTACTCCGTCTCGGCAATTTTCAGCCCGGTCAGCACGCCGTTTTCACCCAGGAATTCCACGGTGGAGGCCAGGTAGGTCCGCTCCCCGCCCTCTTCGTGGGCGCTGGCGACCTCAAACAGGTTCGGGAACGTCGGCCACGGCTGGGCGGAGGTGCGCTCGGCCGGCGGCTGCTTGCCGATGGCCAGCGTGGTCACCGACGCCGCCTGCTGGCGGTGCGCCGTGCCCAGGCAGTCCGCCCCGGTGTCGCCGCCGCCAAGGATCACCACATGCTTGCCACCCGCGTCGATCTGGTTCTCCACCACATCCCCGGCCACCACCTTGTTCGACTGCACCAGGTAGTCCATCGCAAAGTGCACGCCTTCCAGCGCCCGCCCCGGAATGGGCAGGTCCCGGGGCACCGTGGCCCCGGTGCACACCACGACGGCGTCGTAGCGCCTTCTCAGCTCCTCCCACCCGATGTCCTTGCCCACCTCGATGCCGGTGCGGAAGCGGGTGCCTTCGGCCGCCATCTGCTCCAGGCGGCGGTCAAGGGTTTCCTTCTCCAGCTTGAAGTCCGGGATGCCGTAGCGCAGCAGCCCGCCAATCCTGTCATCCCGTTCGTACACGGCAACCGTGTGGCCCGTGCGCGTGAGCTGCTGGGCCACGGCCATCCCGGCCGGGCCGGACCCGACGACGGCGACCGTCTTGCCGGTGAGCCGGGCCGGCGGCAGCGGGTGCACCCAATCCTGGGCGAAGGCCTCGTCAATGATGGAGACCTCCACCTGCTTGATGGTCACCGCCGGCTGGTTGATGCCCAGCACGCAGGCCGTCTCACACGGTGCCGGGCACAGCCGGCCGGTGAATTCGGGGAAGTTGTTGGTGGAGTGCAGCCGTTCAATGGCCTCCTGGCCCTTGTCCCGCCACGTCAGGTCGTTCCACTCGGGGATCAGGTTCCCCAGCGGGCAGCCCTGGTGGCAGAACGGCACGCCGCAGTCCATGCATCGCCCGGCCTGGGCCTTCAGCACGCCCTTTTCCTGGGACTCGTACACCTCTTTCCAGTCCATGATCCGTACCGGGACGGGCCGGCGGGCCTGGGTGATGCGTTCCCGATTCTTCAAAAAACCGCGGGGATCAGCCACCGGTAACCTCCAAAATTTTCTGCCAGACGGAGTCACCGTCGGGGTCCTCGCCCAGCCCGGCTGCTGCCAGGCGGGTTTCCAAAACTGCTGCATAGTCGCGCGGGAGCGCCTTCACCAGGCGCGCCGTGGTGGCCGGGAAGTCCGCCAGCAGCGCCTCGGCCACCTCCGAGCCGGTCTCGTCGCGGTGCTTTGTGAGAAGTGTGTGCACAACGTCCGCGTCGCCGGCGTCGAGCGGGCGCAGCTGCAACTCGCCCGAGTCCAGGGCGGCCTTGTTGACGCTGCTCTCCTGCAGGTCCAGTATGTAGGCGGTGCCGCCGGACATGCCGGCGCCGAAGTTGCGGCCCGTGGGCCCCAGGATCAGGGCCAGCCCACCGGTCATGTATTCGCAGCCGTGGTCGCCGATGCCCTCCACCACGGCCGTGGCCCCGGAGTTGCGGACCAGGAAGCGTTCGCCCACCTGGCCGCGCAGGAACATCTCCCCGCTGGTGGCGCCATAGCCGATCACGTTGCCGGCAATGACGTTCTCCGCCGCGGTGAACGCGTTGGCACGGTCCGGCTGGACCGTGATGCGCCCGCCGGAGAGTCCCTTGCCCACATAGTCGTTGGCGTCGCCGAACAACCGCAGCGTGATGCCGGCGGGCAGGAAGGCGCCCAGCGACTGGCCGGCCTGGCCGGTGAGGGTCACGTCGATCGTGTCCGGGCCCAGCACGTCGATGCCGAACGTCTTGGTCACGTGCCAGCCCAGCAGCGTGCCCACGGAGCGGTCGGTGTTGACCACCGGGACGCTGATGCGCACCGGGGCCCGCTCGGCCAACGCCTCGGCGCTCATGGCCACCAGCTGCTGGTCAAAGTGCTTCTCCAGCTCGTGGTTCTGCGTGGTGAAGTTGCGCACCGGCGTGGCCGCCGGGACGCCGGCGTCGGACAGGATGGGTGAGAGGTCCAGGCCCTGGGTCTTCCAGTGGTTCAGGGCCGGGCGGGTGTCCAGCACGCCGCCCTGGCCGATGGCCTCCTCGAGGCTCCTGAAGCCGAGCCCGGCCAGGATCTCGCGCACTTCCTCGGCCAGGAATTCAAAGAAATTCACCACAAATTCGGGCTTGCCGCTGAAGCGCTTGCGCAGCTCCGGGTTTTGCGTGGCCACGCCCACCGGGCAGGTGTCCAGGTGGCACACCCGCATCATGACGCAGCCGGAGACCACCAGCGGTGCCGTCGCGAAGCCGTATTCCTCGGCGCCCAGCAGCGCCGCCACCACCACGTCGCGGCCGGTCTTCAGCTGCCCGTCCACCTGCACCACCACGCGGTCACGCAGCCCGTTCAGGCGCAGCGTCTGCTGTGTCTCGGCCAGGCCCAGCTCCCACGGCATGCCGGCATGCTTGAGCGAGTTCAGCGGGCTGGCGCCCGTGCCGCCGTCGTGCCCGGACACCAGCACGACGTCGGCCTTGGCCTTGGTCACGCCGCTCGCCACGGTGCCGATCCCCATCTCGGAGACCAGCTTCACGTGGACGCGCGCCTCCGGGTTGGCCCTCTTGCAGTCGTAGATCAGCTGTGCCAGGTCCTCAATGGAGTAAATGTCGTGGTGCGGGGGCGGGGAGATGAGCCCGACGCCGGGGGTGGAATGCCGGGTTTCGGCAATCCACGGGTAGACCTTCTTGGCCATGAGCTGGCCGCCCTCGCCGGGCTTGGCGCCCTGGGCCATCTTGATCTGGACGTCCGTGGCATTGGTCAGGTACAGGCTCGTGACGCCGAAGCGGCCCGAGGCAACCTGCTTGATGGCCGAGCGGCGCTCCGGGTCCAGCAGTCGGTCCACGTCCTCGCCGCCTTCGCCCGTGTTTGACTTGGCGCCGAGCCGGTTCATGGCGATGGCCAGGGTTTCGTGGGCCTCGCGGGAGATCGAGCCGTAGCTCATGGCGCCCGTCGAAAAACGCTTGACGATGCTGCTGACCGGCTCCACTTCATCCAGCGGCACGGGTGGGCGGACGCCGTCGCGGAACTTCAGGAGCCCGCGGAACGTCATGAGCTTCCCGGCCTGCTCGTCGATGCCCTGCGTGTACTTCTTGAAGATGTCATAACGGCGTTCCCGCGTGGCGTGCTGCAGCCGGAACACGGTGTCCGGGTTGAACAGGTGCGGTTCGCCGTCGCGGCGCCACTGGTACTCGCCGCCGCCCGCCAGCGGCTGGTGGGGGACCTCGACGCCGTCGACCGGGTAGGCCAGCGTATGCCGGGCCCCGACCTCGGCGGCAATGACATCGAGCCCGACGCCGCCCAGCTGGGAAGCCGTGCCGGTGAAGTAGTCGTTGACGAGTTCCTGGGACAGCCCCAGCGCCTCGAAGGTCTGGGCGCCGCAGTAGGAGGACACGGTGGAGATGCCCATCTTGGACATGATCTTCAGCACGCCCTTGCCCAGGCCCTTGATCAGGTTGTGCACGGCCTGCTCGGCGGTGACGCCGGAAATGTCGCCGTTGCGGACCAGTTCCTCCACGGATTCCATGGCCAGGTACGGGTTGACGGCGGCCGCGCCAAAGCCGATCAGCACGGCCACGTGGTGGACTTCGCGCACGTCGCCGGCTTCCACGACCAGGGAGACCTTGGTGCGGTTGGAACTGCGCAGCAGGTGGTGGTGGACGGCGCTGAGCAGCAGCAGCGACGGGATGGGCGCCCAGGCTGCGGAGGAGTCGCGGTCGGAAAGCACCACGTACTGCACGCCGCGGTTGATGGCGCCGGAGACCTGCTCGCAGATCTCGGTGAGGCGGGCGCGCAGGGCGGGCTCGCCGCCGTCGAACTTGTACAGGCCGCGCACCTTCATGGCGATGCGCTCCCCGCCGGTGCCGTCGGCGTTGGCAGGGCTCTCGATGTTGGCGATCTTGGCCAGTTCGTCGTTGTTGATCACGGGGAACGTCAGGGCCACCTGAGGCATCGTCACCTTGGCGCGCGAGAGCAGGTTGCCCTGCGGGCCGATGGCGGTGTTGAGGGAGGTGACCAGTTCCTCACGGATGGAGTCCAGCGGCGGGTTGGTGACCTGGGCAAACGACTGGACGAAGTAGTCAAAGAGCAGGCGCGGGCGCTTGGACAGCACCGCCACGGGCGTGTCGGTGCCCATGGCACCCAGCGGCTCGCCGCCGGTCTGCGCCATGGGGCCGAGCAGGATTTTCAGCTCTTCGGTGGTGTAGCCGAAGGTGCGCTGGCGGTGGACGACGGACGCCGCGGTGTGCACCACGTGCTCGCGCTCGGGCAGGCCGGCCAGGCGGATGGTGTTTTCCTTGACCCATTCGGCCCACGGGTTCGCCGCGGCCAGCTGGGCCTTGATTTCCCCGTCACGGATCAGCCGGCCGTTTTCGGTGTCCACCACGAACATCTTGCCCGGCGCCACGCGGCCCTTTTCCACGACCTTGTCCGCGGGGATGTCCAGCACGCCCACCTCGGAGGCGAAGACGACCAGGCCGTCGTCGGTCACCCAGTAGCGGCACGGGCGCAGGCCGTTGCGGTCCAGCGTGGCACCCACCTGCGTGCCGTCGGTGAAGGATACGGCCGCGGGGCCGTCCCACGGCTCCATCATGAGTGAGTGGTATTCGTAAAACGCCTTGCGGTCCGGGTCCATCGTGGCGTGGTTCTCCCAGGCCTCGGGGATCATCATCATGATGGCCTCGGTGATGGGCCGGCCGGAGAGCCACAGCAACTCGGCCACCTCGTCGAAGGAGGCCGAGTCCGACGCGCCCGGGGTGCAGATCGGGAACAGTTCCTCCGGCGCATCCCCCAGCAGCGGGTGGGACATGGTGGACTGGCGGGCACGCATCCAGTTCCGGTTGCCCTTGACGGTGTTGATTTCGCCGTTGTGGGCGATGGTGCGGAACGGCTGGGCCAGCGGCCAGGACGGGAAGGTGTTCGTGGAAAAGCGTGAGTGCACCACGGCCAGCAGCGTCTTGAAGCGGCTGTCGGAGAGGTCCGGGTAGAACGGCTCCAGCTGGGCGGTGGTCAGCATGCCCTTGTAGACGATCGTCTTGGAGGAGAGGGACGGGAAGTAGACCCCGAACTTGTGCTGGGCCCGCTTGCGCAGCCGGAAGGCCTTGGCGTCCAGCTCGTGGGCGGCACTTGGGGCCCCATCCTTGGCCGGGCCGGTGTGGCCGTCTGCGGCGGGTGCTTCGGCCAGGAACAGCTGGCTGAAGTGGGGCATGCAGGCGCGGGCGCTGGTGCCCACGAGCTCCGCCACGACGGGAACCTCGCGCCAGCCGAGCACCGCCAGCCCGTCGCGTTCCGCCAGGGCCTCGATGCCGGCCCGCACCGACTCCTGCTCCTTGGGCTCGCTGGGCAGGAACGCGGTGCCCACGGCGTACTCCCCCACCTTCGGCAGCTCCAGGCCGGCGACGGCGCGGAAGAATTCGTCGGGGACTTGAACCAGGATGCCGGCGCCGTCACCCGTCCCCTCGTCCGCGCCCACGGCGCCGCGGTGCTCCAGGTTGCGCAGGGCGGTGAGGGCGTTTTGGACGATGTCGTGGCCGGGCGTGCCGCGCAGGGTGGCGACGATGGCCAGCCCGCAGGCGTCCTTCTCGGCCTCGGGGCGGTACAGGCCCGCCTGCCCCGGCATGGCGGCGAATCGCACGAAGGGCGAAACGGCGCGGCCGGCGGGCTGCTGGGTGAATCGAGTCATGACGGTGAAGTCCTTCCCCTGGTCGAGTGGTGAGTGGGGACGACAGTGGCCCATGGCGACCGGGGAGGGTTCCCCGGGAAGCGGTTTCGGTGTGTAACCGTGGTGGTGCACGGCCGCACATTGTGGCTGGCACATCCGGAATGTCATTCCTTGGTGCAAGTGCACAATTGGGCCCGGTCAAGTCCCGCGCCCGTCCTGTGCGGCGGTTTTCACTATATAAGGCATCGATCGACGCTGAATACTTCGATCTTACATTTTGGAAGCATATGCAAGATCAGTAATAAAAAGCGGGAAAGAGACGTGTTCCCGGCTGCTGGAAGGGGCCGACCGGGCGTCCGGACCGCACGTCACTGGTGCCCGCGGGCCCGGGCTGCGCCGCCGGGCCAGCTGCCCGCGGCACAAAAGCGGCACAAAAATGGCGGCCCCGAAGCTTCGGGGCCGCCAGATTGAGTGGTGCAGCCGGGCCGGCTGCGTGCGTTGTCAGTGGCCGGACTTGCCGGTTTCCTCGGGTGTCGCCGCGTCCTTGGCGGTGGGCCTGTCAGCGCCAGGGGCGGTGTCGTCCGCTGCGCCGCCGGTGGTCGGCAGGGCCGCGTCGTCGGTTGCCGTCGGCCCGGCGTGCCGGGCGCCGGAGTCCTGGTCCGGTGCGTCCGCCGTGGCGGCTCCCCCGGTGCCCTCGCCGTTCTTGGGGGCGGCCTTCTCGGGGGCGGCCTTGTCCGGGGCGTCCGTGTCCCTGGCACCCTTCTCCTGGAACCCCTTGGCCCGGGCCCCCATGTCCGTTTCCGTGGACACGCCGCCGGCCACGGCGGCGGCCGGTCCGCGGCCGGGCAGGAACACGGAGTGCGTGACGGACTTGCGGCGGATGAACGTCAGGAGCAGGAACACGATCAGCGCGGCGGTGAAGACAAAGATGCTGGTCCACACGTTCAGCCGGGCCGTGATGCCGAAGAAGGTGATGTGTTCGGCGGCGTCAATGCGCAGCATTTCAATCCACAGCCGGCCGGCAGTGTACACCATGGCGTACATCAGGAACATCCGCCCCCGGCGCAGCCGGAAGCGCCGGTCAATAAGCAGCAGCGCCACCACGCCCAGCACGTCCCAGACGCATTCGTACAGGAACGTGGGGTGGAAGAGCGTGTCCGGGCTGAACCCGGCGGGCACATACTGGGGGTCCACATGCAGCCCCCAGGGCAGGGTGGTGGGCCCGCCAAACAGTTCCTGGTTGAAGTAGTTGCCCCAGCGGCCGATCGCCTGGGCCAGCAGGATTCCCGGCGCCGCGGCGTCAATGAAGGCGGAGATCCGCACGCCCGCCCGGCGGCAGCCGATCCAGGCACCGAGGACGCCCAGCACCACGGCGCCCCAGATCCCCAGCCCGCCGCGCCAGATCTGCGGGATCAACCACAGGTCGCCCGTGCCGTTGTAGCCCGGGCCGAAGTACGCGTCCGGGGAGGAAAACACGTGGTAGAGCCGGCCGCCGATGATGCCGAAGGGGATGGCCCAGATGGCGATGTCCCAGATGGAGCCTTCGGGGCCCCCGCGGCGCCGCCAGCGGATGTTGGTCAGCCAGATCGATGCGACAATTCCCAGCAGGATGCACAGCGCGTAGGCGTGGATGCGCAGCGGGCCGACGTTGAAGCCGGACCACACGGGTGCGGGAATGGCCGTGGCCGCAGATGCTGCCAGGGATTGGGAGATGGCGGTAAAGGTCACTGGCGGTTATGCTCCCGTGCTGGAAGGTGTGGCGGCGTCTGTGCCGAAGCCGGAGCTGAGTTCCCTGGCCAGCGCGCCCACGGCGGGCACACCGCCGTCGCGCAGGGCCGCCACGAGGGCGGTGCCCACAATGACGCCGTCGGCGTAGGCGGCAATTTCACGCACGTGCTCCGGACGGGACACGCCCAGGCCGACGCAGGCGCGCTCGGCGCCCGCGGCGTGGGCCGCTGCCACCACGGCCTGCGCGGTGCTGGACACCGAGGCGCGGGCACCGGTGACGCCCATGATGGAGACGGCGTACACAAAGCCCCGGGTGGCCTCCACGGTCATGGCCACGCGTTCCGGCGAGGACGAGGGCGCCACGAGGAACACGCGGTCCAGCCCGTACTTGTCCGAGGCGGCAAACCATTCGGCCGCTTCATCCGGAATGAGGTCGGGGGTGATGAGACCGGCCCCGCCGGCCTCGGCGAGCCGGCGTGAGAACTCGTCCACGCCCATGCGCAGCACGGGGTTCCAGTAGGTCATGACCAGCACGGCCGCGTCGGTTTCGGCCGTGACGGCGGCGACGACGTCGAACACGTCCGCGACGCGGAAGCCGTTGGCCAGGGCCTGTGTCGTGGCGGCCTGGATGACCGCTCCGTCCATGACCGGGTCAGAGTAGGGGATGCCGATTTCAATGATGTCGGCGCCGTTGCGGGCCACGGCGATGGCCGCATCTATGGAGGTCTGCTTGTCCGGGTAGCCCGCGGGCAGGTACCCGATCAGGGCCTTGCGTCCGGCCGCCCTGGCGCGTTCGATCGCTGCGGCGGACTTGCTCACCGTGGACCTGGCGTCAACGGCGGCGGGGGCGTTGCTTTCACTCATGGGTGGCATCCTCTGCGTTTTCATCGGCACCGGCGGCCGGTGCGGCACCCTTGGCGCGCCGCGTGGACAAGGTGGTGCCCTTGACGTGTCCGTTTTCATCCAGCAGGCCAAACCACTCCGCGGCCGTTTCCACGTCCTTGTCGCCGCGGCCGGACAGGTTGACGATGATGACGATGTCCGACGGCGTTGCCACGCCTTCCGTCAGCCGCTTGCCGACCTTGATGGCACCGGCCAGGGCGTGCGAGGACTCGATGGCCGGAATGATCCCCTCGGTCTGGCTCAGCAGCCTGAAGGCGTCCATGGCCTCGACGTCGGTGATGGGCTCGTAGGTGACGCGCCCGACGTCGTGCAGGTAGGCGTGCTCGGGGCCGACGCCCGGGTAGTCCAGGCCGGCGGAGATGGAGTGCGACTCAATGGTCTGCCCGTCCTCATCCTGCATGAGGTAGGAGCGGGCGCCGTGTAGCACGCCCGGACGGCCCAGCGTGATGGTGGCTGCGTGGCGGCCGGTGTCGACGCCGTCGCCGCCGGCCTCGAAGCCGTAGATCTTCACCGACGCGTCGTCCAGGAAGCTGTGGAACAGGCCGATGGCGTTGGACCCGCCGCCGATGCAGGCGCACAGGGCGTCCGGGAGGCGGCCGAGCTGTTCGAGGATCTGCTCGCGGGCCTCCGCGCCGATCACCTCGTGGAAGAAGCGCACCATGGCCGGGAACGGGTGGGCGCCGGAGACCGTGCCGAGCACGTAATGGGTGGTGTCGACGTTGGCCACCCAGTCGCGCAGGGCGTCGTTGATGGCGTCCTTGAGGGTCTGGGAGCCGTTGGTCACGGGCACCACCGTGGCGCCGAGCAGTTGCATGCGGGCCACGTTCAGGGCCTGCCGTCGGCAGTCCTCGGCCCCCATGTACACGACGCATTCCAGGCCGAGGAGGGCCGCGGCGGTGGCACTGGCCACCCCGTGCTGGCCGGCCCCGGTCTCGGCGATGATGCGGGTCTTGCCCATGCGCTTGGCGAGCAGCGCCTGGCCGAGCACGTTGTTGATCTTGTGCGAACCGGTGTGGTTGAGGTCTTCGCGCTTGAGGAAGATCCGGGCGCCGCCGGCGTGTTCGCTGAAGCGCTTGGCCTCGGTCAGCAGCGATGGCCGGCCGGAGTAGTTCTTGTTCAGCTCGGCCACTTCGGCCAGGAACTCCGGATCGGCCTTGGCCTTTTCGAAGGTGTCCTCGAGCTCGTCCAGGGCGGCGATGAGTGATTCGGGCATCCAGCGCCCGCCGTAGCTGCCAAAGTAGGGACCCGGCGCATGGCGCAGGGAATGCGCCGGTGCCCCGGCGTCCGGTCCGTGCCCGCCGGCCAGGAACGCCGTTGCGGGATCCTCCATGCCGGCAGGTCCTGATGACGAAGCTGTGGGCTCATGGGCCATCAGTTCCACCGTCCTGTTCGTTGCTCATAGTTTCGAATGGGTCGTTGCTGTTTCCGGGCGGGCGGCGGAACCGGGTTCAGGGCTGGCGCACACCGGCCTGCAGCGCCTTGATGGCGTCCGCGCCGGCCTGCCGGAATTCGGTGATCCGTTCCAGCGGCGTGGCGTCGGTGACGAGCGCCTCCCCCACCAGGACGGCGTTCGCACCGTGCCCGGCATAGTGGCGCACGTCCTGTGCGCCGCGCACGCCGGATTCTGCAATGACCACCGGCCCGGCCGGAATGTTCCCGGCCAGCGCGGCAAAGTTGCCGCGGTCCACCTCAAGGGTTTTCAGGTTGCGGACGTTGATGCCGATGATCCTGGCGTCCACGGCCACGGCGCGTTCAATTTCTTCGGCCGTGTGCGTTTCGACGATCGCGTTCATGCCCAGCTCGTGCGCCAACGCCAGGTAGTTGCGCAGTTCACCGTCCGTCAGCGCTGCCACGATGAGCAGGACCACGTCGGCGCCGTGCGCCCGGGCCTCCCAAATCATGTAGGGGTCGCAGGTGAAGTCCTTGCGCAACACCGGAATGTCCACGGCGGCACGCACGGCGTCGAGGTCGGCCAGGGAGCCGCCAAAGCGGCGCTCCTCGGTCAACACGCTGATCACGGATGCGCCGCCGGCTGCATATGTACCGGCGAGGGCGGCCGGATCGGCAATGCCGGCCAGGGCGCCCTTGGACGGGCTGCGGCGCTTGACCTCGGCGATGACGCGCACCTCGGGGCGCACCGCACTGTCCCCGCCAAGCGCCGCATGGGCGTCCAGGGCGGGGCGTGCCGCGGCGGCACGTGCCTTCAATTCCTCCAGCGGCACAGCCCGCCTGCGGGCGTCAAGGTCTTCCTTGACGCCCGCAATGATGTCCTGCAAAACGGTCACGCTCAGTGGCCGTTGTTCTTCAGCTTGCTGCCGCCCACGCCGTAGCCGGCGGCCTTCATGGCCAGGCCCACGATGAGTCCGACGACGATCACGGCCACGCCGATCCAGAACAGGATCGTGGCGCTTTCGCCAATGAGGAAGGCGATGCATCCGACGATGACGCCCACGAGCATGACGGTGACGCAGGTCCAGGCTGCGGGGCTGTTTCCGTGCCCCAGGTCAATGCTGTGGTCGATGGGCCCCTCGGTGCTGACCGTTGCGGACGTGGTGGCCGACTTGTTGCTCATGGTAATTCTCCCTTTGCTGCGGATACTGCAATACATTCTGCCATTAGAAGCTGGTGGAAGCCGAAACGCGGCCACGCCGTGGACGACTGCCCGGCCTAGGCCGTGGGATCATCGCCCCGGCTGAGCCTGTCCCAGCTGTCCACCTCGTCAATCGGGGCGCCCGGGGCGGGCTGGGCACCCGGGGCGGCAGCGGCGTCGTACCTGGAGCGCACGGTCCAGCCGCGGCCCGCCCACAGGATGAGCACGGCGGCCAGGGCGAGCACGGCGGCGGCAATCACGGCAGCTACGGGGAACCAGGTGGTGGCGGCATTGCTGGCCACCCCAACCACCCCGGTGGCCTTGCCCACCTCGGCCATGGCGGCCGCGGAGGGGTCCGCCAGCACACCCAGGACGACGACGATGATCCCCGCCGCGGCCAGCAGGACGATGACGCCGGTGATGATCCGCGCCACCCGGCCGGCGATGGTCGCCGCCAAGGCACCGGCCAGGGCCACGAGGGCCAGCGCGGAGACGGCGACGGCAGCCTTGCTGCCCGGGATGTTCAGGTCCGACTGCTGGACCGCGCCCTGGGCGATGGAGACGTGGAGCCAGGTCTGGGTGGTGGTGCCGAAGACGGCCAGCGCCGCCAGGATGGCCAGCATGACCAGTGTGGACTTGCGCTTCCAGGCGGGCACGGACGATGTGGCACTCATGACAGCCTCCCGGCCCTGGCAGCGTTGGGTTCGGTGGCATCGTGCGCCGGGGCGTCCCCGGGACCGGCCCCGGCGTCTGCGACGGGATCTTCCCGCAGGGCCCGCAGCGAGGCGGCGGCATGAACGGCACGCAGCGGCGCCGCGGCCTTGTTCACGGTTTCCTGGGCCTCGGTTTCGTTGACGGAATCGGCCACGATGCCGCCGCCGGCCTGCACGTACGCCTTGCCGCCCAGCAGCAGGGCGGAGCGGATGGCGATGGCCATGTCCATGTCGCCGGCAAAGTCCAGGTAGCCCACCACGCCGCCGTAAATGCCGCGGCGGTGCGGCTCAAGCTCGTCGAGCAGGCGCAGGGCGCGCGGCTTGGGCGCACCGGACAGCGTCCCTGCCGGGAAGGTGGCGGCCAGCACATCATAGGCGGTCTTGTCCGCGGCCAGGGTGCCCACCACGGTGGAGACCAGGTGCATGATGTGGCTGAAGCGCTCCACTTCCATGAACTGGGTGACGTCCACCGTGCCGGGTTCGCAGACCTTGGAGAGGTCGTTGCGGGAAAGGTCCACGAGCATGAGGTGCTCCGAGCGTTCCTTGGCATCGGCGAGGAGGTCCCTGGCGAGGAATTTGTCCTCCTCCACCGAACCGCCCCGGGGCCGTGATCCTGCGATCGGGTGCGTGATGACCTCGCTCCCGCTCACGCTCACCAGTGCTTCCGGCGACGAGCCGACGATGGAGTACGGCGTGCCGTGGGCATCCTGAAAGCTGTATAGGTACATGTACGGGCTGGGGTTGGTGTTGCGCAGCACGCGGTACACGTCCAGTGCCGAGGCCTTGCACTCCATTTCAAAGCGGCGCGAAATCACCACCTGGAAGACCTCGCCGTCCACAATGGCTTCCTTGCCCCGGTCCACCGCCTTCAGGTATTCGTTGCGTTCCCAGCGCTCCCGGACGCTCTCGGCGAAAGGGGCTCCGGAGACATCCATGACGGACATCGGCTGGGCCACAGGGGTGCGCAGCTGGTCCACCATGCGCCGCACGCGCGCCACGGCGTCGTGCCAGGCGGCGTCGACGTTTTCGTCCGTGCCGTTGACGTTGATCGCGTTGGCGATCAGCAGCACCGTGCCTTCGGCGTTGTCGTGCACGGCCATGTCGGAAATGAGGTTCAGGGCAAGCTCGGGCAGGTGGAGGTCGTCTTCCGGCGGCGAGGGAAGCCTTTCCCAGTGCCGCACCGATTCCCAGCCCACGAAGCCCACGAGTCCCGACGTGAACGGCGGCAGCCCTTCGAAGCGCTCGGTGGCCAGCAGCTTCAGGGTGGCCGCCACGGCCTCCACGGGGTTTCCTTCCAGGGGCACGCCCACGGGCGGCTCGCCCTGCCAGTGGGCGCCGCCGTCGTCCGTGGTCAGGGTGGCACCGGACTTCACCCCGATGAACGAATAGCGGGACCAGACGCCGCCGGCCGCCGCCGACTCCATCAGGAAGGTGCCCGGGGCCTCCGCGGCCAGGGTGCGGTACAGGCCGATCGGGGTCTGCGCGTCCGCCAGCACCTTGAGGTGGACGGGAACCACCCTGCGGGTCCGGGCGAGTTCACGGAATTCCGCGAGCGTGGGGCTGATGACACCAAGATCTTGCATGAAGTGAATGTACTTTCGTATCAGGCGGGCTGATGGACGGTGGCGCCGTTATCCGCGGCTGCCGACGGTTGCGGCCAGCTCCCGGCCCTCAAAGCAGGTCCGGGTGCCGGTGTGGCAGGCGGCCCCCACCTGGTCCACGGTGACGAGCAGCGCGTCGCCGTCGCAGTCGATGGCCACGGCCTTGACGTATTGGAAGTGGCCGGAGGTGTCCCCCTTGCGCCAGTACTCGCCGCGGGAGCGCGACCAGAACGTCACCCGGCCGGAGGTCAGCGTGCGGCGCAGGGCTTCATCGTCCATCCAGCCAAGCATGAGCACCTCGTGCGTGTCGAACTGCTGGACGACGGCGGCCACCAGGCCGGCGCCGTCACGTTTGAGCAGCGCCGACACCTCCTCCGGGAGGGCTTCCATGGACGGCGTGGCGGGGACGGTCTGGGGTTCTGGCAGGTGCGGCATCAAGGCCAATTCTAGTGCCACAAAAGTTTTCCTGCGGGCCCGGCCGCCGCCCGGGGCCGGCACATTGCAAAAGTGGTGCCGGTTACGGCGGTTCCAGGTGCCGTTGAGGGCGAATACATGCTAATTTCACAAGTGATGCAATACGTAGAGCCATCCCGTGAAGTCCTTGCCGAGACCCTGCTGGCCGCCGGTCCGGGAGCGCCTACACTCTGTGCCGGATGGCGGACCCAGGAATTGGCCGCCCACCTGTTCCTTCGCGAGCACAGCGCCAAGGTGGGCGTGGGGCTGGTGATCAAGCCATGGAACAAGGTTTCCGAGAAGGCGACGGCCAAGCTGGCCGAGGCTTCCTCCACGCCCACGGCCTACGCCGCCCTGGTGGAAAGGTTCCGCAGCGGCCCCCCGAAGCTGTCCCCGTTTGCCCTGCACGCGGTTGACCGCAGCGCCAACCTCGTCGAATTCTTCGTCCACACGGAGGACATCCGCCGGGCCACCGACCGCTGGGCCCCGCGCGCCCTGGACGCCGGCTACTCCGAGGACCTGTGGACCGAACTCGTCAAGCGCGCGGCCATCCTGTACCGCAGCGTGGACCTCGGCGTGGTGCTGGTCAATCCCGACGGCCCCCGCCACGTGGCCAAGCGCGCCCCGGTGTCCGTCGCGATCATTGGCGAACCCGGCGAGCTGCTGATGCACGCCAACGGCCGCACCGGCCAGGCCCTGGTGTCCTTCGAGGGCCAGGCCGACGCAGTGGCGCTCCTGCGCACGGCCCCCGTAGGACTCTAGCCCCCACCCCCACCGACGCTCGGTTGCAACCGGGGCGTTTTCCACCGACGCTCCCGCGCAAACGGGGGTTAAAACCCAAACGCTCCCGCAGCGTTCGCAGGCATGTGCGCGGCGGCTGCGGGGGCGTCGGGAAAAACACCCCCATTCGCGCGGGAGCGTTGCCCAAAAGACCCCCGGTTGCAACCGAGGGTCTGTGGGGTCAGCGGACTTCGTAGCCGGCTTCGCGGATGGCCCTTTTCACGTCGGCGATCGCGTTGTCCGGGCCGAAGTGGAAGATCGAGGCTGCGAGCACGGCGTTGGCGCCTGCCGCGACGGCCGGCGGGAAGTGTTCCGGTGCGCCGGCGCCGCCGGAGGCGATGATCGGCACGTGCACGGCGGCGCGGACCAGGCGGATGAGCTCGAGGTCAAAGCCTTCCTTGGTGCCGTCGGCGTCAATCGAGTTGAGCAGGATTTCCCCGACGCCGCGGTCGGCGGCCTCCCTGGCCCAGTCGATCGCGTCAATGCCGGTGCCCTTGCGCCCGCCGTGCGTGGTCACCTCAAAGCCCGACGGCGTGTGCCCGTCGCGGGTGCGGCGCGCGTCGACGCTGAGCACCAGGACCTGGGAGCCGAATCGCCGGGTGATCTCGTCAATCACCTGCGGACGGGCGATCGCCGCGGTGTTGATGGAGGCCTTGTCCGCCCCGCAGCGCAGGAGCTTGTCGACGTCGGCGACCTCGCGCACTCCCCCGCCCACGGTGAGCGGAATGAAGACCTGCTCGGCGGTGCGGGACACCACGTCAAAGGTGGTGTCCCGGTTGCCGGAGGATGCCGTGACGTCCAGGAACGTCAGCTCGTCGGCGCCGGCGCGGTCGTAGCGCTGGGCCAGCTCAACGGGGTCGCCGGCGTCGCGCAGGTTCTGGAACTTCACGCCCTTGACCACGCGGCCGGCGTCCACGTCCAGGCACGGGATGACGCGGATGGCAACACTCATGGCGGTTCCCCTTAGATGCGGCAGGCGTGGATGCTGCTGACGAGGATGGCGCGGGCGCCCAGGTCGTACAGCTCGTCCATGACCCGGTTCGTGTCCTTGGTGGGCACCATGGACCGCACCGCCACCCAGTCGGAGTCGCGCAGCGGGGACACGGTCGGCGATTCGAGGCCGGGGGTCAGCGCCGTGGCCTTTTCCATCAGTGCCTTGGGCACGTCGTAGTCCAGGAGCACGTACTGGCGCGCCACGAGGACGCTGTGCAGGCGGCGGATCAGCACCTCGACGCCGGGGGGCGGGGTGACGCCGCGGCGCCCGATCAGCAGGGCCTCGGAGTTGAGGATCGGTTCGCCGAAGATCTCCATGCCGGCAGCCTTGAGCGTGCTGCCGGTTTCCACGACGTCGGCGATGGCGTCCGCCACGCCCAGGCGCACCGAGGATTCCACGGCGCCGTCGAGCCGGACCACCTTGGCCTTGATGCCCAGCTCGGCCAGGTATTCGCGCAGCAGGCCGTCGTAGCTGGTGGCCAGGCGCTTGCCGTCAAGCTCCGCGGCCGTGGTGAACTGCCCCACCGGACCGGCAAAGCGGAAGGTGGACACGGCGAACCCCAGCGGCAGCAGTTCGTCGGCCTCCACCTGTGCGTCCAGCAAAAGGTCGCGGCCGGTGATGCCGACGTCGAGCGTGCCGGCGCCCACGTACACCGCAATGTCGCGGGGGCGCAGGAAGAAGAATTCAACGTTGTTCTCCGGGTCCACCATGACCAGCTCGCGGCTGTCGCGGCGTTGGCGGTAGCCGGCTTCGGCCAGCATGGCGGAGGCGGATTCGGACAGGGCGCCCTTGTTGGGCACGGCAACTCTCAGCATGGGAAACGTCTTTCAGGTCGGAACGGCAAGGATCGGCGCCGGCACCCGGCGCACGTTCAGGGGTTTGGCAAGCCACGGCGTGTGGCTAGAGATGCTTGTAAACGTCCTGAAGCGTCAGGCCCTTGGCGATCATCATGACCTGAAGGTGGTAGAACAGCTGGGAAATCTCCTCCGCGCAGGCCTCATCCGATTCATATTCGGCGGCCATCCACACCTCGGCGGCTTCCTCAACCACTTTCTTGCCGATACCGTGGATGCCCGACTCCAGTTCGGCCACGGTACGGGAGCCGGCGGGCCGGGCTGCGGCTTTCTCACTCAGCTCGTCAAAAAGGGATTCGAAGGTCTTCACGGTCTCCAGCCTACTGGGTCGGGGAAATGGAATCGGACAACTGTGAGGTCATCTGGCCCACTTCGGCGAGGGTCAGGGCGGTGGCGAGGGCCGCCGTCACGGCCTCATGGCCCTTGTCCTCCATGGAGCCCGGCAGGCCGGCGCGGTCCAGGGCCTGCTGTTCGGTGTCGCAGGTCAGGACGCCGAAGCCGACGGGCTTTCCGGTGCGGACGCTGACATCGGTCAGGCCCATCGTGGCCGCCTGGCACACATAGTCAAAGTGGGGGGTGCCGCCGCGGATCACCACGCCCAGGGCGACGACGGCGTCGTAGGCCGGGGCCAGGCGCGCTGCGGCAACGGGCAGTTCAAAGCTGCCGGGGACCCGGATGAGGGTGGGCTCGGCGATGCCGGCGTCGGCGGCGCCGCGCAGGGCCCCTGCCACCAGGCCGTCCATGATTTCGGTGTGCCAGCTGGCGGCAACGATGGCCAGTTTCAGGTGGGCTGCCTGCGACTTTTCCTGGCCGCTGAATCCGATCGTGGGTGCTCCGTGGCCGCTCATGTGGTGGGTCCTTCCGTGGGTGTGGGTGTGGTGACGTCCAGGGTGTGGTGCATGCGGTCGCGCTTGGTTTCCAGGTAGCGGAGGTTTTCGGCGCGGGCCGGCACGTGGGTGGGGACAATCTCCGTGACATTGATGCCGTGGCGGGAGAGGTCCGCGGATTTCAGCGGATTGTTGCTCAGCAGCCGCAGGCTGGTCAGGCCCAGGGCGTGGAGGATGCCGGCGGCCGCGGCGTAGTCGCGCCCGTCCACGGGCAGGCCCAGCTGTTCGTTGGCTTCCACGGTGTCCGCGCCGGCCTCCTGCAGGCTGTAGGCCCGCATCTTGTTGGCCAGGCCGATCCCGCGGCCCTCGTGGCCGCGCAGGTAGACCAGCGTGCCGCCCTGCCGGTGGATCAGTTCCAGCGCGTAGTCAAGCTGTTCGCCGCAGTCGCAGCGGAACGAACCAAAGACGTCGCCGGTGAGGCATTCGGAGTGCAGCCGGACCAACGGCGCGGCCCCGGACGGTACCGGCTCCACGCCTGGCGCGCTCAGGCTCAGGTGTTCGGCGCCGGTGGCCGAATCCACCCAGGCCTGGGCCTGAAAGGATCCAAAGGGTGTGGGCAATTTCACGACCGGTCCGCCCGTAACAATTGCGTCGGGGGCCACCCCCTCGGGGCGTGCCACGACAGCCTCACTCATGGCGGGTTCCTGCCGCTCCGGCCGTGGCACCGGCCGTGGCCGGGGCGTTGAGGTGCGCCACGAGGTCGGCGATGGAAATCAGCACGAGGGAGTTAGCGTCGGCAAAGTCCCGCAGGCCCTCGAGCCTGACCATTTGCCCGGCGTCGTCCACCACCTCTGCAATGACGGCCACCGGTTCGCAGCCGGCCAGCTTGCACAGTTCAACGGAGGCTTCGGTATGGCCGGGCCGCTGGCGCACTCCGCCGGGCACGGCGCGCAGGGGGAACATGTGGCCGGGGCGGGTGACGGCGTCGGGCCCGGAGGCCGGGGCGGCCAGGACATTGGCGGTGAGCGATCTGTCGGTGGCACTGATGCCGGTGCTGACACCGACGGCGGCGTCGCAGCTGACGGTGTACGCCGTGCCCTTGGCGTCCTGGTTGTGCGCCACCATGGGCGGCAGCGCCAGGGCGTCCGCCCGGACGTCTTCCATGGGGACGCAGATGACGCCGGAGCTGTGCCTGATGGTCCAGCCCATCAGGGCGGGGGTGCTGTGCTGGGCGGCGAAGATGATGTCGCCCTCGTTTTCGCGGTTCTCGTCGTCCACGACCAGCACGGCCTGGCCGTTGGCGATGGCTTCGACGGCTGCGGCAACGGGGTCCAGCAGCGTGGCCGGGTTGGTCAGGGCGCTCATTGCCGTGCCCCTTCGGTGTCCGAATCGGTGGCCACATGGGCGGCGGTGCCGGTGGCGGGGACCGCGAACTGGAGCAGACGTTCGGCGTATTTGGCCAGCACGTCAACCTCGAGGTTCACCTGCCCGCCCACCTCCTTGCCGCCCAGGCCGGTGTTGGCGAGTGTGACCGGGATCAGCCCCACCTCAAACCACTGCTGCGGCTCCTGTGGCAGGCTCACTGCGGTCACGGTGAGCGAGACGCCGTCGACGGCGATGGAGCCCTTTTCGGCGATGTAGCGCGACAGGGCGGTGGGCACCGAGAAGCGCAGCCGGTCCCAGTTGCCCTGGTTTTCGCGTTCCAGGAGGGCGCCCACGCCGTCCACGTGGCCCTGGACCACGTGCCCGTCCAGGCGTCCGCCGGCCGGCACGCAGCGTTCGAGGTTGACCGTGCCGCCCGCGGCCAGGGAACCGGTGGTGGTGCGCTGCAGTGTTTCGCCCATGACGTCGACCTCCACCGTGGCGCCGTCGATGCGCACGGCCGTCAGGCACACGCCGTTGACCGCGATGGATCCGCCCAGGGGCAGGCCGGCGGCGGTGTTGCCGGCGGCACCGGTGTCCAAGACCAGAGTGGCGCTGTCCGAATCCTGGTGGTTCTCGAGTCGGACCACGGTGCCGCGGCCCTCAATGATTCCGGTGAACATTTAGTGCAGTCCTTCTTCAGTGGTGGTTTCCGGCACCCTTGCCGGCATGAGTGTGAGTTTCAGGTCCGGGCCGAGCCGCTCGACCGGGCCGGAGGTGGTGGCGTCCCATTCCCATTGCTGGGCCTGCGCCAGGGTGCCGATGCCGAGGTCGTTCAGCGCCGGGATGCCGGAGCCCAGGAGTGTGGGCGCCAGGTAGACGACGAGTTCGTCCACCAGCCCGGCAGCCAGGAACGCGGCGCTGATCTTGGACCCGCCCTCGACCATGAGGTGGTCCACGCCGCGGTCGTGCAGGACGCGTACGACGTCGGCCGGATCGTGGGTGCGCAGCTGCAGGAAGCCGGGGGCGCTCCGCTGCCGCACCGCCGCGTCTTCGGGGATCTCACGCATCCCCATGACGACGCGCAACGGCTGGTGCCCGGCGTCGCCGTCGTCGGCGTCCCGGGCCGTCAGGCGCGGGTTGTCCACAAAAATGGTTTCGGTGCCGACCACGATGGCATCGACGCGCGCCCGCAGCTTGTGCGAGTCCAGCCGGGATTCCGGCGAGGTGATCCACTGGCTGGTGCCGTCGGCCGCCGCGATCCTGCTGTCCAGGGTCTGGGCCAGCCGGGCCGTGACAAAGGGCCGCCCGGCCTTCACCGCTGCGAACCATTGCCGGTTCAGCTCCCGGGCCGCTTCCGCCATGAGGCCGGAGCGGACGTTGATGCCTTCGCGGCGGAGCCTGTCCGCGCCGCCTGCGGCCGGGGAGTGCGGATCGTCCACGGCATAGACCACGTTGCCGATGCCGGCGTCAATGATGGCCTGGGAACAGGCCGGCGTGCGGCCCTGGTGGTTGCAGGGTTCCAGCGTGACCACCATGGTGGCGGCGGACAGTTCCCGCCGCGTGCCGCGCAGTGAGTTGATGGCGTCCGCCTCGGCGTGGGGCGTGCCGGCGCCCAGGTGCCTGCCAATGGCCAGGACCGTGCCGTCGGCATCAATGATGACGGCGCCCACCAGCGGGTTGGCACCGCGCACACCCTGCCGTGCCACGGCCAGGGCCGTCTCCATGGCGACGACGACGGGGTTGCTGAAGGATTCTGGATCAAGGTGGCGCTCTGCCCTGGGAGTCACTTCCCGGCCTCATTTCTGCCCATGGCGCTCATGCCCGCGCCCACCGCGGTGGGGCGGCCCGGGACTGTTGTTGTGGAGGGGGCGGCGTGCCCGGCCCGGCGGCCTACACGCCACCAGACAAAGAAGCCGGCCAGGGTGAACGCCCCGTAGAAGATGTACATGAAGGCCGAGGCATAGTAGCCGGCACTGAACAGCAGCGGCACGCCCACAATGTCAACGGCCACCCAGATGAGCCAGAATTCCACCCACCCCTTGGCCATGCCGTAGGTGGCCAGCAGGGAGCCCATGAAGATCCAGGCATCAGCCCACACGGGTTCGTAGGAACCCAGGGCCCGGAACACCGGGGTCAGGACGGCGGTGCCCAGCACCATGGCCGCGGCCAGGGACCAGCGCGTCCGGCCCCCGGCCCAGCGGGGGGCGACGGCGGCACCCGGGGCGGAGCCGTCGTCGTTCTTCGGCGCCCGTGTGGCCCGCCAGCGCTGCCAGCCGTACACGGAGACGGCGATGAACACGATTTGGCGCCCGGCCTGGCCCAGCAGGTTCGCGTAGACCGGCGAGCCGAAGACGGAACCCATGAAGACCGTGAAGAGGAGTGCGTTGCCGATGATGCCGACCGGCCAGGCCCAGGTTTTGCGGCGCATGCCGCCGAGGGCGCTGGCGAGCCCGAAAAGATTGCCCATGACTTCACGCCACAGGAGGAATCCGCCGCCGGCGAATTCAAGCTTGGCGTCAAAGAGCCATCGCAGAAAGTCCACTGTTACCTCCCTTTCGAACCGCGATGGCTCCGGGGGTAACGTACAGTTTCGGTCCGGCACAGGCTGCCGCGGGCTGCGGCACCTGGCGCGAAGGCCAAAAGTGTTCGTGCTTCTCCCATCCAGACTTTAACTGTCGGTACTGGAATTTCACCAGATCAGCCGTGCGCCGCCTGCTGTTTCCAGCCTGCTGCGCTCGGGTCGCGGACTATAACCGCCGGTTCGGAATTACACCGACCCCGGAGCACGTTGATGTTGCTATGTTTTTGGCAATGCTAAATGCTTGGTTCCAATTGCTAAAAGCCCTTGGCACTGTTTGGCGCCCGCTGTGGCGGGCGCCTACTTCATTATGGCACTTTTGCCCCTGTCGCCAAATTGGCCGGACATTGTTACCATATTTGTCCCAACGCACGCCGGGCCGCCGGCATTCCCAGCCAACCAAATTCCCGGCCAACCAAATTTCTGCCTAGCTGAATTCCCGCCTAGCCGAAGGCGAGCCGGCCCTTCGCGCGCAGCGAGTCGATGGCCTCCGCGGGCGACGGCCTGCCGTACACGGCCGAGCCCGCCACAAAGACGTTGGCCCCGGCCTCGGCGGCACGCGTGATGGTTTCCTCCGTGATGCCCCCGTCGACCTGGATGGCAACATCCACCCCGGCCCCGTCAATGGCGGCCCGGGCACGCCGGATCTTGGGCAGCATCACATCCAGGAACGCCTGCCCGCCGAAGCCCGGCTCCACCGTCATCACCAGCAGCATGTCCAGCTCCGGAAGCAGGTCCAGGTACGGCTCCACCGGGGTGGCCGGGCGCAACGCCATGCCCGCCCTGGCCCCGCGGGCGCGCAGTTCCCGGGCAAGCTTCACCGGCGCGTCGGAGGCCTCCACATGGAAGGTCACGGACGCGAGCCCGGCGTCGGCGAACTTCGGCGCCCAGCGGTCCACCTCGGAAATCATCAGGTGCGCATCCAGCGGGACCGGGCTGACCTGTTGGATCCGTTCCACCACCGGCAGCCCGATGGTCAGGTTCGGCACGAAGTGGTTGTCCATGACATCCACGTGCACGGCGTCGGCGTTGGCGATGCGGGCCAGCTCGGCCTCGAGGTTGACGAAATCCGCCGAGAGGATGCTGGGGTTGATGCAGCACCGGGGCGTGGTGGAGGGCATGATGCCTGCCTTTCGGGAGGGGTCAGAGCTTGCGGAAGAGGGCGAGGAACATGGCGTCGGTCTGGTGCAGGTGCGGCCACAGCTGGGCCGTCATGCGGCTGACGGGCAGCGGCGACCGCGCGTTCCCGGCGCCAAGGTCCCCGGTCAGGCTGGCGGCATCCAGGGCGGCCCCGGCGTCGAGCAGCTCAAGGTCAGCGCGCCCGTGCAGGGCGTCCTCGACCACGGCAAGTGTCTCCGCCGTGTGCGGCGAGCACGTCACATAGGCCACCACTCCCCCGGGCTTGACGGCGGCCAGCGCCGATCCGAGCAGTTCGCGTTGCAGCGGGCCAAGTTCGGAGACGTCGGAGAGCTTCCGGCGCCAGCGGGATTCGGGCCGGCGGCGCAGGGCGCCCAGCCCGGTGCACGGGGCGTCCACCAGGATCCTGTCGAACGACGCCGGATGGTCCCGTCCCACGTCGCGGCCGTCGCCGGTGCGCACCGTCCAGGTGTCTTCCGGGATGGCGGCCATGGCCTGGCCCACCAGTTTGGCCCGGTGCGGGGCAGGCTCGTTGGCCAGGATCCAGGCACCCTTTTCCGCCGCAAGGGCGGCCAGCAGCGCGGCCTTGCCGCCGGGCCCGGCGCACAGGTCAAGCCAGCGTTCCTCGCCGCCGTCGAGCTCCGATTTCAGCTCCACCCCGGCCAGGGCGCGGGCCACCAGCTGGGAGCCGACGTCCTGGACGCGGACGGTGCCGTCGCGGACGCTGGAGAGCCGGCCCAGGTCGCCGCCGGAGGACAGTGCGGAGCCGGTGACGAGCGGGCCGGGCGTGAACCCGGCGTCGAACGCCTCCGCCAGGCTGCCGATCCCGGGCAGGGCCACCAGGTTGACGACGGGGGCGGCGTTGTCGGCCTCGAGCAGTGCCGTGATTTCGGCGGCGTCGCGGCCGTGGGCCACGAGGGCCTGGCGCAGGGCGCGGACGATCCATTCGGGGTGGGAGTGCTCGACGGCGGCGACCTTGACGTCGTCGCCCAGCCCGTCGGTCAGATCCGCCAGCCATGCCGGCAGGTCCTTGGCGGATACCTTGCGCAGCACGGCGTTGATCAGTCCGGCCGGGCCGGCGCCAATGACGGCGCGTGCCAGGCCGACGGTCTGGTCGAGCGCCGCATGCGCCGGGACCCGCATGGCAAGCAGCTGGTGGACGCCGATGCGCAGCGCGTCCAGGACGGCCGGGTCCAGCTCCGCCAGCGGGCGGTCCACGCAGCGGGCCAGGATGGCGTCGTAGGTGCCCTGGGCGCGCAGTGCGCCGTAGGCGAGTTCGGTGGCAAACCCAGCGTCGCGGCGGTCCAGGTGGTGGTTGCGGATCCGGGCCGGCAGCACCAGGTTGGCGTAGGCATCGTCGCCGGAGACGGCCCGGAGCACCTCGAAGGCGACCAGCCGGGCGGGGTCCGCGGCGCGGGTGCGCTGCGACGGGGCCGATTCCGTGCGGTTGCGCCCCGTGCGCCGGTTGCGTTCACGCCCGGCGTCGTCGCGGCGCCGCACCCCGGCGTGGCCGCCCGGGCGCCCCTGGTCCCGGGGGTGTCCGGACCGGCCTGCCGGACCGCCTTGTTCGCTGGTCATTCAAACACCACGTCTTCCTTGTTCGCCAGGCCGCGGGCCCAGTCATTTGCCTTCATCATCTTCTTGCCGCCCGGCTGCACCATGGCCAGTTCCACCGCATGTGAGCCCGTCCCCACCAGCACCGCCTTGGCGTCCACCTGCAGCTGCCCCGGGGCCAGCTGCGTGACGTCCGGACGCTGCGTGACGGGGCCGAGCTTGAAGCGCTGGCCCTGCAGCGTGGTCCAGGCCCCGGGCTCGGCGGTGACGCCGCGGACCCTGCGGTCGATGGCCAGGGCAGGGTCGTGCCAGTTCACGTGGCCGTCCTCCAGCCCCAGTTTGGGGGCGAGGGAGACCTCCCCCCGCTGCGGCACGGCGGTCAGCCTCCCGGCAGCCAGCCCGTCGATGGTCTGTGCCAGGAGTGCCGCGCCGCTGTGCGAGAGGCGCTCCAGCAGTGCCGCACTGGTGTCCGTGGAGCGGATGGGTTCGGTCATGGTCCCGTACACGTCCCCCGTGTCCAGGCCCTTCTCCAGCAAAAAGGTGGAAGCGCCAATGAGCTCATCGCCGTGGATGACGGCGTGCTGGACGGGGGCGGCGCCGCGCCAGGCCGGCAGCAGGGAAAAGTGCAGGTTGATCCAGCCGTGCGCCGGGATGGCCAGGGCCGATTCCGGCACCAGGGCCCCGTAGGCGACGATGGCGGCCACGTCGGGGCGGGCGGCCGCGATGGCTTCCCGGGCGGCGGCGTCGACCTTGTCCGCCTTGATGACAGGCAGGCCCAGTTCGGCGGCGCGGGCGGCGACGGGCGACGGCGTGAGCACCCGTTTGCGTCCCAGCGGCGCGTCCGGGCGGGTCAGGACCGCGACGACCTGGTGCCCGGCGGCACGCAACGCCTCCAGCGACGGCAGGGCGACGGCGGGGGTGCCGGCAAAGAGGACCCTCATCCGGCGGCGCCTGCGCCGAACGCGGAGCCGACCGTGCGGGCACGCTTGGTGAGTGTCTCCGCCGTGACGTTGTGGTAGTTCGCCGTGCGGATGGCACGCAGGGCGGTTTTGCGGTCCTCGCCCTCGAGCCGGTCCACATAGAGTTTCCCGTCCAGGTGGTCGGTCTCGTGCTGGAAGCACTTGGCCAGCAGGCCGGTGGCTTCCATGTCCAGCGGCCCGCCGTTTTTATCCACACCGGTGATCCGCACCCACCGGTGGCGTCGGACGCTGAAGCCCAGGCCCGGAACCGACAGGCAGCCTTCGGGCTCGTCGGGGGCGAAATCGTCGCTGGCGGCAATGACGGGGTTGATGACATGCCCCTCGGCACCGTCCACCGAATACGTGAAGATGCGCTTGCTGATGCCGACCTGGGGCGCGGCGAGCCCGGCGCCGCGGACGTCCGCCATGGTCTCGGCCATGTCCTCGATCAGCTTGGCCAGTTCGGGGCCAAACTCGGTCACTTCTTCGGCAGGGGTGCGCAGGACGGGGTCGCCGATGATGCGAATGCTCAAAATGGCCATGGTGGGGACCTCACTTTGGTGTCGGTGCGTGCCTGTTCGGGCCGCGGGAGCGCCCAGGCATCCAGTCTAGTTGGCCGTTCCGGCCACCCATGATTCCGCCAGCAGGACAGGCCGGCAGTGCCCGGGCCGCGATCCTGCCGGCTGAGCCCTGCCCGCAGGGCTCAGCCGGCAGGAGCTGCGATGGGCAGCAGCGGCGCTCCGGCCTGGGCGGCCTCGAGCGAGGTCTGCCAGACGCGGCGCAGGGAGGCGAACTTGAACCAGTGCTGTTTGAGCACGGCCGGATTGGCACGCAGGGTGCGGACCTCGGTCTCGCCGATGGCCACCCCCAGCAGGACGGGGTCCGTCCCGTATTTCCAGGCCTCCCAGGTGCCGGCGGATTCGTCCACTATGGATTCCTCGGCCTTCATGCCCGCCACGAGCTGCATGACCACCTTGGCGTCCAGGCCCTTGACCTGGCCATTGCGGTCGGTGCCCTTCGTCTTGTAGTCGATGATGCACAGCTTGCCGCCGATGGTGGCCACCAGGTCCAGCGTGCCGGCATAGCCAAGCGTTTCATTCCATACGGTGATTTCCGGCGCCAGCGGCTGGACCTTGTACTCATCCCACCAGGCGTCGAAACGCACGGCAAAGTTTTCCTCACCCTTGTCCGCCAGTGCGGCGCGCGCCTCCGGCATTTGGTGGGGCCGGCCCAGGGCGCGCAACGCGACCTGTTCGCAGTAGTGGTGGACCCGGTCCCCGCGGGAGGCGGCAGCATCCCGGTACTGTTCGGCGGCGTTGGAGCTGTCCCGCACCACGGTGCGCAGGCGGCCCGGATTGCCCACGGCGTCGCCCAGGTCGGGGTGCCTGGCCACGGCATTGGCCGCCATGTAACCGATCCAGCCGTCCAGGCTCGCCGCCTGCTGGCCGATCACCGTGGTGATCGATGGAACCTTGGGCGGTTCCGACAGGGAACGGGCGTACATGCGCCCAAGGTCGGTGGTGTGTGCCAATGCTGGTGCCGTCATGGTTCCACTATTTCACTACCCGCCGACACTTTGCAGGCCGCCAACGCCCGGCTGTGGATAAGACGGGGCCGGCGGATAACGCCGGGTCGGCGCAGGGAAGGGCCACGGCAACGAAAAAGCCCCTCTGACCAGTGTTTGTGCTGGTCAGAGGGGCTTTTGTGTTGGTGGGCGATACTGGGTTCGAACCAGTGACCTCTTCGGTGTGAACGAAGCGCGCTACCACTGCGCCAATCGCCCAAGTCGGACCGAGTGGACCGTTGTCCGCTTCCGCGGTGTTCCTTGGTGCGTTCAAAACAATAGCCCAAACCCGCGCGAGTGCATAATCGGGTCCGCCACCCCCCGGCACGGGCCGCCTCCAGCCAGGCAGTGTGACCACGCACACAGCACGTATTTTCGCCCGAGCCTCCCAAAAACGGGTCAAACCACCCCAAATGGGCCCCCGAATCACACGCCTGTAATTCACGGCGGACGGGCAACTTCCGCGCGATTGCTGCGATCCAGGGCCGTCACCCGTCCGAGCCCCGAACGCCGCAGCGCGCCGATTTGGCGTTTGGGAAAAAGCTCAGGTAATGTTTTCACCGCAGCAACACGGACTGCCGAAGCGGAGACGCCACAGGCCAGGAAGAAACGCTGATGTGGTCGTAGCTCAGTTGGTAGAGCACCACCTTGCCAAGGTGGATGTCGCGAGTTCGAATCTCGTCGACCACTCGCAGGACACCGTACGTACTCACGGTGGGGTGGCCGAGAGGCGAGGCAACGGCCTGCAAAGCCGTGTACACGGGTTCGAATCCCGTTCCCACCTCCATTTGGCTGATCCAAGGTATTTTGCTGTATAGTTCAGCGGGATGCATTGGGCGATTGGCGCAGCGGTAGCGCGCTTCCCTGACACGGAAGAGGTCACTGGTTCGATCCCAGTATCGCCCACGAATGAACGTCACGCGTTCATTTGGCTGAAGCAATGCTTCGGCAAGCAGTAAATGTGGTCGTAGCTCAGTTGGTAGAGCACCACCTTGCCAAGGTGGATGTCGCGAGTTCGAATCTCGTCGACCACTCGGAGAAGAAACTGCCGGAACCTCAAAGGTTCCGGCAGTTTTTCCAATCCGGCCCCCTGGGGCGATTGGCGCAGCGGTAGCGCGCTTCCCTGACACGGAAGAGGTCACTGGTTCGATCCCAGTATCGCCCACCACCAGCAACGTACGACGGCGACGCAAGCCTTGCGTCGCCGTCGTACGTTTAAGCTAGTGCGCCAGCTTCAGCCCCACGATGCAGCACACGAGTCCCAGAAGCAACAGGACCTTCAGCAGCGACACCGATTCGGTGCCGGTCGCCATGGCGTAGGCGACCGTCAGGGCCGCGCCAATGCCCACCCACACCGCATAGGACGTGCCGACGGGCAGTGTCCGCATGGCCCAGGCCAGGCCCCCCATGCTGGCCGCGAGGGCCGCAACGAAAATGATGCTCGGCAGCGGCTTGCTGAAACCCTCGCTCCTGCCCAGGGCAGTGGCCCACACGGCTTCAAGCGTTCCGGAGACAATCAAGACAATCCAGGCCATGGCACAATCCTCCCAAACGCCGTCTTGTCGCTGGCCGGGTACGGCGCACCTCGTCCGGGTGCCTGATGGCCCTGCCATTGTGGCACACCGGCACCGGCTTCAGGGCACCGTACCGTCCCGGCCGGCCCCGTGCGCCGCTCCCCCGGCAGGTGCAGCCACAGCGTCCCCGGCCGCTTCGGTGGCGGCCGTCATCTCATGCAGGAACCGCGTCAGCAGTTCCACCTCGCCCGGGGTGTACTTCCCCAGTGCCCCGCGCATGACGGCGGCCAGCGGGCCGAACATGGCGCGCCCCACCTCCCCGGCATGGTCCGTCATGGCCAGGTCCACCTGGCGGCGGTCCGTGCGGCTCCGCTGGCGCGTCACATGGCCCGAGCGTTCCAGCCTGTCCACCAGTGCCGTCGTGGCCGGCGAGCTCAGGTTAAGGGCCGCCCCGAGCTTCCCCGGTGTCAGCGGCTTCTCCCCCACACCCGGGCGCACAAGATACCCCAGCGCATTCAGGTCAGTGCGGTGCAGGCCGTAGAGGGCGGCAACCCGCTCCACATAGCGGTCTGATTCGAGAGAAAACTCCCGCATTGCAGTCAGGAGTTCTCCGTAGGGGTCGGTCGACATCATGGAATCAATACTCCGCCTTTCCTTACTACTTTGCTGAATTTTGTCTCTTCATGAACAAATATCTCCATCGTGGAAGTAATATGGGGGCCATGAACAGTTTCATGAGGACTTCAAGGAAATGGGTGCGGCCGGCGCTGCCGGCCCTGCTGATCCTGCTGTGGCTGGCAGCGGCCGGGGTGGGTGGGCCGACGTTCGGAAAAATCTCCCAGGTGTCCAGCAACGACCAGGCCGCCTTCCTGCCCGCCAGCGCCGAATCCACCGCGGTCCAGGAATGGCAGCACCGGTTTGTGGACAGCAGCACCGTGCCGGCCGTGGTGCTGGTCACCGCGAAAAGCAGGCCCACGGACGGCGAACTGGAGGTCCTGGCAGCCCTCCCCCGCACGATGGGCGCCGTCGCCGGTGTCCCCCAGGGCGCAGCGGGTGCAACAACCGGCATCGCCGGGCCCATCCCGTCCCAGGACGGTCTTGCCGTCGAATACATTGTCCCGGTGGCGGACGCCGGGGACCTGAAGACGGTCGTGGACGGGCTGCGCAAGGTCCTGGCCGCGAATGTCCCGGACGGCATGAGCTACTACGTCACGGGGCCGGCGGGGCTCGGCGCGGACCTGGTGGGCGCGTTCGCCGGGATCGACGGCGTGCTTCTGCTGGTGGCCCTGCTCGTCGTCTTTGTGATCCTGCTGCTGGTCTACCGCTCCGTGGTCCTGCCGGTCCTGGTGCTCTTCACCTCCGTCGCGGCCCTGTGTGCGGCCATTGTGGTGGTGTATTACATGGCCCGCTGGGGTTGGATCAAGCTCAGCGGGCAGAGCCAGGGTATCCTGTCCATCCTCGTCATCGGGGCAGCCACGGATTATTCGCTGCTGCTGGTGGCCCGCTTTCGGGAAGCCCTGCACCACGTGGAGTCGGCCCGGGCTGCCCTGGGCCGTGCCCTCCGCGGGGCGTGGGAGCCGATCACCGCCTCCGCCACCACCGTGATCCTCGCCCTGCTCTGCCTGTTGTTTTCCGAGCTGAATTCCAACCGCAGCCTGGGCCCCATCGCCGCGATCGGCATCTTCTTCTCCCTTGTGGCCGCCCTGACCTGCCTGCCCGCCCTGCTGGCCGTCTTTGGCCGGGCCGCCTTTTGGCCGTTCCGGCCCAGGCTGGACACGGCGACCGCCCACAGCATTGCGCCGGGCATCCCCGGCGTCCCCGGTCCGGGCGACGCCACTGCGGGCCGGGGCCTTGACGGAGTCACCGGGCTGTGGCGGCGCATCAGCCTCGTCATTGCACGCCGGCCCCGCGTGACGTGGGTTCTTTCGCTTGCCCTGCTGGTGGTTGCCAGCGGCGGCATCCTCCAGCTGCAGGCCCACGGTGTGTCGCAGACCCAGGTCATCCTGGGCCCGAGCAACGCGGTGGACGGGCAGGCCGCACTGGCGCAGCACTTCAACGCCGGCAGCGGAAGCCCCGTGGTGGTCATTGCGGACCAGGCCAAGGCGGCCCAGGTGGTTTCCGCCGTCGAAAGCTCGGGGGGCATTGCCGACGCCGCGGTCTACACGGGAAATTCGCGTCCCGGTCCGGATTCCGTCCCGGTGGCCAGGGACGGCCGGGTGATGGTCAACGCCACGCTGAAGGACCAGGCGGACTCCGATGCCGCCGAACGTGTGGTGGTGGCCCTGCGGCGGGACCTGCCCGCCGTCGACGCAGGCGTGCTGGTGGGCGGGGTGTCCGCCATTGCCCTGGACACCAACGTCACGGCACAACACGACCTGGCCACGATCATTCCCCTGGTCCTGGCCGTCATCCTGGTGGTCCTCATGGTGCTGCTGCGCTCCATCCTGGCCCCGCTGGTGCTGATCGGCTCGGTGGTCCTGTCCTACACCGCGACCATGGGCGTATCCGCCGTGGTCTTCAACCACATCTTTGGTTTTCCCGGGGCCGACGCCACCGTCCCGCTGTTTGGCTTTGTGTTCCTGGTGGCCCTGGGCGTTGACTACAACATCTTCCTCATGACGCGGGTCCGGGAGGAGGCCCAGCTCCTCGGAACCCGTGCCGGCGTGTTGCGCGGGCTCGGCAAGACCGGCGGCGTAATCACCTCGGCCGGCGTGGTGCTGGCCGCCACCTTCGCCGCGCTGGGCGTCATTCCGCTGCTGTTCCTGGCCCAGCTGGCCTTCATCGTCGCCTTTGGCGTGCTGCTGGACACCACCCTTGTCCGTTCGCTGCTGGTCCCCGCACTCTCCTATGACCTTGGCGCCCGTATTTGGTGGCCGGGGGCCGCCGGGAAACGCCACGGCAAAAGTGTTTGACACCACGGCCGGCGGCATTAGTCTTGAGGAAGTTGGGGCGGCAATGGCCCCGTGAGTGAAGGGAGGTGCCTTGTGTCTGTATTTGACAACATCAAGGGCAAGGCAGAAGAACTGATCGGCAGCCATGGCGACCAGGTCAAGGACGGCATCGAGAAGGCCGGCGACTTCGTCGACGAAAAGACCGATGGCAGGTTCCAGGACCAGGTTGACGGCCTGCAGCAGGCGGGTTCGGACTACGTGGACGGGCAAGCCCAAAACGGTCAGTAACACCGACCCTTCGCCCCTGAATTGGCGTCAAAGGAGGCGCCGGTCCCGTCGAGAGACGGCACCGGCGCCTTTCGCTTTTTTGGCCGCGGGCTGCTCGCTGGCGCGTGGAGCCGCTGCGTTGGGCGCCCGCTCCTATGCGCCCTGGCGTGCCGGCTGCGGCACAGCCCCGGATTCGCTGTCGGCAGCGCCGGCCGTACCGGCATCGCCGGCAGCCGGCGCCTCCTGGGCCTCGCGGGCAAGGGCGGTCAGCCTGGACACGGCCCGGAAGTACTTTTTCTGGTAGCCGCCGGCCATCATTTCCGGCGTGAACAGGGTGTCCAGGGGTGCTCCGCTGCCCAGGATCGGCACGTCCTTGTCATACAGGCGGTCGGCGAGGACCACGAAGCGCAGGGCCACCGACTGCTCGGTAATGGTGTGCACATTGCGCCAGACGACGGCGTCGATCCCGTCGATCAGCTGCCGGTAACGGGACGGGTGGACGCCGGCCAGGTGCTCCACGAGCGTGCCGAAGTCATCCACGGCCACGGTCTTGCCGGCAAACTCCCGGCGCATGGTGGTGTCAAGGTCGCTGTTGGGCAGCGGCTCCGGCGGGGTGGGCAGGCCGCGGTGGCGGAAGTCCTCACCGTCAATGTGCAGGATCTCGAACTGGTCCGCCAGCACCTGGATCTCGCGCTGGAAGTCAACCGCAGCGAAACGGCCGTCACCCAGGGAACCGGGCAGGGTGTTGGACGTGGCCGTCAGCTTGACACCGGCGTCGGCCAGTTCACGCATAAGCCGGGACATCAGCACGGTGTCACCGGGATCGTCCAGTTCAAATTCGTCGATGCACACCAGCTTGTAGCTGCTCAGCGCCTCCACTGTCTTGCGGAAGGACAGGGCACCGACCAGGTTGGTGTACTCCACGAAGGTGCCGATGGCCTTGGGGCCGTCCACCTGGTGCCACAAGGAGGAGAGCAGGTGCGTCTTGCCGACGCCAAAACCGCCGTCGAGGTAGATTCCGGCGCGCGACTCGGCCTTCCTGGACTTGCCGCCGAAGAGCCTGCGGAGCCCGCCGGCCGGCTTGGCGGCCACCTGGGAGCCGAAGCCCTCCAGCACGCGCACCGCCTCGGCCTGTGAGGGCTGCGACGGATCCGGGCGGTAGCTGGCGAAGGAAACTTCGCCAAAGCGTGGCGAGGGAACAAATCCCTTCAGCAGTTCCTCCACCGACACGGCCGGCCGGCGGGTGGAAAGTTGCTCAACGTGTACCAAGGGTTGATCCGTTCATCGCAGGAATTCTATGCATGCTTCAGGGCCCCGGCGGGGGCCCCTTCAAGAATACCCACTCCGATATTGCGCCACGTTAACTTCAGGGACTAATCCCCGGATCCCCGTGGTTACTGTAAAAAGGAAGTCCGGCCGCTTTTTTGGAAGCTGCAGCCGGTAAATACCGCCCCGCCCCATGGATGGCACCGGAAATTCCCGGTACCGCCCGGTGCGGGCCGTCTAGGGAAGGGGCACCATGCCCGTTGCAGTTGAAAAAAATGAGAAGTTTGCCAGCTACGCCCACCCGGAGCGCCTGGTTTCCACCGAATGGCTGGCCAAGGCCCTGGCCGACGGCGCCACGAAGGACGGCAGCCTGGTCGTCGTCGAATCCGATGAAGACGTGCTCCTGTACGAGACCGGCCACATCCCCGGCTCGGTCAAGGTCGACTGGCACACCGACCTGAACGACGACGTGGCCCGCGACTACATCGACGGCGCGGCGTTTGCCAGGCTGGCCGCGGCCAAGGGCATCTCCCGCGACACCACCGTGGTGGTGTACGGCGACAAGTCCAACTGGTGGGCCGCCTACGCACTGTGGGTCTTCACCCTGTTCGGCCACCAGGACGTCCGCCTCCTCGACGGCGGCCGTGACAAGTGGATTGCCGAGGGCCGCGAATTGACCACCGAGCGCACGGCCGTCACCCCGGCCGCCGGCTACCCCGTCGTGGAGCGCAATGACGCCCCCATCCGTGCCTACAAGGAAGACGTGCTAGCACACCTGGGCAAGCCGCTGATCGACGTCCGCTCCCCCGAGGAGTACTCGGGCGAGCGCACCCACATGGCCGCCTACCCCCAGGAAGGCACCCTGCGCGGCGGGCACATCCCCACCGCCGCCTCCATCCCCTGGGGCCGCGCCGCGGACACCGACGGCACCTACCGCAGCCGCGAGGAGCTTGAGGCCCTGTACCTGGGCGAAGCGGGCCTGAAGGCCGGCGACGACGTGGTGGCCTACTGCCGCATCGGCGAGCGTTCCAGCCACACCTGGTTCGCGCTGAAGTACCTGCTGGGCTTCGAGACCGTCCGCAACTACGACGGCTCCTGGACCGAGTGGGGCAACAGCGTCCGTGTCCCGATCACCAAGGGCACCGAGCGCGGCGAACTGCCCTCGGCGAACTAGCCTGCGTCCCGGTTGTCCCTTCCAGCGGAAAGAAACGTACGCTTTAGTTGATGACTACTTCACAAGCCCTCCCGCAGGCGCTGGCCGAGATCGTGAACGACTTCCAGGAACTTGAGGAAAGCGACCGCCTGACGCTCCTCCTGGAATTCTCCCGGTCCCTGCCGGCCCTGCCGGAACGCCTAACGTCCCACCCCGAACTGCTCGAACAGGTGGTGGAATGCCAGTCGCCGCTGTTCCTGACCGTCGAGGCAGAAAAGACCGACCACGGCGACGTGGTGCGGCTGTTCTTCCAGGCCCCTCCGGAGGCTCCCACCACGCGTGGTTTCGCCTCCGTCCTTTTCGAAGGGCTGGACGGGCTGACGGCGGAGGAAATCCTGGCCGTGCCGGACGACATGCCCGAACAGCTGGGCCTCACGCGCGCCATTTCGCCGCTGCGCATGCGCGGCATGTCCGCCATGCTGGGCCGGGTCAAGCGCAAGATTGCCGGCGGACTGCGCCCGGCAGCCTGACGGCCGCACCGGACGCCACCGGCATGGCCAGGAAGAAAAGTGCCGGAAGCACAGGCACCCCTGCCACAGCCGCCCTGGCTGCGGCAGGGGTGCCCTTCACCGCGCACGCCTACACGCACGATCCCACCGCAGCCAGCTATGGGCTGGAAGCCGCCGCCGTGCTGGGCGTGCCGCCGGCGCGGGTGTTCAAGACCCTGATGGCCGACGTCGACGGCTCCCTCACGGTGGCAGTGGTGCCGGTCAACGGCACCCTGGACCTGAAGGCCCTGGCGCATGCCCTGGGCCTGAAGCGGGCAGCCATGGCGGACCCGGCCCGTGCCCAGCGCCGCACCGGGTACGTCCTGGGCGGCATCTCGCCCCTGGGCCAGCGCCAACACTCCCCCACTGTCGTGGACGTCTCCGCCCTCCACTTCGAGACCATTTACGTCTCCGGCGGCCGCCGCGGCTTCGACGTCGAGCTTGCCCCGGCGGACCTCATCGCCCTGACCCAGGCAATGACCGCCCCGATCGGCCACCCGGCGTAGCCCGCCGGCCAGCCACCCGGGCTCAGCCCCGGGGCAGCGTGTACCGGCCCAGACGGGGGCGCAGCCAGGTTTCGACGGCGTTCTCCCACCGCTCCGGGTCCATGTTCCATTCCTTCGTGTGCCGGGCCTTGCTGAACGGCTCGAAGGTGACCATTTCGGGGTTGCGCCGGGCCAGTTCGGCCGTGGGCTCATACGGGACAAAGTCGTCGTCAACGCTGTGCAGGACCAGCACGGGGGTGCGCAGTTCGACGGCGCGGGCCACCCAGTCCATGCTCTTGAGGTCCACCGGGGCGGCCAGGCCGGTAATGCGCCGGCCCACGGGGTGGCTGAGCATGAGCTGGCCATAGCGTCCCACATAGTCGGGGATCCGGTTGAGCTGTGCCTGGTGCGCCAGGACATTGACCCAGTTGATGACCGGCCCGTCCAGGACCATGGCCAGGATGTGCCGGCGGTTGCGCGCCAGATCGGCAGCCTGCAGGCAGATGGCACCCCCCATGGAATAGCCGAACAGGACAACGTCCTTGGCGCCGTGCTGCACGGCGTAGTCGATGGCCGCCTCGACGTCACGCCACTCGGTGACGCCCAGGCCGTACCGCCGGTCCGCCGCGTAGGGGGCGTCGCCGTCGTTCCGGTAGGAGATGAGGAGGGCATTCATGCCCAGCCGGTGGGCGGCCGGCACCGACGGCAGGCCCTGGCTGCGGGTGGCACCGCGGCCGTGGACCATGACGGCCCAGGTCGGCAACGCGTTGGGTGCCCGGACCAGCCACGCGGGGGCGGGCCCGTCCGGCAGCTCGATCATGACGTCCTCGCTGTCCAGCCCCATCTCCTGCGGGTGGGCATAAATGCTCCCGGACCACCAGCCCCGGGTGGCGGTGCGCAGGTCGCCCCCCACGACCTCGAGCACTTCGCGGGTCACGCTGCCTTCGCGTGGCACATAGGAGATGATCCGGCCCACCACGGCATGGGCCCGGCCGCCGTCGAAGTAAATCGCGTAGCGGCCCTCGATGATGGTGTCCACGGTGGCCCCCAGGACCACCTGCTGCTCGGGGCCGTTGGCGATCACGGCCAGGATGGACACGTCGTCCGCCCGGGCCTTTTCCGGCGTGACCACGCGGCGGGCAAAATAGGCCGCCAGCGCCGAGGTGGCGGTGACCACGGAGAAGCCTGCCGCCCCTGCGGCCCCGGCCGCGAGCATGCCCCACTTCGCCCAATGCCGGGACTGCTGCATTGGACCGGACTGCTGCGTTGAAGATGCCATGAACCCATTCTGCCCATGCCGCGGCGGGCCCGTCGAGCGGCGCACCGGCCCTGCCGACCTTTCCCGGGCAACATTTTGGCCACGGACGCGGTTTTGCCCCGGCACCCGCCTAAGCTGGTGCCATGAGCGACGCGATCATTATCCTGACGGAAGAGCCACTGGGCCCCGGCGATGCCGCAAACATCACCGACCTGTACAGTCCCGGGGACGACGTGGAACTGGTGCTGCTGGTTCCGGCCGACACCAAGCGGCACCTGCTGGTGGACGTCATTGACCAGCTGACCATGCTGGACCTGCCGGCCGCGTTGCGGGAGTTCAGGGAAAAGCCGGATGCACAGGCCGTGCGCGCCACCGCCGAGGAGACGCTCCAGACGTCGCTGGCCGTGCTGCTGGCCGCCGGCGCCAAGGCCACCGGGCGTGTTGCCGAGGGCGACGCCGTGGCCTCCCTGGTTGCCCAGGTCACCGAGTCCGGCGCCCGCCAGGCCGTGGTGGTGACCCGCCCGCACGCCGTGGCCGACACCTTCCGGCAGGACTGGGCACACCAGGCACAGCGCAAGCTGGGGCTGCCCGTGCTGCATCTGTATGCCGGTTCGGGATTTATTGGCGACTCGTGAACGTTGAGCACAGTATGAATGATTTTGTGGCACCTACAGTGGTCAAGTCCGACGAGCAGTGGCAGCAGGAGCTGACGCCGGAAGAGTTTGCCGTGCTGCGCCGGGCCGGCACGGAGCGGCCGTTCACCGGCGAGTACTGGGACTCCACCCAGGAAGGGGTGTATGCCTGCCGGGCTTGCGGCGCGGAACTGTTCACGTCCCGTGAAAAGTTTTCCTCACACTGCGGCTGGCCGTCCTTCTTTGCCCCCCTGGCCGACGGGACCGTGCGGTACCTGCATGACAACTCCCTGGGCATGGAACGGATCGAGGTCCGCTGCGCCGCCTGCGATTCGCACCTGGGCCACCTGTTCAAGGGCGAAGGCTATGACACCCCCACCGACGAGCGCTTCTGCATCAATTCGGTCTCGTTGACGCTGAAGCCGGCGAGGGCGTAGCACGGGCCACCGCGGCGGCGCGGGCCAAGCATTTCCAACGCTTGGCCCGCGCCGCTTTTTTGTGCCGCTAAGCGTTACTATTGCTGTCGCTGAGGAATATCCAACATAAGTTTTTCTGTTCCATTGGTAGGCTTCAAAAACCGTCCAGGACGGCACGCCACACGATCAGGAAAGGATGTTCGGACATGAGCATCACCGCGGAAGCACGGGGCACCGCCCCCGGAACCAACCCCCAGGCACCCGCCACCGATCCCGCGTGGCTGGCGCTCAAGCACGCCGCGACCTCCCTGCAGGAACTCCAGGCCAAGGACGGCTCCGTGCCCAACCCGGAGGACCACGCCCGGGCCAGGGACCTCATCGCCGCCGTCACCGGCTCCATCCAGGCACTTGCCCCGTACTTCCCGCACGACGCCGGGTACCTGCGCCTTGCCGTGGAGGACTTCAACAAGTGGGTGGCCGCCGGCCTCGGCGTGCCCGACTTCCTGGACTCCCTGCTGGCCTTCCAGCCGCAGGAGCACCGCGTCGACGGCCTGGGCCACTTGGTGGTGTTCCCCATGTACACGCAAAACGGCTCCACCTCCCGCTTCGTCGAGGCCGTCCTGGTGGAGGTCATCTGGCCGGAGTTCATCGGCGAGCTGGAAGCGGGCAGCTACTCCAACAAGCTGTTCGTGCCACTGCGCTTCATCGACTTCACCCCCGGCTACGACAGCAACTCGGCCGTGCTGTTCCCGGAAAGCGTGGCCGTCCGCGAAACCCCCACCTTCACCTGGGGCGCCATCTTCCAGGACCGCGAGGCCGCGCGCTTCCGCCGCGTGGTCCGGGAGGCAGCCGCGGTGACCCGGCTGGAGGTCCCGGCGGACGCCGTCGAACTTTTGGACAGCCAGGCGCTCACGCAGGAAACGTTCGTGATGTGGGACTTGATCCACGACCGCACGCACATGCGCGGGGACCTGCCGTTTGACCCGTTCATGATCAAGCAGCGCATGCCGTACTTCCTGTATTCGCTGGAGGAACTGCGCTGCGACCTGACCGCCTACCGCGAGTCCGTGGCTGTGGAGCGCAATGACCAGGCCTCCCCCGAGGCGCGCCGGCATGCCCGGCTGGTCCAGTACGCGGTGATCTTTGACCGGATCTTCCGCTTCGCGATCACCGGCACCCGCGTGCGCAACTACGACGGGCTGGGCGGGCAGCTGTTGTTCGCCTGGCTGCACCAGCACCACGTGCTGCACTGGACCGACACGAAGCTTTCCATCGACTGGGCCGAGGTCCCGGACACGGTGATCGCCCTGGGACACGAGATCGAGGAGCTGTACTGGCGCTCGATCGACCGGCCCAAGCTGGCCCATTGGCTGGCCGCCTACGAGCTGGTCTCCGGCACGCTGGCGCCGAACCCGGCCTCCACCTGGGCCAAGGGAGCGGATGCCCTGCCGCTGACGGCGCCGCTGCGCGAGGTCACCGACCAGGTCATGGACGACGAATTCCCGCTCTCCATGTTCTACGAGGCCCTCTCCAAGAAGATGCGCGCCACCATCGAATCCACCTCCGGCATCACCGGCGCCAGCAAGGCCTAGGTGGGTACTGTAGGAGGCATGACTACCAACACCGCCCCCCTGGCCCTCGTCGCCGGCGGCAGCAGCGCCGCCGGCACCGCCGTTGCCGCAGCCCTCGTCTCCGCCGGCCTCCGGGTCGTCACCGTGGGTTCCGACGCCGGACGGATCGGGGCGGCGGCCGCCCGCACCGGCGGTGCCGTCCCCCTCGTCTGCGACCTCGCCGACCCCGCGGCCGTCTCCGCCCTGGCGGAGACGGTGCACCGCGACCACGGCGCCGTCAGCGGGCTCATCCACCTGGTGGGCGGCTGGCGCGGCGGCAGGGACCTGGCCGCGCAGACCGACGCCGACTGGGACTTCCTGCACCGCTCCGTGCTCACCACCCTGCGCAACACCACGCGCGCCTTTTATGACGACGTGGCCGCCTCCCCCGCCGGCCGCATCGCGATCGTCTCCTCCACCGCGGTCACGGCGCCCACCCCCGGCGACGCGAACTACGCCACCATCAAGGCCGCGGCCGAAACCTGGGTCCGCGCGCTGGCTGCGGGGCTGGACCCTGACGCCGGGCCGGCCGCCGTCGTGCTGGTGGTCAAGGCCCTGGTGGACGACGCCATGCGTGCCGCCGCCCCCAACCGCAAATTCCCCGGCTTCACCGACGTCGCCGACCTGGGCCAGGCCGTGTCGGGACTCTTTTCCACCCCTGCGGCGCAGCTCAACGGCGCCCGCATCGTACTCAACCAGAAGGCTTCCAGTGACCACTGACACCGTTTCCACCCCGGCCCGCCTCCACGACCCGGCCGTGCGCAGCTTTGCCTCGGACAACTATTCCGGGGTCCACCCGGAGGTGCTGGCCGCCCTGGCCGCCGCCAACGGGGGGCACCAGGTCTCCTACGGCGAGGACGTGTACACGGCACGGCTGCAGGAGCGGATGTCGGAATTGTTCGGCACGGCCGTGGAGGTGTTCCCGGTGTTCAACGGCACGGGAGCCAACGTCACGGCCCTGCAGTCCCTGCTGCCGCGGTGGGGGGCCGTGGTCTGCGCCGCCACCGCCCACATCAACTGCGATGAAAACGGGGCCCCGGAGCGGGTGGGCGGCATGAAGCTGCTGGCCGTGCCCGCCCCGGACGGCAAGCTGACCCCGGAGCTGATCGACAAGGAGGCGTGGGGCTTTGGCGACGAACACCGTGCCCAGCCACTGGCCGTCTCCATCACCCAGACCACGGAGCTGGGCACCTGCTACACGCCCGCCGAGGTCAGGGCCATCTGCGACCACGCCCATTCCCTGGGCATGAAGGTCCACATGGACGGCGCCCGGCTGGCGAACGCCGCCGCCTTCCTTGACGTGCCGGTGCGCGAGTTCACCTCCGACGCCGGCGTGGACATCCTCTCCTTTGGCGGCACCAAGAACGGCATCATGTTCGGCGAGGCCGTGGTGGCGCTCAACCCGGAGGCCGCGGACGGGCTGGTCTTCCTGCGCAAGATGAACATGCAGCTGGCCTCCAAGATGCGCTTCATCTCGGCCCAGCTGCTGGCCCTGCTGGAGGACGGCCTGTGGCTGAAGTCCGCCGCGCACGCCAATGCCATGGCTGCCAGGCTGCGTGCCGCCGTTGACGCCATCCCCGGCGTCCGGCCGACCCAGGCCACCGAGTCCAATGGCATCTTCGCCGTGCTGCCCGAAGGCGTGGCGGACCGCCTGCGCACCCGTTTCCGTTTTTACGACTGGAACGAGGCCGCCCGGGAGGTGCGGTGGATGTGCTCCTTCGACACCACGGCCGAGGACATCGACGCCTTCGTGGCGGCCATCCGCAGCGAGGTTGGCGCCTAGCTGCCGTGCGGCGCGCCTCCGGCAAATCGGGGCAGGGACGCCATAACCTGCGTACGTGAGCGCAGAACCGCAGCTTCCCGCCGACTTCCAGGCCGCCCTGGCGTCGTTGCGTGCCGCAGGCACCCGTCCCGAGCTTAAGCTTGCGGAAATACCCGCCCCTTCCCGGCTGGCCCCCTACGGGGTGGCCCTCGGCGCCGAGGTCATGTCCGGCGGCGAGGAAATCGCCACGGGGCGCTTCATCCTGCTGTACGACCCCAGCGGCTCGTCCCTGTGGGAGGGCACCTTCCGCGTTGTCACCTACATCCGGGCCGAACTGGAACCGGACATCGGCAACGACGCCCTGCTGGGGAACGTGGCCTGGGCCTGGCTGGCCGAGGCCTTGGACGAGCACGGCGCCGGGCACCGTGCCGCCGGGGGCACTGCCACCCGCATCCTCTCCGAAAGCTACGGCACCCTGGCCGGACGCCCGGACGCGGTGGACCTGGAACTGCGTGCCTCCTGGACCCCCACCAGCGCAGCCGTAGGGGGCCACCTGGAGGCCTGGTCCACCATGGTGTGCACCTTCGCGGGCCTGCCGCCCATGCCCGACGGCGTGACCCTCCTGCCGCGGCGGCGCCGGGGCTGAAGGGCGGCCGCCGGGCCACCGCCGGCCGCTGCCGGGGCGGTTCGTTAGACTGGAGGCATCATGAGTGAACCTGCCACCACAGCACACAGCCGCGTCCGGATCAAAAAGTCCACCGGAACAGGCACCCCGGGCCACACCAACCGGGCAGCTGCAGCCGGCACGGTGCCAGCCCCCGGCGAATCCTCACCCGCCCCGCTGACCTCCGTCGTGATCGACGGCGTGCGCGTGGAGCTCGGGGACCTGCCCGCCCTGGTGGAGCTGGACATGCCGCGCGAGGGCGTGCCCGAGGTCATCTCCTCCCAACCGGCGCTCGAGCGCTGCGCGGCCGCCCTGGCCGCCGGCCACGGCCCGGCGGCAGTGGACACCGAGCGGGCCTCCGGATTCCGCTACGGGCAACGCGCCTTCCTGGTCCAGATCCGCCGCGACGGCGCCGGGACCTGGCTGATCGACCCGGAGGCCTTCGACGGGCTGCAAATCATCAACGACGCACTGCGCGGCACGGAGTGGATCCTGCATGCGGCCGCCCAGGACCTGCCGTGCCTGGCGGAGGTGGGCATGTGGCCGGACAAGCTGTTTGACACGGAACTCGCCGCCCGCCTGGCCGGGCTGCCCCGCGTGGGCCTGGGCGCCGTGGTCGAATCGCTGCTGGGCTACCACCTTGCGAAGGAACATTCCGCCGCGGATTGGTCCCGCCGCCCCCTCCCCGAACCATGGCTGCGCTATGCGGCCCTGGATGTGGAGGTCCTGGCCGAGCTGGAGGAGGAACTGGTGGCCCTCCTGGAAGCCGACGGCAAGCTGGACTATGCGGCCCAGGAGTTCCAGCACCTCATCGACGCCGGTGTCCCGGCCGCGCGCGTGGATCCGTGGCGGCGCACCTCGGGCTCGCACACCATCCGCAACCGGGTCCAGCTCGCGGCCGTCCGTGAGCTCTGGTACACGCGGGACAAGCTGGCCGAGCACCGCGACATCGCCCCCGGCCGGCTGATCCCCGATTCCGCCATCATCGCCGCGGCCAAGGCCATGCCCACCACCGTGCCGGCACTGCTGGCCCTGGCCGGGTTCCACGGCCGCACGGCCAAGCGCGACGCCCCCAAGTGGCTGCACGCGTTGCAGACCGCCAAGGCCAGCACGGACCTGCCGCCACTGCAGCTTGCCACCAATGCGCCGCCGCCGCCGCGAGTATGGGCCGAACGCGATGCCGCCGCCGCCGCACGCCTTGCCACCGTCCGGCCCCGGCTGGCCGCGTTGGCCGAACTGCTGGACATCCCCGCCGAGAACCTCCTCACCCCGGACCACCTGCGCCGCATCTGCTGGCGTCCGCCGCAGGACATCACCGAAGAATCGGTGGCGGCCGGCCTGGCCGAACTCGGCGCCCGGCAGTGGCAGATTGAAAAGACCGCGCCGCTGCTCGCCGAGGCCATGGCCCACCCGGAGCCGCTGGCGCCCAGGCACCCCAGGCATGCCAACAAGGATGACCACTAACCACCGCCCGCCTCGGCCCTCTCCCCGGCGAACCGTGTTGAACTCTAAGTTACCGACGAGTAACATGATGTGTGACACAGCCGCGCCCTTCCTTCGGCAGGGTGCGGCACAGGCATGTCTTTCGCACTGAGGAGTAACAGGTGAGCCAAAATCGGCAGGTCAGGGACGTTGTCTTCGTCGACGGCGTCCGCACCCCGTTCGGACGGGCCGGGGACAAGGGCATTTACGCCGGGACGCGGGCCGACGACCTCGTGGTCAAGTGCATCCGCGCCCTCCTGCGGCGCAACCCGCAGCTTCCCCCGGAACGCATCGACGAGGTGGCCATCGCCGCCACCACCCAGACCGGCGACCAGGGCCTGACGATCGGGCGCACCGCGGCCCTGCTGGCCGGCCTGCCCAACTCCGTCCCCGGCTTCGCCATCGACCGGATGTGTGCCGGCGCCATGACCGCCGTCACCACCACGGCCTCCGGCATCGGCTTCGGCTCCTATGACGTGGTCCTGGCCGGCGGCGTCGAGCACATGGGCCACCACCCCATGGGGGCCGGAGCCGATCCCAACCCGCGCTTCCTGAGCGAGCGGATCGTGGACCCGGCGGCGCTGAACATGGGCAACACCGCCGAGAACCTGCACGACCGCTTCCCCGCCATCACGAAGGACCGCGCGGACGCCTACGCCGTGGCGAGCCAGGCAAAGTTCGCTGCCGCCAGCGCCGGGGGCCGGATCCTGCCGGACCTGGTGCCCGTCGCCACCCTGCGGCCCGGTGCCGGCTGGACCGTCAACACCGTGGACGAGCCGCCCCGCCCCGGCACCACCCTGGCGGACCTTGCGTCCCTGCGCACCCCCTTCCGCGCCCACGGCCGGGTCACGGCCGGCAATGCGGCCGGCCTGAACGACGGCGCCACCGTGGCACTGCTGGCCTCTGCCGGGGCCGCGGAGGAGCTTGGCCTGCCGGTCAAAATGCGCCTGGTGCAGTACGCCTTCGCCGGCGTCGAACCCTCGGTCATGGGGATCGGCCCCGTCCCCGCCACCGAAAAGGCGTTGAAGCTGGCCGGGCTCACGATCGATGACATCGGCCTCATTGAAATCAACGAGGCCTTCGCCGTCCAGGTGCTCTCCTTCCTGGACCACTTCGGGATCGCCGACGACGACCCGCGCGTCAACCGCTACGGCGGCGCCATCGCCGTCGGCCACCCCCTGGCCTCCTCCGGCGTCAGGCTCATGACCCAGCTGGCGCGCCAGTTCGCCGAGGACCCGTCCGTGCGCTTTGGCATGACCACCATGTGCATCGGCCTGGGCATGGGCGCCACCGTGATTTGGGAAAACCCGCACTTCACCCCCAACCGCCCCCCAACCTCGCAAGCCCGCCCGGGGACCCCTGCGGCCGTGGCCCCCAATACCGAAGGGAGCGCCGCATGAGCGCCCGGGACTTCACGCAACTCACGGAACTGTTCCCCGACGAGGTGGTCACCCACTCCTACGTCCAGGACATCGCGCTGCCCGGCGTGGGAGGGGCCCCCGGCGCCGGCACGCTGGCCCTCATCACCCTGGACAACGGCCTGGACCACCGCCGGCCCACCACGCTCGGGCCCAACACGCTCGTGGAGCTGGGCACCGTGCTGGAGGCCCAGCGGGACCGCGCCGCCCGCGGGGAAATAACGGGCGTCGCCGTCACGGGCAAGCCGTTCTTCCTGGCCGCCGGCGCGGACCTCTCCGCCGTCAAGGGCCTCAAGGACAGGGACGCCGGCCGCCTCATGGCCCGGCTGGGCCACGACGTCTATTCCACGCTGAACAACCTGGGCGTGCCCAGCTTTGTGTTCATCAACGGCATGGCCCTGGGCGGCGGCCTGGAACTCGCGCTGAACGCCACCTACCGCACGGTGTCCTCCGGCGCCGGCGCCCTGGGCCTGCCCGAGGCGTTCCTGGGCCTGGTGCCCGGCTGGGGCGGCGTGTACCTGCTTCCCCGCCTGATCGGCCCCGCCAATGCGGTGAAGGTCATGATCGAGAACCCCCTCGCCAACAACCGCACCCTCAGCGGACCGGCAGCGTTCCGGCTCGGCCTCGCCGATGCCCTCTTTGAACCGGCCGACTTCGTGGAGCAGTCGGTGGACTGGGCCGCCCGCGTCCTGGCCGGCGCGGAGGCGGTCAGCCGGCCCAACGCCGTCGCCGCACCGCTCAGCGCGGAGGACAGCGCGGCCTGGGATGCCGCCGTCGCCCATGCCCGGGAGGTGGTGGAGGCACGGACCTCCAACGCCGCACCGGCCCCGGCCCGCGTCATCGAACTGCTCGAGAAGGGCAAGCACTTCACCAAGGCCGAATCCTTCGCCGCGGAGGACGACGCCCTGGCGGAGCTGATCACCACGCCCCAGTTCAGGGACACCGTCTACGCGTTCCTGGACCTGGTGCAAAAACGCGGCAAGCGGCCCGCCGGAGCCCCCGACGCCACGCTGGCACGGCCCGTCACCAAGGTGGGCGTGGTGGGCGCGGGCCTCATGGCCGGCCAGTTCGCCCTGCTCTTTGCCCGCCAGCTCAAGGTCCCGGTGGTCCTGACGGACATCGACCGGGAGCGCGTGGACCGCGGCGTGGCCCACGTCCACGGCGAGGTGGACAAGCTGCTCGCCAAGGGCAGGATCAGCCCGGACGCCGCCAACCGCACCAAGGCACTGGTCACCGGGTCCGTGTCCAAGGATGCCTTCGCCGACGCCGACTTTGTGATCGAGGCCGTGTTTGAAGAGCTGGACATCAAAAAGCAGGTCTTCGCCGAGGTGGAGGCCGTGGTCTCCCCGGAGTGCATCCTGGCCACGAATACCTCCTCGCTGTCCGTGACCGCCATGGCCGCGGATTTGAAGCACCCCGAACGGCTGGTGGGCTTCCACTTCTTCAACCCCGTGGCGCTCATGCCGCTGCTGGAGATTGTGCGCGCCCCCAAGACCGACGACGCCGTCCTCGCCACCGCGTTCGCCACCGCCAAGGCGCTGCGCAAGACGGCCGTGCTGGTCAAGGACGCACCCGCGTTTGTGGTCAACCGGGTCCTGCTGCGGCTCATGGGCGAGGTCTCCAGGGCCTTTGACGAAGGCACCGAGGCCCACACCGCCGACACCGCGCTGCGCCCGATGGGCCTTCCCATGACACCGTTCACGCTGCTCGCCATGGTGGGGCTGCCGGTGGCCCAGCACGTGACCGAATCCATGCACGCCGCGTTTGGCGACCGCATTGCCGTCTCGGCCAACCTGCAGGCTTTGATCGACGCCGGCAAAAAGGGGCTGTGGGAGACGGCCGCGGACGGCTCGCGGTCCGTCCCGGCCGACACCCTCGCGCTGCTCACGTTCGGCAACACGCCCTCCACCGGGGAGGAGGTGCTGCGCAGGACCCAGGACGCGCTGGCGGAGGAGATCGGGCTCATGCTCGCCGAAGGCGTCGTGGCCGGGCCGGAGGACATCGACCTGTGCATGGTCCTCGGCGCCGGCTGGCCCATGCACCTGGGCGGCATCACCCCGTACCTGGACCGGACCGGCGCCTCCCAACGCGTCAACGGCCGGCCCTTCCACGCCGCCTGAACCACCCCGGCACCCAACACCCCCAGCACGACGCCGGCCGCGCACCCGGGTGCGCGGCCGGCGTCGGGCGCGGGGCCGCACCCAGCCTGCTGGCAGGCCCCGTGGGGGAAACGCCCGGGCCGGGCTGGGACAATGGGTCCATGACCTTTCAGACCCTCCCCGTGGAAACCGCACCTGCCGAACCCGCACCCGCTGCGGGTTCGCCCGTTTCACCGACCCGCCGCAACGTCTTGCGCGCCACGACGGCCGTCACCGGCGGGGCCTGTGCCCTGGCCCTGGCTGGGTGCGTGCCCGCCGCACCGTCCGGCCCGTCCGCGGGCAAGGTGCCGCTGCCCATCCCCAAGACGGGCAAGCCGGTGCGCGTGGGCCAGCTTTCGCAACTCGCCGTCGGCACTACGGCCGCGGGGACGGCCAACGGCGTCAACGTGGTCCTTTTCCGGCCTGACGCCACCACGGTGCTGGCCTACAGCGACGTCTGCACGCATGCCGGCTGCGCCGTGGCACCGGACGGCACGGACTTCAAGTGCCCCTGCCACAGCTCCGTGTTCAACGGCGCCGACGGCACGGTGGTTTCCGGCCCGGCCAAGGCACCGCTGCCCCGTTACGCGGCCGCGATCGATGGCGACTGGGTGACCGTCAGCGTCTGACGGCACACCCGCACCCGATTCCTGCCCAATCCCACAGTCATCGCGTAGGCTGGCATCAAAGCCCCTGTGAGGGCGGACACAGAGACCTTGTCAATGGAATCGGGTGCGAATGGTGCATTTATCAGTCGTTGGAACTACCGACCTTGTCCGGGGAACAGTGCTTGTTCCCAACTCGAAATACCACGCCCACCGCGCGCTGATCCTCGCGTCCCTGGCTCCCGGCACCAGCCGGATCCAGGGCCTGAGCGACGCCCGCCACGTGCAGTACACCGTCTCCGCCCTGCGCTCCCTGGGCACGCGCATCGAGGTGGAGGGGGACACCTTCATCGTCCACGGCGGGCCGTACCGTGCCCGGACCGGGACGGTCTCGGCCGGCAGCTCCGGCACCACCCTGTACTTCCTGGCCGGCCTGGCGGCCCTGGCCGACCGCGACGTGACGGTCACGGGCCAAAAATACTTTGCCCACCGGCCCGTCGGCCCTCTCCTGGCCGGGCTGCGCCAGATGGGCGTGGAGGCCCATTCGCCCACGGACTGCCCCCCGCTGCACATCAAGGCCCGCCGGCCCACCGGCGGCGTGGTGCACATTGCCGGCACGCTTTCCCAGTGGGTTTCGGGGCTGGTCCTGGCCGCCCCGTTCGCCGTCGACGAGACCACGGTGGTGGTGGACGGGCCCCTGAACGAGCGCACCTATGTGGAGCTGACCGTGCGCATGATGCGCCAGTTCGGCCTGCAGGTGGACGTCGCCCCCGACTGGCAGCGCTTCCGCATCCCGCCCAACCAGCAGGCCCGCCCCGTGGACCTGGTCCTGCCGCCGGACATCGGCTCCGCCGCCTTCGGTTTGGCCGTGGCGGGCCTGCACCCTGCCGACATCCTGCTCAAGGGCCTGCGCCAGACCAGCTCCTCCGGCACCGACCACCCCGAATCCGAGCTCCTGGACATCGTCTCCGCCATGGGCCTGCCCATGGCCTACGACGCGGCGGAGGACTGTGTGCGGGTGCGCCACAACGGCGTGCGGCTCAAGCCCGTGGAGGTGGACTGCCGCACCGTGCCGGACATGCTGCCCATCCTGTCGGTGATGGCCGCCCTGGCCGACGGTGAAAGCGTGTTCCACCATGTGGAGCATGTGCGCCTGAAGGAATCCGACCGGGTGGTGGCCATGCTGCAGCTGAACTCCATGGGCGCGGACCTCACCTTTGACGGCACCGACCTGCGGGTGCGCGGGGTGCCGCGGCTGGCCAGCGCCCACCTGTCCTCCTTCAACGACCACCGGGTGCTGATGTCCCTGGCCATTGCCGCCACCGCAGCGGAGGGCCGCTCCCTCCTGACCTACCCGAACGCCTACCGGATCTCCTACCCCATGTTCCTCGATGCCATGCAGACCCTGGGGCTGGACATGGAGGTGGAACCGGGGCCGGCGCGCGAAAGCCGCACCGCCGCCCTGGCCGAGCAGGCCGCCGTCAGCGACTCGCTGGCCCGGGCCGAAGATGCCGGAACGCTCACGGCCTCCGACTGGATCCGCAAGTGGGCCGCGGAGAAGCCGCACGCGCTGGCCGTGGTCGACGCCCGCTGGGACACGACCCCGCACCTGAGCTGGCAGGCCCTGGACGACGACGTCGACCGTGCCGCAGCCGTGTTCCTCTCCCTCGGCGTGGGGCACGGGGAACGGATTGCCGTCCAGCTGCCCAACTGGCGCCAGTTTGTGGTAATTGCGGCCGCCGCCATGCGGATTGGCGCCGTGGTCTGCCCCATCATGCCGATCTTCCGCCAACGCGAAATGGCGTACGCCCTGCGCCAGTCCCAGGCCAGGGTCCTGATCGTGGCCGACAACTTCCGCGGGCGCCAGCACTCGGATGAAACCGCCGCCCTCCTGGACGAGGTGGCCGCCGGGCGCGATCCGGCCCTGGAGGGGATCAGGGTCGAGCACGTGTTCGTCGTCCACGGCACCCCGGGCACGGCACGGCAAATGCCGCCGGGCACCGACGGCCCCGGCCCGGCGCAGTGGCGGGCCTGGCACCAGGCCCGGGCCTCCGTGGCCGTGGACCGGGCGGCCATCGACGCCCGGGCGCCCGGGCCCGACGACGACGCCCAGCTGCTGCTGACCTCCGGCACCTCCGGACCGCCCAAGGGCGTGCTCCACACCCACCGCAGGCTCTCCCGTGCTGCCGCGCTGCAGGCGGCACAGCTGGGGCTGGACGGTTCCGACACCGTGTTCATCCCCTCGCCGCTGGCCCACCAGACGGGATTCCTGTACGGGATGTGGCTGGGCTTTGTGCTCGGCGCCCCGCAAATTGTCCAAAGCGTGTGGGATCCGGAACGGGCCCTGGCCGTCCTGCGCGACTGGGAGGGCAGCTTCGTCCAGGCGGCCACCCCGTTCCTGACCGACCTGGTGCGGGCGGTGGAAGAGGGGGCGCCCGCCCCCGCCCGGCTCCACACCTTCGTGGTGACCGGTGCCGCGGTCCCCCGTGCGCTCGCAGAGCGCGCCACCCGGGTCCTCGGTGCGGCGGTCTGCGGCGCGTTCGGCACCACCGAGACGGGCCTGGCCACGCTGTCGGCCCCCTACGATCCGCCGGCCAAGGCGTGGGGCACCGACGGCCGGGCCCTGCCCGGCGTGCGGCTGCGCATCATCGACGACGACGGCCGCCCGCTGCCTCCCGGGGCCGACGGCAACCTGGAAATCTTTGGCAACACCGTTTTTGACGGGTACCTGAACCGGCCCGAGCTGGCCGCCGAAACGTTCACCGCGGACCACTGGTACCGCACCGGCGACGTCGCCACCCTGGACGACGACGGCTACCTGCGCATCACCGGGCGCGTCAAGGATGTCATCAACCGCGGCGGGGAAAAGCTGCCGGTCTACGAGATCGAGCAGTTGCTGCACACCCACCCGGCCATCGGGGAGGCCGCCATCGTGGCGATGCCCGACCCCCGGCTGGGCGAGCGCGCCTGCCTCTTTGCCACGCTGGTCCCCGGCGCGGACCTTGACTTCGCCGGGATGCAGGAGTTCCTGGACGCCCACGGCGTCAGCAAGCACTACTGGCCCGAACGGCTGGAGATCGTGGACGCCATCCCGCGCAACGTTGTGGGCAAGGTGCAAAAATTCATGCTGCGCGAACGTGCCGCCCGGCTCGTGCCCCACACGCCGTCCGGCGGGGCAGCGGCGCACGACGTTGAAGGACGAGGAAAGGACAGCAATGAGCATTGACCAGTTGGAGGGCCTGGACGGACGGGGCACCGCCGTCGACCCCGCACGCTACGCCCAGCTGCTCGCACAGGTGACGGCCTGGGTGGAGGGGCCCGGGGAGAAATGGGCCGGCGTGATCGAGTCCACCGGCACCGTGCCGGCAACACTGCGCACGGAGCTGCGGGAACGCGGCTTCCTGGGGCTGGCAGCCCCCCGCGAACTGGGCGGGGCGGGGCTTTCCTTCACACAGTGGATGGGGCTGATGGAGGTGTTTTCACGCTCGCACGCCTCGATCCGGATGATTGTCCACGTGGTCAACGGCACGTGGCGCTCCATGAACCCGCACGCCACGGAGGAACAGCGGCGGCGCTTCGTGGTGCCGTCGGTGGCCGGTGACATCACGGTGGCGTTCACGCTCACCGAGCCGGGCAACGGCACCGGCGCGGACATCACCTCCACCGTGCGCCGGGAGGGGGACACCTACCTGCTCAACGGCGCCAAGCACCTGATCACCTTCGGGGTGGACTGCGACTACTGGCTGCTGTTCGCCCGGCTGGAAGGCAGCAGCGGCAAGGACGGGACCGTGGGGCTGCTGGTGCCGCGGGACTCCCCCGGCGCCGTCGTGGAGGACACCTCGAACACGATGGGCGTGCGCGGCACCGACCACGCCCGGCTGTCCTTCCATGACACACCCGTGCCCGTGGCCAACCGGCTGGGGCGCGAAGGCGACGGGCTGGCCATTGCGCTGGGCGGCTTCCTGACCCCGAGCCGCATTTCCGTGGCCATGAGCTGCGTGGGGCTCGCCGAGCGTGCACAGGAACTGGCCGTGGCGTATGCCCGGCGCCGCGTCACGTTCGGCAAGCCCATAGCCTCCCGGCAGGCCATAGCCTTCATGCTGGCCGAAAACGCGGCCGACATCCAGGCCGCCAGGGCGCTGGTCATGCACGCCGCAGCCCAGTGGGAAGCCGGCGCCGGCGACGCCCCGGCCCTGTCCTCGATGGCCAAGCTGACCGCGGTGGACATGCTCACCCGCGTCACGGACAAGGCCCTGCAGGTGCACGGCGGGCTCGGCTATTGGAAGTCCGAGCCCATTGAACGGGTCTACCGGGATGCGCGGGCGCAGCGCTTCGAGGAAGGCACCAACGAGATCCAGAAGACGGTCATTGCGAAGGACCTCCTTGACCGGGCGGCAGCAAGGGAAGAGGTTGGTTCATGAACGGAAAATACGACGGCAAGATTGCCGTGATCACCGGCTCCTCACGCGGGATCGGCCGACACCTGGCGCTGACGCTCGCCGCGGAGGGGGCGGCCGTCGTCGTCAACTACCGCCAGAACGCTGACCTGGCCGACGACGTCGTGGCCGAGGCCAGGCGCCTGGGCGGCCGGGCCATCTCGGTCAAGGCCGACGTTGAGGACCCGCAGGGCATCGCGGAGCTGTTCACCGCCGTGGCGGCCGAATACGGCCGGCTGGACTTCTTTGTCAACAACGCCGCCGCCGCGGCCTTCAAGAAGATCGTGGACCTGAAGCTCCACCACCTGGACCGCTCCTACGCCATGAACCTGCGCCCCTTTGTGCTGGGTGCCCAGGAAGCCGTGAAACTCATGGACAACGGCGGGCGGATCGTGGCCATCACCAGCTACGGCAGCACGCACGGCTTCGCCAGCTACGCCGCGCTGGGCCCGTACAAGGCGGCGGTGGAGTCCTTCATCCGGTACATGGCGGTGGAGTTTGCCGGCTACGGCATCAACGTCAACGGCGTCAACGGCGGACTCATCCAGTCCGACTCCCTGGACTTCTTTTACGGCATGCCCGGCATGGCACCCATGGAGCGGGTGCTGGAGACCATTCCGCTGGGCCGGCCGGGCACCGTGGCCGACATGGCCAATGCCGTGGAGTTCCTGCTTTCCGACAAGTCCTCCTACATGACCGGGCAGACCCTGGTGGTCGACGGCGGCATGACGGTGGCGGCTGCGCCCTACTACCACCAGGTCACGGAGCCGTTCACGCTGCCGAAGCGGCCCACGCGCGGATAGCGGTGGGCCGGGGCGCCGGGCTCCCGTACGCTGGAAGGCATGAGCGATGTGCTGGCAGGTTCCGTTTCCATCCGCCCCCTGGCGGTGTCGCACGCCGCCGCGCTGGCACGGGCCTACACCCGCAACCGGGCCTACCTGCACCCGTGGGAGCCCCGCCGGCCTGGCGCCTTTTACACGGCGGAGGGCCAGCGGGAGCGCCTGGCCGACTCGATGGCCGGGCAGGCTGCCGGGCTGAACTTTTTCTGGGCCCTGTTCGACGGCGCCGAGGTGGTGGGGTGCATTTCCCTCACCGACATTGTCCACGGCGCGTTCCAGAACGGGCATGTGGGCTATTGGATTGCGCAGGATTTCCAGGGGCGCGGCTTGGCGACGGCCGCCGTGGGGTTTGTCGTTGGCTTTGCCACCCGCCTGGGGCTGCACCGGCTGCAGGCCGGGACGCTGGTGCACAATGCCGGCTCGCAAAAGGTCCTGGCGCGCAACGGCTTCGAGGAAATTGGGCTGGCGCCACGGTACATCATGATCGACGGCTCCTGGCAGGACCACACCTTGTTCCAGAAGCTGCTGCACGACTGAGCCGTGGCCTCGACAGCCGGCACCGCCACGCACTAGGATGTGAACCCTGCCCGCTCCCCACTCCTGTTGTCGAAGGCCCGCCATGTCCCGGGACACCCCCAAAACACTCAACGGTGCCGTGGCCCCTCCCACGGACCGCCTGCCACGCCAGTCCGTCACCGTCATCGTCACGCTGCTGGCCGCCACGTTCGTCGTCATCCTGAACGAAACCATCATGAACGTGGCCCTGCCGCGCCTCATGACGGACCTGGGCGTCAGCTCGAGCACGGTCCAGTGGCTGGCCACCGGCTTCATGCTGACCATGGCCGTGGTCATTCCCACCACGGGCTTCATCCTCGAACGGCTCACCACCCGGCAGGCCTTCCTGACGGCGATCGGCTTTTTCAGCGCCGGCACGGCCCTGGCAGCGGCGGCCCCCGGCTTCCCCGTCCTGCTGCTGGCCCGGGTCATCCAGGCCTGCGGCACCGCCATCATGCTCCCGCTGCTGATGACCACCATCCTGACGCTGGTGCCCGTGGCCCGCCGCGGGATGGTCATGGGCAACGTCACCATCGCCATTTCGGTGGCCCCCGCCCTGGGCCCCACGGTCTCCGGTTTCATCCTGGAGCATTTTTCCTGGCGCTTCATGTTCATCTTTGTGCTGCCGGTGGCGCTGGTTGCCATGGCCGTCGGTGCCAGGTTCCTGACCAACGTGGGCGAAACCGGGCGCCAGCGGCTCGACGCCGGATCGGTCGCCCTGAGCGTCCCCGCCTTCGGCGGCCTGGTATACGGCCTGAGCGAGATTGGGGCGGCCGCCCCGGGGAGCGGGGCCAACGTCCCGGCCATCGCCGCCCTCGCCGCCGGTGTGGCCGCCCTGGCCCTGTTCGTGGCACGCCAGCTGCGCCTGCAGCGCTCCGGCGCACCGCTGCTGGACCTGCGCGCGTTCCGCTTCCGCATGTTCACCATTTCCACGCTGCTCATGGTGGTGGCGATGATGGCACTCTTTGGCGGTGTCCTCCTCCTGCCCATCTACCTGCAGTCCGTGTTGCACGTCGATGCCCAGACAACCGGCCTGATCCTGCTGCCGGGCGGGCTTGTCATGGGGCTTTCGGGACCGTTCATCGGGCGCTTGTTCGACAAAATCGGGCCCCTGCCCCTGACGGTATCCGGCGCCGTGCTCATGGTGCTGTGCCTGTGGCAGTATTCGCAGCTGGACAACCACACGGCGCTCTGGTGGATCATCACGGTCCAGACGGCACTCAACCTGGGCCTGGCGCTCATGTTCACACCGGCGTTCACAACGGGGCTCAACCCGCTGCCGCCGGCCCTGTATTCACACGGCTCGGCCATCATGAGCACGCTGCAGCAGGTGGCCGGTGCCGCCGGGACCGCCCTGCTGGTCTCCATCTACGCGCTGGTGTCGGCCCACGGCGACCTCGTCGCGGGGATGCGGGCGGCGTTCCTGGCCGCCACGCTCATGGCCTTGGGCGCCGTCGTCCTGGCAGCACTCATGCGCCGCACGGCCCCCGACGGGGACACCGCCTAGAACAGGGCGACTTTCGGAGTCCGCGGGAAGATTTCATCGAGTTCAGCCAGGTCGGCCGCCGTGGGCCGCCAGGCGGCGGCCGCGGCGTTTTGGCGGATTTGCTCCGGCTTCGTGGCGCCCGCGATGACACTGGCCACGGAAGGCTGCGCCGCCAGCCAGGAAAAGGCCACCTCCAGCTCGGTCAGCCCGCGCCCGGCGGCAAACGCGCCAAAGGCCTTCAGCTGGCCGTAGTCGGCGTCGGCCACCATGTTTTGGCGCGTGTGCGAGAGCCGGCTGCCCTCGGGCACCTTCCCGGAGCTGTACTTGCCCGTCAGCAGTCCGTTGGCCAGCGGGAAGTACGGCAGCACGCCCAGCCCATAGGCCCCGGCGGCAGGGACCACCTCCAGTTCGGCGCGGCGGTCCAGCAGGTTGTAGTGGTTCTGGCTGGAGATGAAACGGCTCCCGCCCAGCTGGCGGGCCGTGAACTCGGCCTCGGACACCTGCCAGCCGGCCATGTTGGAGTGGCCGATGTAGCGCACCTTCCCGTCCTGGACGAGCCGGTCCAGGGCACTGAGGGTCTCCGCAATCGGCGTGTGCGGGTCCGGGGTGTGGAACTGGTACAGGTCGATGAAGTCGGTGCCGAGCCGGCGCAGCGACGCCTCCACGGCGGCAATGATGTACTTCCTGGAGCCGCGCCAGCCCCAGTCCACGCCGTTCGCCCCGGCGGCATCCATGCCGAACTTCGTGGCCACGATGACATTTTCCCGCTCGGCGCCCAGCGCCTTGCCGAGGATCGTCTCACTCAGCCCGGGCACCTTCCCATAGGTGTCCGCCACGTCAAAAAAGGTGATGCCGGCGTCCAGTGCGGCATGGACGACGGCGTTGCTCCCCTCCTGCGTTTCGGTCACGGTGCCGCTGCGGCCCAGGTTGTTGCACCCGAGCCCCACGGTGGAAACGGTCAGTCCGGAGGCGCCCACTTGGCGGAAGTCAGTCATGGATCCACCCTAGCGAATGCTGCGGCGGCCCATGGACTCAGAGCGTGAACGCGGTGCCGCCGGACGGGGAATGCCTGGCCTTGAGGGCGCCGGGGTCGTTGGCGGGGGCCGTGCCGATCGACAGCTTGGTGAAGTCGAGCTTTTCCTCGCGGATGCACACCTTGATGTTCGCCACGGCGCGGGCGGCGTCCGGGGCCAGGATGTGGATGTTCAGCTTGCCGGTGCCGTGCGGACCGGCCGTGAACTCGGTCTTTTCCACGATGCCGCTGCCGCGCCAGGCCAGGTGCGCGGTGAGCGCCTCCCGGGCCTTTTCCTCCAGGTACCTGTCCCGGTCGGTGACGCGGTCGTTCTTGAGGGCAAACTGGGCCACCACCAGGAACTGTTCCCCGCGGCCCAATTCCGCGTAGCCGTCGGCCAGGCACTGTTCCTTGAACGCGGCAAGCATGCCGAAGGCCTCTTCCGCGGTGGCCGTTTCGGATTCCCTGGTGGCGCTCTGGTGCCCCACGGTGCCGTGGTTGAGGACGAACCAGGCACCGTCCTCCCCCGTCGCCCCCTCGTCAACCCAGGCTTCACGGAAAACGAGTGCGCCGCCGTCGTCCTTCCGGTACAGGCGCACAATGTTGGGGTCGGCGGCAGCCTCCACAAAGTCCTCGGTGCTGCTCACGACAATGTCCTTCCCAGGGTGAACCAGGCCGCGTCGCGGCCGTCGAAGGGCGCCCGGCGGGACGCAACGGCGTCCATCAGGGCCGCCGCGGCCGATTCCATGCGGGTGCACAGTTCGGCCGGGTAATGCATCTCAAGGCGGTGTGCGGCGAATTCGTCTTCGTCGTCCAGGAACAGCCCGCGGTCCCTGGTGCGGACCACGTCCAGGTCCATGTCCACCATGTGGAATTCCACCACGGCGGGCCGGATCCGCTCCCAGGACAGGTCGAAGGCCAGGTCGATGTAGAGTTCGACGCCGTCGGGGTGCGCGCCGTCGTAAAACGTCGCCACCCAGTCCCCCGTGTGCGGGACGAGGAGGACGGCGTCGGAGCCCGTGTAGAGCGCGGCGCCGGGGCGGGAGATGAACTCCCCCGTGCCCTGGAAGATCCAGTGGCCGTGGACGTCGCTGCCCAGGTAGCGCCCGGGCACCACCCAGTGGGCGGTGCCGTCGTATTTGCGGTTGCGGGCCACCACGAGGTCCCCCGGGGCCGGTGCCGCGGCAGGGCGCATGTCCGCCTGCGGGCCGGGCTGCAGGGCCGTCACAGGATGGGCAGCTGTCCGGTGCGTGGTGCCGGCTGGCCCGGCAGCGGGCGGGCGAAGGGCACCTTGGTGCCCAACACCTGCTCAACAACGTCCTGGGCCACGCGCTGGGCGGTGAGGCCGATGCGTTCCAGGACCTCCGCGCGCGTGCCGTGGTCCAGGAACTCGACGGGCAGGCCCACCTCGTTCAGGGCGGTGTCCACACCGGCTGCCCGGAGTTCCTGGCGGATGCGCGAGCCCACGCCGCCGGCGCGCACGCCGTCCTCAATGACAATGACGATGCGGTGGCGCGAGGCCAGGCTGAGGATGGAGCGCGGGACCGGCAGTACCCAGCGCGGGTCCACCACGGTGGAGGTGATGCCCTGGGCGCTGATGCGGGCGGCAACGTCCAGGGCCAGTTCACTCATGGCGCCGACGCTGACAATGAGCACGTCCGTGTCGTCGTCGTCGTCCCCGCTGCCGGGCATGGCGTGGTCCGTCCGGGACAGCACGTCGACGCCGTCGGAGAGGCGTTCAACCGCCTTGACCCCGGGACCCACCTTGCCCTTGGAATAGCGCAGCACCGTGGGGGCATCCACGATGGCGACGGCCTCCCGCAGTTCCTCGCGCAGGCGCTCGGCATCCCGCGGCGCGGCCAGGTGCAGGCCCGGCACAATCTGCAGCATGGACAGGTCCCACATGCCGTGGTGGCTGGCGCCGTCGGGCCCGGTCACGCCGGCCCGGTCCAGGACCACGGTGACGCCGGCCTTGTGCAGCGCCACGTCCATGAGCAGCTGGTCAAAGCCGCGGTTGAGGAACGTGGCGTACATGGCAACCACGGGGTGCAGCCCGCCAAAGGCCATGCCCGCCGCCATGGTGAGGGCGTGCTGTTCGGCAATGCCGACGTCAATCACGCGGGCCGGATGCTTGTCCGCCATCTGTGCCAGGCCGACGGGAATCAGCATGGCGCCCGTGATGGCGACGATGTCCTCCCGTTCATCGGCGATGGCGGCAATCTCGTCGCCAAAGACGCCCGTCCACGACTTTCCGGCCGGCGTCCCCACGGACACGCCGGTCTGGGGGTCGATGACACCCACGGCATGGAACTGGTCTGCCTCGTGGGCGCGTGCGGGCGCATAGCCGCGGCCCTTTTCGGTGAACGCGTGGACGATGACGGGCCCGCCGTAGTTCTTCGCCGCCGTGAGGGCCGCCTCCATGGCCTTTTCATCGTGGCCGTCCACGGGACCCACATATTTAAGCCCCAGGTCGTCAAAGAGGCCCTGCGGCGCCCACCAGTCCTTCAGGCCCTTCTTGGCGGCGTGCAGCCCCTTGTACAGGAACTTGCCGGCCGCATTGCCGTCCTGCAGCCGCTGCTTGCCCCAGTCCATGGCGGCCTCGTACTTGCGGTGCGTGCGCACATGGTCGATGGCGGGGCGCAGCGAGGCCAGGTAGTCGGCCAGCCCGCCCACCGTGGGTGCATAGGAGCGGCCGTTGTCGTTGACCACGATCACGACGCGGCGGTCCTTGTCCGCGGCGATGTTGTTCAGCGCCTCCCAAGTCATGCCACCGGTCAGGGCGCCGTCACCGACCACAGCGACGACGTACCTGTCGCCTTCGCCGTTGAGCTTGCGGGCACGGGAAATCCCGTCGGCCCAGGACAGGGAGGATGAGGCGTGGGAGGATTCGACGATGTCGTGCCCGGACTCGGCGCGGGAGGGGTAGCCGGACATGCCGCCCTGCTGGCGGAGCGTGGAAAAGTCCTGCCGTCCGGTGACCAGCTTGTGCACATAGGACTGGTGGCCGGTGTCAAAGACGATGGAGTCCCGGGGCGAGTCAAAGACGCGGTGCACGGCCAGGGTGAGTTCCACCACGCCCAGGTTGGGGCCCAGGTGTCCGCCGGTCTGGGAAACGTTGCTGATCAAGAAATCCCTGATTTCCTGTGCCAGCGCCACCATTTGGGTGTCGCTGAGCTTGCTCAGATCCCGCGGATGCGTGATGGTTTCCAAAAGTCCCACTGGTACCTCCCTGGGTCAACTCTCAACGTCTAACAATATCGCGTCATGAACGCCCGGCCCGACACGGGCGGCCTTAACGCCGCAGGGGCGGGCGCCCGGGGTCCGGGTGCCCGCCCCTGCGTGGGACGAACGGTGCGCTAGTTCGCGGAGATCTGGCGCAGCACGTACTGCAGGATGCCGCCGTTGCGGTAGTAGTCCGCCTCGCCTGGCGTGTCGATGCGCAGCACGGCGTCGAAGCTGACGGACTTGCCGTCCCCGGCCGTGGCCGTGACCTTCAGCGTCTTGGGCGTGGTGCCGTTGTTCAGCCCGGTCACACCCTCCACGGAGAACGTCTCGGTGCCGGTCAGGCCCAGCGACTCGGCGTTCTGGCCCGCCGGGTACTGCAGCGGGAGCACGCCCATGCCGATGAGGTTGGAGCGGTGGATGCGCTCGTAGCTTTCGGCGATGACGGCCTGGACGCCCAGCAGTGCGGTGCCCTTGGCGGCCCAGTCGCGGGATGAACCCGAACCGTACTCCTTGCCGGCCAGGACCACCAGCGGCGTGCCGGCCGCCTGGTAGTTGACGGAAGCGTCGTAGACGTAGGCCTGCGGGCCGCCCTCAACGGTGAAGTCGCGGGTGAAGCCGCCTTCGACGTTGTCCAGCAGCTGGTTGCGGATGCGGATGTTCGCGAACGTGCCGCGGATCATGACCTCGTGGTTGCCGCGGCGCGAGCCGTAGGAGTTGAAGTCCTTGCGCTCCACGCCGTTGGCCAGCAGGTACTGTCCGGCCGGGGTGTCCGACTTGAAGGACCCTGCGGGGCTGATGTGGTCGGTGGTGACGGAGTCGCCCAGCTTGAGCAGCACGCGCGCACCGGCGATGTCCTTGACCGGCTCGGCTTCCGCCTTCATGCCGTCAAAGTACGGGGGCTTGCGCACGTAGGTCGACTTCGGGTCCCATTCGAAGATGTTGCCCTCGGGGGTTTCCAGCGACTTCCAGCGGTCGTCGCCGTCGAAGATGGTGGCGTAGGAGTTCGTGAACATCTCGCGGTCGATCGAGGCGTCCATGACTTCCTGGACCTCCACCGGGTTCGGCCAGATGTCCTTGAGGAACACGTCGTTGCCGTCGGCGTCCTTGCCCAGGGCGTCGGCGACAAAGTCGAAGTCCATGGAACCGGCCAGTGCATAGGCGATGACCAGCGGCGGGGAGGCCAGGTAATTCATCTTCACGTCCGGGTTGATGCGGCCCTCGAAGTTGCGGTTGCCCGAGAGAACGGCCGTGACCGAGAGGTCGTTGTCCGCGATCGCCTGGGAGATCTCGGAATCCAGCGGGCCGGAGTTGCCGATGCAGGTGGCGCAGCCGTAGCCCACGGTGTAGAAGCCGAGCTTCTCCAGGTAGGGCACGAGGCCGGACTTCTCGTAGTAGTCGGTGACAACCTTGGAGCCGGGGGCCACGGAGGTCTTGACCCAGGGCTTGGAGACCAGGCCCTTGTTGACCGCGTTGCGGGCCAGTACGGCGGCGGCCAGCATCACGGACGGGTTGGACGTGTTGGTGCAGGAGGTGATCGAGGCGATCGAGACGGCACCGTGGTCAAGCTCAAACTCGACGCCGGATTCGTTCTTCACGTGGATCGGTGCGGACGGGCGGCCGTCCGCACCGGCTGCGGCGGAGACCACCTGGCGGATGATGTCGTGCTGGTGCGTGTCCGGGTGCGTGAAGGACGGGGCGTCGGAGGCCGGGAAGGACTCTTCCAGCGACTCGTCGACGGAGTTCCCTTCGGCAAAGCCGTCCTCGGAGACGTAGTTCTTCAGGTCCGAGCGGAACTGGGCCTTGGAGTTGCTCAGCTCGATGCGGTCCTGCGGGCGCTTCGGTCCGGAGATGGACGGCACCACGGTGGAGAGGTCCAGTTCGAGGTACTCGGAGAACTTGATCTCCACGGAGGGGTCGTGCCACAGGCCCTGCTCCTTGGCGTATGCCTCCACGAGGGCAAGCTGCTCGTCCGAGCGGCCGGTCAGGCGCAGGTAGTCCAGCGTGACGTCGTCGATCGGGAAGATCGCGGCCGTGGAGCCGAACTCGGGGCTCATGTTGCCGATCGTGGCACGGTTCGCCAGCGGCACGGCGGCCACGCCTTCACCGTAGAATTCGACGAACTTGCCCACCACGCCGTGTTTGCGCAGCTTCTCGGTGATGGTCAGCACCACGTCGGTGGCGGTGGCGCCGGCCGGGATGGAGCCGGTCAGCTTGAAGCCGACAACGCGGGGAATCAGCATGGAGACGGGCTGGCCCAGCATGGCCGCCTCGGCTTCGATGCCGCCCACGCCCCAGCCCAGCACGCCCAGGCCGTTGACCATGGTGGTGTGGGAGTCGGTGCCGACGAGGGTGTCCGGGTAGGCGCGCAGCACGCCGTCAACCTCGCGGGTCATGACGGTACGGGCCAGGTATTCGATGTTGACCTGGTGGACAATGCCCATTCCCGGGGGGACGACCTTGAAGTCCTCAAAGGCGCCCTGGCCCCAGCGCAGGAACTGGTAACGCTCCCCGTTGCGCTGGTACTCAATCTCCATGTTGCGCTCGATCGCGCCGGAGTTGCCGAAAACGTCAATCTGCACGGAGTGGTCAATGACCATCTCGGCGGGGGCCAGGGGGTTGACCCTGGTGGGGTCCCCGCCCAGTTCCTTGACCGCTTCACGCATGGTCGCCAGGTCAACAATGCAGGGTACGCCGGTGAAGTCCTGCATGATGACGCGCGCGGGGGTGAACTGGATTTCGGTGTCGGGCTCCGCGTTGGGGTCCCAACCGGCCAGGGCCCGCACGTGGTCGGCCGTAATATTTGCACCATCTTCGGTGCGCAGGAGGTTCTCCAGCAATACCTTGAGGCTGAACGGAAGGCTCTTCGCGCCTTCAACCGAGTTCAGCCGGAAAATCTCGTATTCGGTGCCGGCTACATCAAGTACGCCTTTGGCACCGAAACTGTCCACATTAGTCATGGATGGACTCCTCTCGCCACTGCTTTTATCTTGGTCACGCAAGGGACCGCATGCCAGTTAGGCTGACCTTACTCACGTTCGGAAACCGCTCCGCGCTTCTTCAGGAAGCGGTACAGCAGTTCGATGCCAAGGCACCCGCCTGCCGTTACGCCAATCGTAACCGCCAACAACGGCCCGGAGGGGATGTCCAGGGCAAAGAAGTTCCGGGCGAAGGGCACCACCATGACCAGTGCCAGCCCGGCCACCAGGGCGGCCACGAGCAGTGAGCGCCAAAAGTCGAAGGGCCTGGCCAAGGCGCCGAGCACCCACAGCGCCACGACGAGCACCGTCATGGTCGCCGCCGTCTGCGCCGACGTGACGGCCTGGGCCGGCTCCAGCGCGGGGTCCGGGAAAGCCCGGGCAAAGGAATACACGGCCATGATGCACGCCGCCACGACCGTGCCTGCGGGAATGGAAAACATCAGTGCCCGGCGCAGGAAGCCGGGCTGGTACCGCCGGGCGTTGGGCAGCAGCGCCAGGAAAAAGGCGGGGATGCCGATCGTCATGGAACTGACAATGGAAAGCTGCCGCGGCAGGAACGGGTACCGCCACAGCAGGATGCCGATGGCGATGGAAATGATGACGGCGTAGGCGGTCTTGCTCAGGAACAGGTTGGCCACGCGCTCCACGTTGGCGATGACGCGCCGGCCCTCTGCGACCACCGAGGGCAGGTGGGAAAACTGCCCGTCCAGCAGCACCAGGCGCGAGACGGCCTTGGTCGCGGCAGCGCCGCTGCCCATGGCGATGCCCATGTCGGCGTGTTTGAGGGCCAGGGCGTCATTGACGCCGTCCCCCGTCATGGCCACCACGTGGCCGGCGCCCTGCAGGGCCAGCACAATGGCCTTCTTTTGTTCCGGCGCCACCCGGCCCAGCACGCTTTCGCGTGCCAGCACCGCTGCCAGCTCGCCGGTCTCCTCCGGCAGCCCGCGGGCGTCGTAGCCGTCGCCGTCGAACTCCATGCCCACGCTGCGGGCCACGGCGGCCACGGTGCGCGGGTTGTCGCCCGAGATGACCTTCAGTGCCACCCCCTGGTCGCGGAAGTACGCCAACGTGGCGGCGGCGTCGGGCCGCACCATTTCCCGGAACACCAACAGGACAACGGGCCGGAGCCCGGCCAGGTCGAGGCCGTCCGCAGCCTGCCCGGCCCCGGGTGCCGGTGCGGGAAGGCCCGGCGCCGGGCGGTGCGCCAGTACGACGGCGCGCAGCCCCTGCCCCGCCGCCTCGTGGGACGCCGCCAGCGCCGCCTCCACCTCCGCTCCCCCGCTGGCCGCCAGCACGACGTCGGGGGCGCCCAGGACCCAGCTGCCGCAGGGCTGCCCCGCTGCCGCCCCGTCCCCCGTGCCGGGCCCGGCAACAGGCCCGGCACTGAAGCTGACTGCACTGTATTTGCGGGCGCTGCTGAACGGGACCACCGCGTCGGGCGCCGCCGCCGGCGGCCGGGTGAAGCCGGTCGCGAGTGCGGCCGCCGTCGCATTGGCGTTGGGGTGCGCCGCGCACCAGGCCAGGACCGCCTCCCAGCCGGGAACCGGTCCGAAGACGGTGGTGCCGGCCAGTTCCATCCGGCCCTCGGTGAGCGTGCCGGTCTTGTCCAGGCACACCATGTCCACGCGGGCCAGGCCTTCCACGGCCGGCAGTTCCTGGACCAGCACCTGCCGGCGTGCCAGCTTGATGGCGGCCATGCCGAAGGAGATGCTGGTCAGCAGCACCAGGCCCTCGGGAATCATGGCCACGATGCTGGCCACGGCGCTGATGACGGCGGTGCGCCAGCGGCCGGTGGCGAGGGATTCGGCCCAGCCGCCGTTGGCGTTCATCTGGCCGTTGACCACCACCACGATGATGGGGACCAGCGCCCAGGCGATGTACAGGATGATCCGGTTGATGGAATTGCGGATTTCGGAATTGACCAGCGAAAACCGCCGGGCTTCGGCTGTCAGGGCACTGGCATAGGACTCCGCGCCCACGCGGTGCACGCGCGCGGCGCCGTGGCCGGCCACCACCGCGGAACCGGACAGTGCGGTGTCCCCCGGAACCTTGGCCACGGGGTCGGCCTCGCCCGTGAGCAGGGATTCGTCCACTTCCAGGGATTCGGCCTGGAAGATGACGGCGTCGGCCGGGACCTGGTCCCCCGTGCGCAGCAGCAGCACGTCGTCGTGCAGGACGTCCGCCACGGCCACCGCCAGCTCGGCCCCGCCGCGGCGCACCAGGGCCTTGGGCGTGTGCAGTACGGCCAGCCGGTCCAGGGTCTGCTTGGCACGGTATTCCTGCACGACGCCGATGGCGGCGTTGGCGACCACGATGAACCCGAACAGGGCGTCGCGCGGGTCCCCGACGAGCAGCACCAGGACCAGGGCGCTGCCGAGCACGGCGTTGAACAGCGTGAACACATTGGCCCGGACGATGGCCCAGATGCTGCGGCTGCTCCCGCCCGGTGCGGCGTTGTCCAGCCCGGCACCCCGCCGTTCGAGCACCTGGACCGGGTCCAGGCCGTCGCGCTCCAGGACCTCCGGGTCCACCGGCGCCAGCCCGGCCCGGGCCGCAGCCAGGGCGGCACGCCGGTGCCCGTCGCGCCGCTCCGCCAGGACCGTGCCGCGGGGCTTGCCGCGCGTCAGGTCCCGCCGCTGGACAGCAGCGGGTTTAGCGCCCAACGGCGCCCCTGCCGGGCGCGTCCACGGGCACCAGCAGGGCCACGGTCTCCACATGGTGGGTGTGCGGGTAGAGGTCAAAGGCCCGCAGCTTCTCCAGCCGCCACCCGGCCCCGGCAAAATACTTCACGTCCCGCGCAAACGCTGCCGGGTCACAGGAAACATAGGCGACCGCCTGCGGGGCGGCGGCCGCCAGGGCATGCACCACGGCCTTTCCGGCGCCGGCCCGCGGCGGGTCAAGCACGACGGCGTCAAAGCGGCGCCGCGGTGCCCTGGCCCGGCTGCCGCGCCGGCCCGGGCCTCCCAGCACGTGTTCCACGCGGCCCTGGACAATTTCCACCTGGCCGGCGGCGTGGAGGTTTTTGCGCGCGTCGCGGCTGGTGCCGGGCGACCCTTCCACGGACAGCACGGAGCCGTCCGGCCCCACGGCGTCGGCCAGCGGTGCCGTGAACAGGCCCGCCCCGGCGTAAAGGTCGGCGACGGCGGCGCCGTCGTTGAGGTGCCCGCCGTCGTTGAGGAAGTTCAGCGCCGTGTCGGTCAGGACCTGGGGCGCCTTCCGGTGGATCTGCCAGAAGCCGTCCCCCGTGACGCGGAATTCGTGGTCGGCGGTGGTTTCCCGGACCCAGCCGCGGCCGTGCAGGACGGTGGTGCCGCCCGTCTCCGGGTCCCAGCGGGCCACGGAGGGTGGGGCCGGCACGTCCTGCAGTGCGCGGGCAATGCGCTTGAGCGCCAGGCCGGCGGCCTTCTCCCCCCGCCCGGGGTCAGGTGCCAGCAGCACCAGGGCCGGCGAGCCGTTGGCCGGCGCGGCAACGTCCACCCGGGCAATGCCGGTGAAGTCAAGCTCCCACAGGCGCAGCGCGTCCACGGCGGGGACGGCCAGGGGCATGCCCTGGACGGGCAGGATGTCGTGGGAGCGGTGGGGGTGCATGCCCAACCGGCCGGCGGGCGTGACGGCGAAGGCCACGCGGGTCCGCCAGCCCAGCCCGGCCCGCTGTTCCGCCGTGCCGTCGGCGTCAACGTCCTCCACGCCGGCGCCGAACAGGGCGTCGATCTCCCCGGCGGGCAGCCCGCCGAGGCGTTCGAGCTGTTCGCGGACAACATCCGTCTTCAGCGCCAGCTGGCGGGTGCGGGACACGTGGCCAAACTCGGCCCCGCCCAGCGGGGCCGTGCCGCGCCCGGCAGCCTTCAGGGCGTCGGCCTCGGGCCAAAAGTGGGGCACCCTGTCGGGGGACGCCTCGAGCACCCGGGTGACATCCGCGCGCCAAAACCTGGCTCCGTCGTCGTGCCCGGTCAGGGCAATCTCCACGACCTCCCCGGGAATGGCGTGGCGGACAAAGATCACACGGCCCTCGTGCCGGGCAACGCAGTGGCCGCCGTGCGCCACCGGCCCCACGGTGACGGTCAACCGGGCGGCGTCGCCGGACGGGGACGGGATGGTGCGGGGCTCACTCATGGGCGTGTGGTTCCTAGTCTTGGTACATCAGTCTTGGTACTTCTGGGCTTCGGTGGAGGATTTCAGCTGCCACGGCACGCTGGCCACCACCACGCCGGGTTCAAAGTGCAGCCGCGTCTTGATGCGCAGGGCCGTCTGGTTGTGCACCAGCTGCTCCCACCACTTGCCCACCACGTATTCCGGGATGTACACCACAATCAGGTCGCGCGGGGAATCCCGGCGCATGGTCTTGATGTGGTTGATCAGCGGCGTCAGCGTCTCCCGGTAGGGACTTGCCAACACGGTCAACGGTACCGGGATGTCCAGCCGGTCCCAATCGGCGATCGTCTGTTCGGTCTCCGCGGCGTCCAGGTCCACCGTGATGGCTTCCAGCGAGGACGGGCGCGACGCGCGGGCAAACGCGACCGCGCGCATGACCGGCTTGCGTACGTGGGAGACCAGGATCACCGCGTGGATGCGGGCCGGCAGGGCGCGGGTGGCCGAGTCCGTCTCCACGGCAAGCTCCTTGGCCACGTTGTCGTAGTGGGCGCGGATGCTCCACATGATGGCAAACAGAACACCCATGGCCAGCAGCGCAATCCAGGCACCCTGTTCAAACTTGGTCACCAGCACAATCAGCAGCACCGTCAATGTCATCAGGAAACCCAGCGAGTTGATGGTCCGGGAGCGCACCATGCGGAATCGGATGCGCTTGTCCTTCACCACGCGCAGTTCGCGGGTCCAGTGCCGCACCATGCCCAGCTGGCTGGCCGTGAAGGAGATGAACACGCCCACAATGTAGAGCTGGATCAACTTGGTGACGTCCGCGTCGAAGGAGATGATCAGCACCAACGCGCCAACGGCCAGCAGGATCACGCCGTTGCTGAAGGCCAGCCGGTCCCCGCGGGTGCGCAGCTGGCGGGGCAGGTAGCCGTCCCGGGCCAGGATCGAGGCGAGCACGGGGAAGCCGTTGAAGGCCGTGTTGGAGGCAAAGACCAGGATCACGCCGGTGGCTGCGACGACGATGAAGAACGGGATGGACCCGGCACCGAAGATGGTGCCGGCAATCTGGCTGATCGAGGGGTTCTGCACGTAGCCGGCGGGCAGCAGATGCCCGTTTTGCAGGAACTCGGTGGCCGGGTCCGCCACAATGTGCACCCCGGTGGCGTTGGCCAGGAACAGGATTCCAGCCATCATGCCGGCGGCAACGGCGCCGAGCAGCAGCAAGGTGGTGGCCGCGTTCTTGCTCTTGGGCTTGCGGAAGTTGGGCACGCCGTTGCTGATGGCCTCCACGCCGGTCAGGGCCGCGGCACCGGAAGAGAACGCCCGCAGCAGCAGGAAACCGCCGGCCAGGCCGGTCAGCCCCTGGCTGAAGGCGGCTTCGGGGATGATCTCAAAGCCGGCCGACGGCGCCCGGCCCAGCGTGCCTGTTGCCGCCTGAAAGAGGCCAACGGCCGTCATGGCGAAGATGCAGAACATGAAGATGTAGGTGGGCACGGCAAAGACGCTGCCGGCCTCGCGGATGCCGCGCAGGTTCACCAGGGCCAGGACAATGACACCGATGACAGCGACGACGGCCTGGGTGCCGTGCCAGCCGGGCACGGCGGTGGCCAGGTAGTTTGCTGCCGAGGACATGGACACGGCCACTGTGAGCACGTAGTCAACCATGAGTGCCGACGCCACCGTCAGCCCTGCGGTCTTGCCCAGGTTGACGTTGGCAATTTCATAGTCGCCGCCGCCGGACGGGTAGGCGTGCACGTTTTGCCGGTAGGAGGCCACCACCGTGAGCAACACCACCATGACGGCCAGGCCCACCCAGGGGGCAAGGGCCACGGAGGCAACACCGGCCAGGGCCAGGGTGAGCAGGATTTCATCCGGCGCGTAGGCCACCGAGGACAGCGCATCCGAGGCGAAAATCGGCAGCGCGATGCGTTTGGGCAGCAGCGTGTGGGCGAGTTTGTCGTTGCGGAAGGGCCGCCCGACAAGGACCCGCTTGAACGCGTTGAAGAAGTTCAGCACGCGGGTAACGCTAGTCGCTCGCGGGGCTAAAGTCATGACGGGACGCGGCCGTGGCAGACTCCGCCCACGCGGTGCCAAGTATCCGGCCGGCGCCGGCGAACCCTGCCGACTTGACCGGCGGGCGCCCGACAGGCCAGATTGGTACCCGCACTGTGTTGCAGTGCCGGTCATCACCAAGAGGAGCAACGATGGCACATTTTGTGATCATGGGCTGCGGCCGCGTGGGCGCCACCCTGGCGCACACGCTGGAGGACTCCGGCCATTCCGTCGCCATCATTGACCAGGACGAGCGCGCCTTCCGGCGGCTGAGGACCGGCTTCGGGGGCCGCAAGGTCACCGGCATCGGCTTCGACCAGGACACCCTGCGCCAGGCCGACATTGAAAACGCCTACGCCTTTGCGGCCGTCTCCAGCGGCGACAACTCCAACATCCTCGCCACGCGCGTGGCGCGCGAAACCTTCCATGTGGAACACGTCGTGGCGCGCATCTACGACCCCGGCCGGGCCGAAATCTACCAGCGCCTGGGCATCCCCACGGTGGCCGCCGTGCGCTGGAGCGCCGACCAGGTGCTGCGGCGCATCCTGCCCGAAACCGCCATCAAGGGCGACTTCCGGGAGCCTTCCGGCCGGCTCATCCTGACCGAACTGGCCCTGAACCCGGGCTGGATCGGACACCACGTGGTGGACCTTGAGGCCGCCGCGCCGCTGCGGGTGGCCTACCTGACCCGCTTTGGCGAAGGCATGTTGCCGCGGCCGGACACCAGTTACCAGCAGGGCGACACCGTCCATGCGATGGTGCAGGGCACGGACTCGGCCGAGGTGGCCCGCATCCTGTCCGCCGCGCCGGAAAAGGAGATCTAAGGTGCTTGTTGTCATCGTCGGGGCCGGCAGCGTCGGCTGCTCGATTGCCCGCGAACTGCTCTCCCACGGCCATGAACTGCTGCTGATCGACCCCAAGCCGGAGGTGATTGGCAAGAGCGGGCTGCGCGGCGCCCGCTGGCTCGTGGGCGACGCCTGCGAGATCAGCACCCTGCGGGAGGCGAAGCTGGAGGAGGCCGACGTCGTCGTGTCCGCCACGGGCGACGACAAGGTCAACCTGGTCGTCTCGCTGCTGGCCAAGACCGAATTCGGCGTGGGCCGCACCGTGGGCCGGGTGAACAACCCCAAGAACGATTGGATGTTCGACGATTCCTGGGGCGTGGACGTCGCCGTCAACACCCCGCGGCTCATGACGGCGCTCGTGGAGGAAGCGGTGGAAATCGGCGACCTGGTGCGCCTGCTGACGCTTCAGACCGGCGTGGCGTCGCTCGTGGAGTTCACCGTGCCGGGACAATCGCACATCATCGGCCTGATGGTGGGGGCCGTCGACTGGCCGCAGGACGCGACGCTCGTGGCGATCCTGCGTGACGAGGCGCCCATCACGCCCAGCAACGACGACGTCCTTGAAGCCGGCGACGAGCTGTTCTTCATCTCCACGATCGCCGCCGAGGACGGGCTGCGGAAGCTGCTGTCCAACGACGCCGGGGCTGACGGGGACCGGCCGGAGGGTGAAAGCTAGCCGGCCTTCACGGGCCGGCTCACGAGCCAGGCAATCCAGAGGCCGAAGGCGTACAGCGGCACGCCCATGAGCAGGCGCATGGCGCCCAGGGCGTCGACGGCTCCGGCGTAGTAGAGGGGCAGCTGGACGGCCAGCCGGGCGGCCATGACACCCACGATGATCCAGGTGGCCGCCCGGTAGGCTCGCAGGCGGGCCGGTTTTTTGCGCCACTGGACGCCCTCGTTGCGGGCGTAGCCAAACAGCAGGCCCAGCACCGGCCAGCGCACGGCAATGGAGACCACCATGGCTGCGATGTAGCCGGCGTTGGTGAAGAACCCGACGGCATAATAGTTCTCCGCCTTGCCGGTCTTCAGCGCCAGAAAGGCCGAAAGGGCCACGCCGGCAATCCCGGCAAGGGTCATGGTGAGCGGGGAACGCTGCACGAGCCGGGCGGCCAGGAAGGCGGCCGCAACGACCACGGAGCCGCCCAGCGACCAGGTGAGGTTCCCGGTCAGGGTGAAGACCACCAGGAACACGAGCCCGGGCAGGACGCTTTCGGCGATGCCGCGGACGCCTCCCGCGGCCGCCAGCAGGTCGAGCTCGCCGTTGTCCTTGCGCACCAGCGCCGAACGCGCCGCCATCGCCTGTTCCAGGCCGGCCAGCGCGTCCGCGGGGCGGGCGCCGTCGTCTTCGGGTGTGGTCCTGGCCAACTAGCCCTCCTGGATTCCTATGATCTCGTAGCGTGGGTTGAAGATGGTGGGCAGTCCGTCCCGGCGGGAGACCATGCCCTCAACGCGCAGCCGCGTGCCAACCTCGATCCCGGGGACGCGGCGCCTGCCCAGCCACACGAGGCGGAGCCGGTGGCTGCCGCCGTCGGTGGGCACGCGGAGGAATTCCCGGTCCGTGACAATGGCGCTGAACTCCTGGGCGGACGACGCCGGCAGGATGGTCACGGCGTCGATGACCCCGGCACTGACCGCACGCCCGCGCAGGGGCAGCGCGTCGATGGGGACCGGCGCGGGCCAGTCACCCTGGTTGGTAGGCACGGGGTCAGCCGATCGCCGTGATTTCCGGGCCGCGGCGGAACGGTTCCCCGCCCTGGGCGGGGGCGGCGTGGTCGGCGGGGACCGAGCCGTCCGGGCTGGCTGCGGCATCGCGGGGCAGGCGCAGCACCAGCAGGTCGCGGGGCGGCAGCGGGGTTTCCCCGCGGACCACCACCACGCCCCTGAACAGGTCTTCCAGTTCCTGGGCTGCGTCGGGGTTCACGGCCGCCTCGCCGCCCAGCACGCCGCGCAGGAACCAGCGGGGGCCGTCGACGCCGATGAAGCGGGCCACGCGGAAACCGCTGCTGCCGTCGGTGGCCTGGGCGGGCACCTTGGCCAGCACTTCCTTGCCGAACGTTCCGTCGAGAATCTCAATCTCGCCGCCCTGCGAACCGACGGACAGGCCGATCTGCTCGCGGATGTCGCGCCAGAGTTCTTCGGAGCGGGGGGCGGCGAACGCCTGCAGCTGCAGGCTGGAGCCGTTGAGGTCCAGGGTGACGGCGATGACCCGGTTGGTGCTTTCCTCCACTTCCAGGCGCAGCGCCAGGCCCTCGCGCGGGGTGATCAGCAGGGCGCCCAGATCCACATAGCCGTCCGCATTGGCGATTTCGTCGGCGTCCAGCGGCCCGTGGACGGAACGGTCGTAGGCGGTGTCTGCGGGGTCCGGCGGCAGGGCGAGCAGGCCGTTCCCGCCTTGGGATCCGCCGTCCGTGGCGGCCTCCCGGGAAGTGCCCTCGGGCGCAACCGCGCCGTCGGCGTCATTCTTCTTTTTCTTGCCAAACCCAAAAGCCATGGGGCGCAAACTCCTTGTAAATGTTGGAACCGAACGTCTGTCAGTGTCCGGCGGTACCGGCGCCGGCCGGTCCAAAGCCGCCCGTGGAACCGAAGCCGCCGGTGCCGCGTGCGGAGTCCGGCAGCTGCTCCACCACCTCGAAGGCGGCATGCTCGACGCGCTGGATGACCATTTGTGCAATTCTATCGCCCCGGGACAGGGCAATGGAGTGGTGCGCATCGGTGTTGAGCAGGGTGACGGAGATTTCCCCGCGGTACCCGGCGTCCACGGTGCCGGGGCTGTTGACGATCGTCAGGCCGTGCTTGGTGGCCAGGCCCGAGCGCGGGTGCACCAGGGCCACGTAGCCGAACGGGAGCGCGATGGCCACGCCGGTGGGGACCAGGGCGCGCTCGCCCGGCGCCAGCACGACGTCGATCCTGGCACGGAGGTCGGCACCGGCGTCGCCGGGGTGGGCGTAGGAGGGCGCGGCGATGCCGTCGTCGAGCATTTGCAGCTGCACCGTCAGCGGGAACGCACCATCTGCGGGGACATTGAAAGTCTGGTTGGTCACAGCAGCCCACTCTATCCCGAACCGCGGCGGCGACCCCCCACCGCCGCGGGCTGCCCGGGCCGGGGGCAAAGATGATTTACCGGACAAAAGATGAAAAACTGTTCCCATGTCTTCGTCTTCCGTGCCGGCCGCCAGCGCCGCCCCCCTGTCAACAGCCACGTACACCGAAAAACTGTGGCCCGGCCTGGGTGTGTGGGTGGTTGTGCTGGGCCTGTCCGCGGCCGGCATCCTGATCCTGATCCCCATCAGCCCGCTCGCCGGGTACCTGGCCTTTGTGGGGCTGCTGGTCCTGCAGACACTGGTCCTGGTCTTCTCGACGCCCAAGATCGAGGTCACGGCGGGGACGCTGCAGGTGGGCCGGGCCGTGATCGAGCGTGAATACATCGGCGACGTCACCTATTACCTGGCCGACGACGCCACGGCCCAGCGCGGCACCCGGCTCAACGGGCTGGCCTACCTGTGCATCCGCGGCTGGATCAAGCCCGTGGTCAAGGTGGAAATCACCGACCCGCATGACAAAACGCCGTACTGGCTCACGTCCACCCGCAACCCCGAGCGCCTGGCCGCGGCCCTCGGACAGGGCCGCGGCTGACGCCTGCGCTGCTGTTTCCTGCGCGCCTGTGTCCTGCGCGCCTGTGTCCTGCGCGCCTGTTTCCTGCGCTGTCCAGCCGGATCCGGCTAGCCTTCGCAGTCCTTGCAGTACATCAGCCCGTCCTTTTCCCGGGCCAGCTGGGAGCGGTGCCGCACCAGGAAGCAGGATGAACAGGTGAATTCGTCCGCCTGGGCCGGGAGGACCTCCACCGCCAGCTCCTCCCCCGACAGGTCGCCGCCGGGCAGCTCGTAGCTGTCGGCCAGATCGGCCTCGTCCAGGTCGATGACCGCCCCGGACGCTCCGGAGGGGCGGACCGCAAGGGATGCCAGGACGTTGCCGTCCCGTTCGTCGTCGTTCTTGCGCGGCGCGTCATAATCCGTTGCCATTGCCTACTTCACCATTTTCCTTGTATCTCTTGCCACAGCACCGGCATCGGCAGGGCCCGTAGGGGATTCCCTGCGGCAAATCCTGCCAATCACCTTAGAACTGGAACGTTGCAGCCGGCGACAAAAATGCCCGCGTTCGCGGTGGGCGTAGCGGTGGGACACCCACGGACCGCAGGGGCCCGTCCGCAGCTGAAAATAGGCACGTGATTTTGTGAACCATTCACGCCACGCCTGCCGTGGTAGTAGGAAAATACGGCGTTGGGTGGCAAAGTTTCGAAGTGAAAGCAGTCGACTTTGGAGGGCAGCATGGCGGATCTACGTTTGGTGGGTGTGCATGACGATGGCAAGCACCTGCTACTCAGTGGAACCGGCGGCGAAATATTCCTGCTGCCCATTGATGAAGCATTGCGCATGGCTACCACGCGGGCACCGCGCAAGGCCCCGTCCGGCAACGCCGGCCCGGCCAAGATGTCGCCACGGGAAATCCAGGCGCAGATCCGTGCAGGCGCCACGGCCGCCGATGTGGCCGAACACTCCGGCATGTCCCTGGAGCAGGTCCGCCGCTATGAAGGCCCGGTTCTGGCCGAGCGCGAACACGTGGCCCGGCTGGCGCGCAAGGTGGAGGTTTCCGGCCCGGCGGCCGGCAATGACAGCTACCGTTCCGCCTTCGGCGACAACCCGGCAACGCTGGATGAGATGGTCATGCACCGCGTCTCCGCCTTTGGCATCGACCCCCGCACGGTGCGCTGGGATGCCTGGCGCGTCCGCGACGGCGCCTGGACGGTCACGGCAGACTTTGAGCCCGGCAGCGAGTGGGCTGCAGCGAGCATCGGCGAGCCCGCACCCGCCCGGTGGACCTTCCATCCCGGCCGCAAGTCCCTGAACAACGCCAACCGGTGGGCGCAGCAGCTGAGCGAAATGGAACCGTTGGACGGTCCCGTGCCCGAGCGCCGGCTGAGCGCGGTTGCGGACCGCCCCTTTGATTTTGAAACCGACGCGCCCGACGACGGTACGGCGGACACGCTGACGGCGGCCGGTCCGGGCGGGGCCGAGGGCCAGGACACGGGCAGTGAGGACGACGCCGGCTCCGGCCTGCTCGACATGCTCCGTTCCCGCCGCGGCCAGCGCCTGGGCCTCGACGAGGACGGCGACGATGAACTGGCTGCCATGTTGGGCACCCACGTGCCGGCCGCGCACCCCCGCGACGGGCATGAGGACCAGGACGCCACCGCGCCCGCAGCCGACGGCGCGGACACCCCGGACACCATGGACAACCCTGCGGACGTGGAGGCCCCGGCGGCTGGCGCGGGCACAGACACTGAGGCCCCTGATTTAGACAACACAGGCCTGGCCGGCGCCGGTTCGGACGGCGGGCAGGCCGGGGACGGGCATCCTGCCGGCGGCCACGGCAAGAAGCGCCTCCGTGCCATCCCGTTCCTCTCCCTGGCCCCCAGGCTCCACGGCGACGAGGACCACCATCACGCCGTCGGCGTGGGCGAGGTCAGCACCGACACGCGTGAAATCACGCTTTCGGGGGCGCCTTCCCTGCGCCGCAGCGCCGCCGACAACGCCATTGACACCGGCTCAGGCCAGGACGGGGCCGCGCAGGCAGCACCCGCCCCGGAATCTGCCCGGCAGCCGGCTGACGCCGAAGACGGGCCCTCTGACAGTGAGGTGGCCGCCAGGCTGGAACGCAAGGCGGCAGGCAAGCCCAAGCGCTCCAGCGTCCCCAGCTGGGACGAGATCGTGTTCGGCACCAAGGGCGACTAAAACCGCTCCGTCGTGCCCCCTGAATACCGAGGGCTGTCCCTGAGTCTGCCCCGGAAACCGGCCCATTCGATGGTGCAGATAATGCGGGCCGGGACGCTCCCAGGCCACCGAAGCTGCACCACCGAATTCCCGGACCGGACCGAACTCAGCGGCGGCGCTTGCCCTTCGGCGCACGCGGCGTCACGGGAATGCGCAGCAGCGGGACCTCGCGTTCGGCCTTCGTGAGGGAGCCATGCTGGCCCACCACCTCGACGGCCTGCGGGCGCACGCGCCGGAGGTCGTAAAACGCGATGCTTTCGCGGGCCGCCACCAGGACGTCGCCAATCCGCCCGGCTGCTTCGGCACGCACCTCGCCAAAAAGCCCCGCCGCCACGGCTTCGTCGCGGGTGAGCACCCACGCCTTTGTCCCGAAGCGCTCCAGCCATGCGGCCACCAGGGCATCGCGGACCTCGGTGCCGGCGCCGCGCTCCAGGTAGAGGTGGACCATGCGCGGCTCCCCCGCCGTATGGCGGGCCCCGGCCACGAGTTCCGGGTACCGGGAGTAGTCGATGCGGGCCGCACGCGGCACGTCCACCATGCCGTGGTCGGCCGTCAAAAGGATCAGCGTGTCCGCGGGGACGGTGGCGGCCAGGCGCTTCATGCCGGCGTCGAGCTCCTCCAGCTGGTGCTCCCACTGGGCCGAGTCCGCCCCGTACCTGTGCCCGGCCTTGTCCAGTTCGCCCCAGTACAGGTACAGGAGCATGGACGGGTGCGCCGCCAGGGCCCCTGCGGCCAGTTCCACGCGGGCCTGCGGGGAGGTGGCCCCCAGGAACGTGCTGCCGCGCAGGGCCGCCAGCGTCATGGGCGACTGTTCGAACTTGGGCAGGCTGACGGTGGCCGTCGGGTGGTGCCCCGCCAGCTGTTCAAACACCGTGGGGAACGGCTGCCACCGCCTCGGGTCAACGCCGGGGTCCCAGTTGCCCAGCAGGTTCACCACCTTGTCCTGGTCCGGGTCCAGGACGTCGTAGCCGAGCATGCCGTGCTGCCCGGGCACGACGCCGGTGCCCAGGCTGGACAGGGAGGTCGCCGTGGTGCTGGGGAAGGCTGCGTGGAGGGTGTGCGGGTGCTCTCCCCCGCTATCCGTGGCCATGACGCCGCGCAGGAAGGGTGCGTGCCCGGACTTTTGCTTCAGCAGCGCCTTTCCCAGGCCGTCCACCAGCACCACCACGACCCGGCGGGCAGCCGGCAGCCGCAACGCGTTGGTGAACCGCCCGTCGCCCATGGCGGCGGCGGCGCTCGTGAGAACGTCGGCAATGGTGTTGCTGCCGTAGGCGGGTGCCGCGGGCAGCGGCTCCTGGCGGGCCTGCCGGGCCGGGGGCGCCGCAGTCTCCGAGGTCTGCTCCACGCCGGTCAGCGCCGGTAGTGGTTGCGGCCCAGGCGCTGGCCCAGCACCGGGAATTTCGGGCCTTGCGCCGGCGCGTGGGCGGGGGTGGCTGCCGCGGTGCTGACAGCCCGCAGGGCCCGGGCAAAGGACTTCGCGTCGGCCACGGCCTGCAGCCCCTCGGCCTCGGCGCTGATGCGCAGGGCGATGTCTTCCTGGGCGATGGTTCCGGTGTAGCCGTGGTCGGCGTCGCAGTTCGGGTCCCCGCACGACGCCGGGCCCAGGTCCACGCGCTGCCCGCCGGACCAGGCGATGGCCACCGTGAGCTCGCGGGCGGGGTCGGAGGGCTTGTAGTCCTGCGGCTGGGCGTAGGTGTAGCTGAGCACCACGGAGCGGATCTGCGCCACGGGCACGGACTCGGTGGAGACCTGCGCCACGACCTGTTCGCCGGCTTCATCCAGCTGCTGGTCGTCCACGTGGGTGATGACCAGCATCTCCTCCGTCAGGACCAGCACGGTGATGTGGCGGTGCACCTCGGTGCGGTCAAAATGCGTTTCCAGGTGGACCAGGTGGGACAGGCTCTCCTGCCCGTCCAGCGCGTCGTTGACAACGTCCTGGACCAGGCGCGGGTAAAAGCCGGCCCGTTGGAGTGCGGATTCAAGGTCGCGGCCGGTGGTGTTCGCCGGGGCACCGGCGCCGAAGGTGTTCATGGACCCATTTTCGCACCCGCGTGCGGCCGAACGCGAACCGGCTAGGAGTTCATGGCCCGCCGCGCACTGTCGGTGCGCTGGGCCGGGTTGCCGATCCGCAGCTCGACGGCGAGCACCGTCACCTCGGTGGGCCCCACCAGCACGGGGTTGAATTCCACCCAGGCGATCTCCGGGTGTTCATCCTTCATCAGGCCCACCCGGGCCACCAGGTCCTCCAGCGCGGCCACGTTGCCGGCGGGCAGGCCTGCGTAGCCAAACAGCTTCACGGCGGCGCGGGGGGACCTGACCAGTTCCGCCGCGTCCCGGGCGGACAGCGGGGGCACGCGGTGCGCCCAGTCGCCCAGCAGGTTCACGGCGTCGCCGGAGAGGCCGAAGGAGACCACGGGGCCCAGCAGCGGGTCCTCGATGGCGCGCAGGGTGCAGGACTGGCCCACCTCGGCCATGCTCTGCACCTCCAGGCCGCCTGCCCCGTACGGTTCAAGCAGCTTGCGCATTTGGCCCAGGTTGCGGCGCAGTGACGCGGCGTTTTCAATGTTGATCCGCACCCCGCCCAGGTCCAGGCGGTGCCGCAGAGCCGGGTCCAGGGTCTTGATGGCCACGGGCCAGCCGAGCCGGTCGGCGGCCGCCACGGCGTCGTCGTCGGTGCTGAACGCGGCGGACTCCAGGACGCGGATGCCGTAATGGGCCAGCAGTTGGCGTGTCCGGGCGGCGTCCAGGGTCAGCAGGCCGTCGCCGGTGACGCCGTCGAGCCATTCCTCCAGCAGTTCGGCCGCCGCTTCGGTGTCCACGCCGGACGGCGGGTCGAAGGCGGGGGCATCGAGGGTCAGCCACTGCGCGTACTGCGTCACGGCGGCCAGGGCGGCCACCGCGGCGCCGGGGCTGGAGTAGCACGGCAGCCCGCCGGCCAGCTGGCGGTCCACCAGGATGCGGGTGTCGACAATCCCGGTGAACGCCGCCACCACGGGCTTGCCTGCCGCCTCGGCGCACTCCTGGAGTGTGGCGGCAATGTGCTCCACCGTCAGCCCCGGCACCGGCAGCAGCGTCACGATGGCCGAGTCCGTGCCGGGCCGGGCCAGCGCCTCGCCGACCGCCCGCCGCAGCAGGGGCAGGGCCCTGGACTGCCCGGTGTCCAGCACCAGGTCCGCCGAGACCTCCGCCACGGTCAGGCCGTGCTGCTCCGCGGAATCCGCCACCACCGACCCCATCGCGAGGGAATTGCTGAAGATGGCCAGCCCGGGGCCGGCGGGCAGGGCCTGGCCGGTGACGATTTGTGCCACGTCGGCAAGTTCCTCGATGGTGTTGACACGGATGACGCCGGACTGGCGCAGCATGGCGTCCAGCGCGCCCGCGGGCGCCTGCGTGGTGCGCACGGCGTGGCCCGGGGGCAGGCGCAGCCCCATGGTGTCCGACTTGGCCACAATCACCGGCTTGGTGCGCGCCAGGCGGCGGGAGATGCGGGAAAACTTGCGGGGGTTGCCAATGGATTCCAGGTATAGCGCGCAGGCGGTGGTGTGGGGGTCGTCCTCCCAGAACTGCATGAGGTCGTTGCCGGAGATGTCCGCCCGGTTCCCGGCGGACAGCACCGTGGACAGGCCCACCTCCCGCCGGCTCAGCGACGCGTACAGGGACGCCCCCAAGGCGGCGGACTGGCTGAAGACGCCCAGCCCCCCGCGCAGGGGCAGGGACGGTGCCAGGGAGGCGTTGAGTGAAACGGCCGGGTCGGTGTTGGCCAGGCCCAGCGAGGCCGGGCCCACCAGCCGCATGCCGTTCGCCCGGGCCTGGCGCACCAGGGCGCGCTGGCGCGCGAGGCCGGCCGCGCCGTCGTCGGCGTATCCCGAGGTGGCGATGACCAGGCCCTTGACGCCGGCGGCCCCGCACTGGTCCACGACGGCGGGGACCTGCCCCTGGGGCACGGCAATGACGGCCAGGTCCACGGGGCCGGGCACCTCAGCGATCGTGGCGTACGGCATCATGCCGGACACCTCCAACGCCTCCGGATTGACCGCGTGGACCCCGCCGCGGTACCCGCCTTCCACAATATTTTCCAGCAGCACCCGCCCCAGGCCCCCCCACGCCCGGCCGGCCCCGACGACGGCCACGGAGCGCGGTGCCACAAGCCCCGCGACGCTGCGGGCATCGGCGCGGTGTTCGCGTGCGGCCATGACGGCGCGGGACTTCTCGGTGGGGTCAATGTCGAACGCCAGGGACACCACGCCGTCGTCAAAGTGGCGGTGCACCTCGTAGCCGGCGTCGGCGAACACCTGGAGCATCTTGCGGTTTTCCGGCAGGACCTCCGCCGTGAACTTGTCGATCCCGTTTTCGCGGGCGGCGGCCGCCAGGTGCTCCAACAGGATCGACCCCAGGCCCCGGCCCTGCTGGGAGTCGGAGACGTTGAACGCCACCTCGGCCTCGGCGGGGTTGTCGAGGCGGTCGAAGCGGCCAATGCCGATGATGCGGTCCCGGTGCGTGATGACGAACGCCACACGGTCCCGGTAGTCCAGTTCGGTAAAGCGGCGCAGCTCCTTGGGCGTCAGCCTGGACTTGTAGGTAAAGAAGCGCAGGTAGACGGAGTTCTGCGACTGCGCCATGTGGAAGGCCTGGACGGCGTCGGCATCGGCCGCGGTCATGGGCCGCAAATGCCCCGTGGCCCCGTCGCGCAGTACGACATCGGCCTCCCAATGTGCCGGATAAACGGGTGCCTGTCCTGGGTTCACCATAGAATCACTGTACCGACTCGTTTGCCTTCGCAGGGCCCCGCCGGACTGCAACACCCGCCACACTGATAGGAACCCCCGCCGCCATGGCCAAGCGCCAACCTCCCGCAGCCGATGACTTCACTGACTTCACCGAGAACATTGTTGAAATAGACGTTTCCAGTGAAATGGAAGGCTCCTTCCTGGAGTACGCCTATTCGGTGATTTACTCGCGCGCCCTGCCGGACGCCCGGGACGGGTTGAAACCGGTGCAGCGGCGCATCCTGTACATGATGAGCGAGATGGGGCTGCGCCCCGAGAAGGGCCATGTCAAGAGCGCCCGCGTCGTGGGCGAGGTCATGGGCAAGCTCCACCCGCACGGCGACACCGCCATCTACGACACCATGGTGCGCATGGCCCAGGACTTCTCCCTGCGCCTGCCGCTCATTGACGGGCACGGCAACTTCGGCTCGCTCGACGACGGCCCCGCCGCCCCGCGCTACACGGAGGCCCGGATGGCGGCCCCGGCCCTGGAGCTGACGGGCAACCTGGGCGAAGACGTGGTGGACTTTGTGCCCAGCTACGACAACGAGATGATGCAGCCCTCGGTGCTGCCGGCCGCCTTCCCGAACCTTTTGGTCAACGGGGCCAGCGGGATTGCGGTGGGCATGGCCACCAACATGGCCCCGCACAACCTGGGCGAGGTCATCACCGCCACCCGGCACCTGGTCGCCAACCCGGACGCCACGCTGGAGGACCTGATGGCGTACGTGCCCGGCCCCGACCTGCCCTCGGGCGGGCGCATTGTGGGCCTGGCCGGCATCCGCGACGCCTACGCCACGGGCAGGGGCTCCTTCAAGACGCGCGCCAAGATCGCCGTCGAACAGCTCTCCCCGCGCAGGGTGGGCCTGGTGGTCACGGAACTGCCATACCTGGTGGGTCCGGAAAAGGTCATTGAAAAGATCAAGGATGCCATCAACGCCAAAAAGCTGGTGGGCATCTCCGACCTGGTGGACCTCACCGACCGCAAGCACGGGCTGCGGCTGGTCATCGAGATCAAGAACGGCTTCAACCCGGCCGCCGTCATGGCCCAGCTGTACCGCTACACGCCCATGGAGGACTCCTTCGGCATCAACAACGTCTGCCTCGTGGAGGGGCAGCCGCAGACCCTGGGCCTGGTGGAGCTGCTGCGCGTGTTCCTGGCCCACCGCATCGACGTGGTGCGCCGGCGCACCACGTTCCGCCTGGGCAAAAAGCAGGACCGCCTGCACCTGGTGGAGGGCATGCTGCTGGCCATCGTGGACATCGACGAGGTCATCCAGGTCATCCGCAGCTCGGACGAGGTGGCGGCGGCCCGCGAACGCCTCATGGCCATCTACGACCTCTCCGAAATCCAGGCCAACTACATCCTGGACCTGCAGCTGCGCCGCCTGACCAAGTTTTCCGTGGTGGAGCTGGAAGCCGAGCGCGACGGGCTCCGCCGTGAGATCGAGGCCCTCGAGGCGATCCTGGCGTCCAGGGAACTACTGCACCAGCTGGTTTCCGACGAACTTGGCGAGGTGGCGGCCAAGTACGCCACGCCGCGCCGCACCGTGTTGTTGGAATCCGAGGCCATGGCCCCCTCGGTGGCGAAGGCGCTGGCCGCCGGGGCCGCGGGCAAGGGCAAGCCGTCCCCGCTGGCCCTGGAAATTGCCGACGACCCCTGCTGGGTGCTGCTCAGCGCGTCGGGGCAGATTGCACGCACCTCCAACGCCGATCCCCTGGCCGACACCGGTGCACGGGGCCGGCACGACGTCTTCACCTCCGTGCTGAAAACCACCGCACGTGCCGAAATCGGCGCGCTGACCTCGCTGGGCCGGATGCTGCGGCTGCAGGTGGTGGACATGCCGGTCCTGCCGCCCACCAACGCACTGCCCAACCTGGCCGGCGGCGTGGCCGCCAAGGAGTTCATCACGCTGACCAAGGGTGAGGTCCTGGTGGGCTTTGTGCCGCTCAACGGCACCTTCGCCCTGGGGACCGCCCAGGGCGTGGTCAAGCGCGTCACCCCCGACTACCCCCTGAACCGGGACGAGTGGGAGTACATCTCGCTCAAGCCCAAGGACTTCGTGGTCGGGGCCGCCGTGGCCACGGACGACGACGACCTCGTCTTCATCACGCAGGGCGCCCAGCTGCTTCGGTACAGTGCCGCCAACGTCCGCCCGCAGGGCCGCACAGCCGGCGGCATGGCGGGCATCAAGCTCGGTGCCGGCGACGCCGTGCTCAGCTTCTCCGTGGCCTCCCCCGCCGATCCCGACGCCGTGGTGGTCACCGTGGCGGGCGGGCAGGACGCACTGCCGGGCACCGCGTCGGGCAGCGCCAAGGTCACGGCACTGTCCGAATACCCGGCCAAGGGGCGGGCCACCGGCGGCGTCCGTGCACACCGCTTCCTCAAGGGCGAGGACCGGCTGACGGTTTCATGGGCCGGGCACGGGCCCGCCAAGGCCTCCACCGTCTCCGGCGTGGTGCGTGCGCTGCCGGTGGAACACGGCCACCGCGACGGCTCCGGCGTGGCGCTTTCGGCCGCCATCGAGCTGGTGGGCCCCAGCCTGGACGGGACCCACGGCGTGGCCGGCGGCGGATCCGGAGGGGCGGGCGGGCCCGGGATGCAGGATTCCGCCGCGGGAGGTCCGGCGCCGGAGTCCTTGCCTGTGCCGGCGCGGGACGCCTCCCCCATCCCGGAGTCCACCCAGGAGGCGTTCGAACTGCCCACGGACTGAGGGCGGCGGCATAGACTGGCCCCATGCCAATCATTCCTGACGACAAGGACTGGACGTGGGTGCTGTCCCGGCCGTGCCCCGAGTGCGGATTCAACGCCGCGAGCGTCACGCCCGCCACGGCTGCCACCACCATTCCGGCCCTGCTGCCCCGCTGGCAGCAGGCCCTGCGGCGCGCCGGGGTTGACGTCCGCCCGGACGATTCCACCTGGTCGGTGCTGGAGTACGCCGCCCATGTGCGGGACGTGTTCGACGTCTTCACCGGCCGCCTGGAGCTGATGCTCGCCAACGACGACCCCACCTTTCCCAACTGGGACCAGGACCGGGCGGCGCTGGACGGGAACTACGCGTCCCTGGACCCCGACGACGTGGCGCGCGAGCTGGTCCAAAATGGCGAGGATGCCGCAGCGGCGTTTGCGGCGGTGGCACCCGGCCAGTGGAACCGCCGCGGGCTGCGCAGCAACGGCTCGGAATTCACGGTCCTGACCCTGTCCGGCTACTTCATGCACGACCTCATCCACCACCTGCACGACGTCAACGCCTAGGCCGGCCGCGTCGCCGGCACATTGCCCGGGCCGGCGCCGCCCGGGCTAGAGGGCCTTGTCCCACGCCAGCGTGCGCCGCAGGGGCCGGTAGCCCATCTTTTCGTAGAGCCCCAGGGCGCCGGTGGGATTTTCGGTGTCGACGTCCAGGCAGGCATGGTCCATGCCTGCGGCCTTGTACCGTGCCATGGCGTCGGACAGCAATGCCTGGGCAATGCCGCGGTGCCGCCAGGGCCGCCGCACGCCCAACACCTCCGTGTAGCCTTCCTCGCGGCCCTCCTTCGGAAAACGTTCGGGGTCATACATGGAAAGCTGGTAGCCGGCCACCTCGCCGCTTGCCGCATCCAAGGCCACGGCGGACCAGTCGGGCCGGAAATCCTCGTTGGCGAGCAGGAAACCCCAGCGCTGGATGCTGCGGGACTCGGACCCCCAGTGGTCGGCAAAGGTCTCGTTGTGGGCCAGCCGCACGGCCTCGGAAAGCCCCGGTGCGAACGCCACGATGCGGATCCCCGCGGGCACCGGCACCGCGGGGGCGCCGGCCAGGGGCCGGAGCATTTCGGAAAAGTACCGGACGGTGGAGTACCCGGCCCCGGACAGCAGGGACGTGTGCGCCGGGTTGGCCTCCGGCGTGTACACGCGCACCGTGCCCGGCGGCTGCCCGTCCGCGGCAAAGCGGGCCCGCAGGAGGTCCTCCTGCCACGCGAGCACGGCCGCACCGATGCCCCGGCGCTGCCACTGCGGGTCGACCCCGCCAAACGCGTACCCGGCCGCGCCGCCCGGGTGCTTGGTGACCCGGCCAAAGGCCCGCAGCACGCCCGGGGCGTCAAAGCCCCCGGCCGTGTTCCCTGCGGCGGGGTTGTCGGTGTCCTCAAAGCAGGTGGCCAGCTCGGAGCGCGTGTCATGCCAGGGGGCGTCCTCGGCCGCGGCGATCCGCAGGGTCAGGGCCAGCCAGGCGTCGAGGTCCGTTGCGGCCAGCGGGCGGAAGGACAGCCCGCCGGCTGCGGGAAGGGGCACTGCGGGACACGGTGTGCTGCCGGGGATCGCCATGACCCCACCCTAGGCGCTGGCGCCCTCCAGCACCACGGGCGCCCCGCCCTCCCCCAGCGCCAGGTGGGTGTCGCCGCCGGCGGCAAGTTCGCCGTCGTGCGTCACCATGACCACGGCCGCACCGGTGAGCGCCGTGCGCAGCCCCGCCACGAGCTCCCCCGCCTCGTCCCCGCCCAGGTGCGCGGTCGGTTCGTCAAGAAGCACGACGCCGGCCCCGGCCACGAGCGTGCGCGCCACCGACACGCGGGTCCGCTGGCCGCCGGAGAGGTGGTGGCCGCCGGGGCCAACGCGCGTGTCCAGGCCGTCCGGCAGCCCGCGGTACCAGGGCCCCAGCCCGGCCGTTTCCAGGGCCTGTTCGAGTTCGCCGTCCGTGGGCGCGCCGGCGGGGCGGGCCAGGGCCAAGTTGGAACGGAGCGTGGAGTTGAACAGGTAGGCCTCCTGCGGGCACCAGGCAACCTGGCGCAGGGTTCCCGCGGCGGCCGGTTCCCCGTTGAGCGTGTAGCTGCCGCGTTCGGGCGTGAGGAAGCCCAGCAGTACGGCCAGCAGCGTGGACTTGCCGGAGCCGGACGGCCCGCTGACAGTCCACCAGCGGCCCTTTTCGGTGCCGCCGCCGACACCTGAAAAAACGGGCAAGGCGGCCTCGGGGTAGCGTGCCGCGACATCGTCCAGGCGCAGGGAGGTGACCGGTTGGGCCGTGTCATCCCGGCCGGCGGCCGGGCCGGCCACCACCGTGGCGCGGCCGGCCTCCAGCAACGGCAGGGTGCGCGCCATCATGGCACCAAGCACGGGCAGCTGCTCCACGGCTTCCAGGTACTGCCCCAGCGGTTCGGCCAGGGCCAGCATGAGCAGCGCGGCCACGGCGGCGGCGCGGGGGTCGGCGCCGCCGCCGATGGCCGCTGCCGCCACGGCCACGGCGGCCAGGGAGGTCAGCAGCGCCACGCCCGCCTGCCCCAGGCCGCCGGCCCAGGCCAGCCGGCGCAGCGGTGCGGAAACGGTGAGGTCGCGGGCGGCGAAAGCGCGGGCCGCCGGTCCGCCTACGCCGTTGGCGTGCAAGCCCCCGGCGGCGGCCAACAAGGTGGTGGCCCGGCTGGCCAGCCAGGAACGGTGGACGGCCGCTGCGGCGGCGGCCCTGCGCTGCACCGCATGGACCCCCACGGGCAGCACCAGAAGCGCCAGCACGCCCAACACGGCCACGGTGGCGGCGGCCTGCGGCACCAGCCACCAGACGGCCGCCAGGACGGACAGGTAGGACACCACGGCGGCCGGAATCGGCACCACGGCGCGGGGAACGGCGTCGCGCAGCTCGTCGACGTCGGCAATGAGCGTGCCCAGCGCCCCACCGGACCGCGTCAGCCGGCCCCAGTGCCGGACGTTGGAGCCGAGTGCGTCCCACAGCTTCAGGCGCAGGCCGGCCGCCCAGCGCAACACGGCGTCGTGGGTGAGGAGGCGCTCGCTGTAGCGCAGCACGGAGCGGCCCACGCCAAAGGCGCGCACCCCCACGATCAGCACCATCAGGTACATGATCGGCGGCCGCGCTGCGGCCCACACAATGAGCCACCCGGAGATGCCGGACAGCGCGGCCGCGCTCAGCGTGGCCAGGGCGGACACCAGCACGCCGGCCACGAAACGGGGCGAGCGCCACGGCAACTGCCGCAGCCACTGCCGGCGGAACCCCGCGGGAGCCGGTTCCGGGGCGCCTGCCGGGGCGGCAACCGCGACCACGGGCGCCGCGGACGGGACCACACCGCCGATCCGGGCAGCGCAGGTCCGGGCAGCGCAGGTACGGGCAGCGCCGCCACCGCGCAAAAGCCCCGCCAGCAGGGGGTCATGGGTGGCGACGGCCAGGGCCACGGTCCCCCGCAAGGAGGCAACCGCCTGCCGCACGGCCTGGGCCGACACCGGGTCCAGGTGGGCGGTCGGCTCGTCAAAAAGTGCCAGCTCCACGGCCGGGTCGCCTGCGATGCGGGCCAGGGCACGGGCCACGGCCACGCGGCGCAGCTCGCCGGGGCTGCATTCCAGCGGTGACCGCCCGGCCAGGTGCCCGGCATTGGCCCGGGCCAGCGCCGCGGCCACGGCTGCGGCGGGAACCGGGACGCCGTGGGGCCCGCCGGCGTAGAGGGCCACGTCCGCGGCCACGGTGTCCTCCGTGAACAGGGGGTGCTGCGGGACCCACACCACCGCGCCCGCAGCCGGACGCAGCAACCGTCCGCGGACCTCGGCGCCCGGCAGGGGCCCGGCCAGGACGGCCAGGGCCGTGGTCTTGCCCGTCCCGCTGGGGCCGTCGAGCACCAGCACCCCGCCGTGCGCAAGGTCGGCCGTGAAACCGGACAGCGCCGGCTCCGTCCGCCCGGGGTAGGCAACGGCCAGTGCATCGGCACGCACCACAAAGTCCCCGTCGTCGTCGCGGGCGGCGCCACGCAGCCCGGAACCGCTGCCGCCGCCGGCGCCCTGGCCGGCGTTGAGGATCTTGTTCACCCGGCGCAGGGCCTCCACGCCGTCCTCGCTGCCGTGGTGGGCGGCGCCGACGTCGCGCAGCGGGCGGAAGCATTCGGGGGCCAGCATGAGGGCCAGCAGGCCGGCTTCCAGGCCCATGTCGCCGGCCACCAGGCGTACGCCGATGAAAACGGCCACGATGGCCACGGAGATGGTGCTGATCAGTTCCAGCGCCATGGAGGACAGGAATGCCGTGCGCAGGGTGGCCATGGTGGACTTGCGGTAATCCTCGGACACGTCGGCGAGCGCCCGGCGTTGCGCCCCGGCACGGCGCAGTCCCACCAGCACGGGCAGGCCGCGGGCCAGTTCCAGCAGGTGGTTGGACAGCCGGTCCAGGCCGCGGGCGGCCCGTTCCACGCGGTCCTGGGTGTGGAAGCCGATCAGGACCATGAACACGGGGACCAGCGGCAGCGTCAGGACCACGACCAGCGCGCTCACCCAGTCGGTCACCAGGATTTGCAGCCCCACGGCGGCCGGCAGCACGGCGCAGGAGACGAGGGCCGGGAGGTAGGCGGTGAAGTAGCCGTCCAGGCCGTCCAGGCCGCGGCTGGCCAGCATCCCCTCGGCCCCCGTGCCGGCACCGGCTGCACTGTTGTTTGCTGCACCGCCGGCCGGCCCGCCCCCGAGCCGGTGGGCCACCAGCCGGGCACGCAGCTCCTCCTTGGCGCCCAGGGCGGCACGCCGGGCAAGCACCTGCTGGCCCCACGCGGCTGCGGCCATCAGCACCGCTCCCCCGCTTCCCTGCAGGGCCAGCCGCCCGAATGGCGGCTGCGTGCCACCCGCCCAGACAGCCAGGGCGTGTGCCAGCGCGGACATGAGCAGCACCAGTGCCACGGCCTTCAGGGCGGCCAGTCCGGCAAGACCGGCCAGGGCCGTGCGCGTGTGCCTGCCCGGGGGCAGCGAGGGGCGTGCCACGTCAGTTCGTCCCGGACACGGCCGGGGCCGCAGCCTGCACACCGACGGCGGGGGCGAAGTCGTGCGGTTCGGGCAGGTGGATGGTGCTGATGCGCTTGCGGAAGATCCAGTAGGTCCAGGCCTGGTAGGCCAGCACCAGGGGCACGCCCACGGCCGCCACGACGGACATCAGGCCCAGCGTATAGGGCGACGAGGACGCATTGGCCACCGTCAGGTTCCAGGCGGCGTTGAGCGTGGACGGGAGCACCACGGGGAACACGGCGCTGAAGATCGTGGCGCTGCCCAGCAGCAGGAACACGCCCAAGGCCAGGAAGCTGCGGCCTTCTCGGCCACTGCGGTTGGCCACCCAGGCCAGGACGGCGGCAACCGCGGCCAGCGCCAGCAGCAGCCAGCTGAACGCCTTGCCGTTCATCACGGACACGGCGGCGGCCCAGGCGGCGAGCGGGACCAGGCCCAGGGGAAGCCAGCGCCCCACCAGACGGCGGGCACGGTGGCGGACGGCGCCGTCGGTCTTCAGGGCCAGGAACGCGGCGGCCTGGATCAGGCAGAAGGCCACGAGTGCCACCCCGCCAAGGACGGCGTACCCGGTGAACCAGGCAAAGGGCCCGCCCACGCGGTCGCCGTTGGCGTCCAGCGGCAGCCCCGTGGTGGTCAGGGCCAGCATGGCGCCGATGCCGAACGCGGCCACGAACGAGCCGATCGCGATGGCCCAGTCCCAGGTCCGGCGCCACGTGTCGTGGTGGACCTTGCCGCGGTATTCAAAGGCCACGGCCCGGAAGATCAGCGCCAGCAGCACGAACACCAGCGGAATGTACAGGCTGGAAAACAGCGAGGCGTACCAGAACGGGAAGGCCGCAAAAGTGGCTCCGCCGGCGGTGATCAACCACACCTCGTTGCCGTCCCAGACCGGGCCCACGGTGTTCAGCAGCAGTCGCCGTTCCTTTTCATCGCGGGCAAAGACCTTCATGAGCATGCCCACGCCAAGGTCGAAGCCCTCCAGGAAGAGGTAACCGGTCCACAGCACGGCAATGAGAATAAACCACAGGGTGGGGAGGAAGTCCATCAGTCAGTCCTTAGATCCAGGCAAGGCGGGTTCCGGCCGGACGCCGGCGGGCGGGGCGGCCGTGGCGGCCCGGGGGTCAGTAGGCAAAGGCCAGCACATCGTCGCCGCCCTCCCCGCCCGGACGGGTGCCGCCGTCGTCGTCCCCCTTGCTGTTTCCGCCGCCTGGGGCATGCCCCAGCTCCGGCATGGCGGAGGGCACGCCGCCGCGGATGTACTTTGTCAGCAGCGCCACCTCAACCACCAACAGCACGGCGTAGACGGTGCCCAGGGCCACGAGCGAGAAGATCAGCTCCCCCGCCGAGACGCCCGGGGACACCGCGGCTGCCGTGAACATGAACACCTGGTCGACGCCGGACATGGAAGGGTTGGGTGCCACCACGAACGGCTGGCGGCCCATCTCCGTGAAGATCCAGCCGGCGGCGTTGGCTCCGAACGGGGCCAGGATGCCCAGCAGTGCCAGGCGCATGATCCATTTGGGCCGCGGGACGGTGCCCTTGCGGGTGGCAAAGAGCGCCACGGCGGAGGCAAGCGCGGCGAGCCCGCCAAAGCCGATCATCATGCGGAAGCCCCAGTACGTGACCGGCATGACGGGCACGTAGTTGATCGGCTGGCCGGCCCGGCTTCCGTAGATGGGGTTGTCCGGCAGCGTCGCACCATACTTGGCCTGGTACTCCGGCACCAGCGTGTTCACGCCCTTGATGTCCGTGGAGAAGTCGCTGTGGGCCAGGAAGGAGAGCAGGCCCGGGACCTCCATGACGGCCACCACCTTGGAGCAGTCACGGCTGCTGAGGTCGCCGACGGACAGAATGGAGAAGCTGGTGCCGTCGTGGCAGGCGGCCTCGGCGGCGGCCATCTTCATGGGCTGCTGCTCGAACATGAGCTTGCCGGACAAGTCGCCGGACACGGCGGAACCCGCAAAGGCGATCATGGCCACCACTGCGCCGATGCGCAGGGACTTGAGCCACACGGAGTGGTCCCGCCGGTCGCGGCCGGGGATGGTGGCCGATTCGCCGACCACCACGCGGCCCTCGGCGTCCACGGTGTCGATGCCGTCGCGGCGCCGCCGCCACAGATGGTACCAGGAGATGCCCAACAGGAAGGCGCCGGCCACGGCCAGGGCGCCGGTGATGGTGTGGAAGAACGCCACGAGTGCGGTGTTGTTGGTGAAGACGGCCCAGGCGTCCACCATGTGGGGGTAGCCGTCCACCATCTTCACTCCCACGGGGTGCTGCATCCAGGAGTTGGCCACCAGGATGAAATAGGCCGAAACGATGGACCCGCACACCGCAATCCACAGGCACGCCAGGTGGATCCTGGCCGGCAGCTTTTTCCAGCCGAAAATCCACAGCCCCAGGAAGGTGGATTCGACGAAGAAGGCCAGCAGTGATTCCATGGCCAGCGGGGCGCCGAACACGTCACCCACAAAGCGGCTGTATTCGCTCCAGGCCATGCCGAACTGGAACTCCTGGACGAGGCCGGTGGCCACGCCCATGATGAAGTTGATGAGGAACAGCTTGCCCCAGAACTTCGTGGCCCGCAGGTATTCCTCACGCCCCGTCCGGTGCCACAGGGTTTGCAGCACGGCCACGAGCAGGCCCAGGCCAATGGTCAGGGGCACCATCAAAAAGTGGTACACCGTGACGATCCCGAACTGCCACCTGGCAATGTCCAGAGCTTCCATCAACTTCCCTCAATCCAAGAAACACACTGTGCCAACGGCATAAATTCTACGTCTTGTAGAAGTTCAAGTTCTACCCTGCGTAGAACATTGCTGTCAAAAGCTGTACATTGGATCTTGACGAACTACTTTGAACACCGAATACATGAAGGATCATGCATGGCAACTCTTGGGGACCTGGAACGGGCCGTAATGGATCTTTTGTGGGAGCATCCCGAGGCCATCACGGCCAACACGCTCCGCGACCTGCTCTCGCAGCGGTCGTCCGGGGCCGACGCGCGCCCGCTGGCCGTCACCACCGTGCTGACGGTGCTGTCACGGCTGGAGAAGAAGGGCCTGGTGGAGCGCGAGCGCTCCATCCGCCCGCACCGCTACCGTGCCGTGACGAGCCGCGCGGACCACACCGCCGAACTCATGCTCGAAGTGCTGGGCTCCGCCCCCGACCGCGAGGCGGTCCTGGCGCGCTTCATCGGCACCGTCAGCGAGGGCGAGGCAGAAACCCTGCGCAAACTCCTGGGCCGCGACTGACTGAACCTTGCGCCGCCGCGCAGGCGGTAGCGTTAAGACATGTTCTGGAGCTCGTGGTTCCTGGCGGGCCTGGCCATCGCCCTCGCGTGGCCGGCGCCCGTCCTTTTGTCGCGCGCGCACTGGCCGGCCCGGGCGCCGTTTGCGGCCATGGTGCTCTGGCAGTCCATCGCCCTCGCCGGCGGACTCTCCATGATCGGCGCCATGCTGTGCTACGGCCTGGTCCCGCTGGGCGGCAACCTGGCCGCCGGCCTGCACGGGCTCCTGCTCATTGTCACCGGCCGGGCCTCCCTGGACACGCTGGGCCTGGTCCATGCCTTTGCGCTCAGCGCGGCCGCGCTCCTCTCCGCCCACCTGGTCTTCACGCTGTGGCTGACCTACTTCCGCATCAACCGCCAGCGCCGCCGCCACCGCGACCTGCTCCACCTGCTCAGCTCCCCCGCCGACGACCGCCCGGACACCCTGGTCATCAATCATGAGGCGCCCGTGGCCTACTGCCTGCCCGGCGGCTCCCGCTCGGTCACCGTGCTCTCCGACGGGCTCATGACGCTGCTCTCCCCCGATGAACTCCACGCGGTGCTCCTGCACGAGCAGACGCACCTGGCCCAGCGCCACCACCTGCTGCTGTGGGCGTTTGCGGCCTGGCGCTCGGCCCTGCCGTGGCTGCCCACATCCCGGCTGGCCCAGCGCGCCGTCTCCTCCCTGATTGAAATCATGGCCGACGACGTTGCCCTGCGTGCCGTGGACAAGTCCACCCTGGTCAAGGCCATCGCCCTGGTGGCCAGCGGCCCGGCACAGCTCCCCGCAACGTCCCTGGTGGGCGGCGGCGCCGAGCAGATTGACACGCCGGCGACGACGTCGGCCCGGCTGGGCAGGCTGCTCGCCCCGGCTCCCCCGCTGGGCGCCGCGCAGCAGGCCCTGGTTGTTGGTGCCGCAGCCCTCCTGCTGGCGGCGCCCACGGCACTGCTCCTGGTCCCGGGCATCCTCCCCTGACAGCCCCCCATCCCTCGGTTGCAAGCGGGGCGTTTCCACCCAACCCTCCCGCACAACCGGGGCACTTCCACCCAACCCTCCCGCACTGTTATGAGGGAGGGTTGGCGGATACCCGCCCGTTTGCAACCGGGCGTCCAAGGAAACAGCCCCGGTTGCGCGGGAGGGTCTGGGAAAACAGTCCCGGTTGCAACCGAGGGATTGACGGGTGTCAGGCGTCGATGCGGTCTGCGTCCAGGTGTTCGCTGCCGGCGACGATGAATTCCTTGCGCGGCGCCACCTCGGCGCCCATGAGCAGTTCAAAGGTGTGTTCGGCCCGGTCAGCGTCGGCGCTGGTGACCCGGCGCAGCATGCGGTGGCGCGGGTCCATGGTGGTCTCGGCCAGCTGCTCCGCATCCATCTCGCCCAGGCCCTTGTACCGCTGGATCGGCTTCTTGTAGCCCTTGCCCGACTTCTCCAGCTTGGCCAGCAGCGCGTGCAGTTCCTTTTCGGAGTAGGTGTAGACCATCTCGTTGGCCTTGGATCCGGCGTGGATGATCTCCACCCGGTGCAGGGGCGGCACGGCCGCATAGACGTTTCCGGCGTCGATCATGGGGCGCATGTAGCGGAAGAACAAGGTCAGCAGCAGGGTGCGGATGTGGGCGCCGTCGACGTCGGCATCGGTCATGAGGATGACCTTGCCGTACCGGGCCGACTCCAGGTCAAAGCTGCGCCCGGACCCGGCCCCCACCACCTGGATGAGCGCGGCGCATTCGGCGTTGGCCAGCATGTCCCCCACCGATGCCTTTTGGACGTTGAGGATCTTGCCGCGGATGGGCAGCAGCGCCTGGAAGTCCGAGGACCGGGCCAGCTTGGCCGTGCCCAGGGCGCTGTCGCCCTCCACGATGAACAGTTCGCTCTTTTTGACGTCGTTGCTGCGGCAGTCCGCCAGCTTGGTGGGCAGCGATGAGGTTTCCAGCGCGTTTTTGCGGCGCTGTGTCTCCTTGTGCACGCGGGCGGAGATGCGCGACTTCATCTCGGAAACCACTTTTTCCAGGAGCGTGGCGGCCTGGATTTTCTCGCCGCGGGCGGTGGATTCCAGCTTTGCCTTCAGCTCCCTTTCCACGACCTTGGCCACAATGGCCTTCACGGCGGGGGTGCCCAGGATTTCCTTGGTCTGGCCCTCAAATTGGGGCTCGGCCAGGCGGACGGTCAGCACGGCGGTGAGCCCGGCCATGACGTCGTCCTTTTCAATTTTGTCGTTGCCGGCCTTGAGCTTGCGGGCGTTGGCCTCCACGACCTTGCGGAACGTCTTCAGGAGCGCCTGTTCGAAGCCTTCCTGGTGGCGGCCGCCCTTGGGCGTGGCAATGATGTTCACAAAGCTGCGCATCGTGGTTTCGTAGCCGACACCCCAGCGCAGGGCAATGTCCACCTCGCAGTCGCGCTCCACCGCGGTGCTTTCCAGGTGCCCGGCGGCATTGAGGACCGGGACGGTTTCGGTGAACGTGCCGTGCCCCTGCAGGCGCCAGATGTCGGTGACGGAGCCGCCCACCGACAGGAAGTCAACAAATTCGGAGATGCCGCCGTCGTGGTGGAATACCTCCTCGTGGGTGGCAAATTCGCCGGGCGAACCGGGGACGCGGCGTTCGTCCCGGACGGTGATTTTCAGCCCGGGGACCAGGAAGGAGGTCTGGCGGGCGCGGGAGACGAGCTCCTCATAAGAGAACTTGGCGTCGGGGGTGAAGATCTGTCGGTCGGCCCAGTACCGGATGCGGGTGCCGGTGACCCCGCGCTTGGTGGTGCCCACCACGTCCAGGCTGGACTTGTCGGTAAAGGGCGTGAAGCCGACGTCGGGGCCCACGGACTTGCCGGAATCGTTGAAGTGCCCCGGCTCGCCGCGCCTAAAGCTCATTTGGTAGGTCTTGCCGCCGCGGTCCACCTGGGCGTCCATGCGGGCGGACAAGGCGTTCACCACGCTGGCGCCCACCCCGTGCAGCCCGCCGGAGGCGGCATAGGAGGTGCCTCCGAACTTGCCGCCGGCATGCAGCTTGGTGAGCACCACTTCCAGGCCGGTGAGCCCCGTCTTGGGTTCCACGTCCACGGGGATGCCGCGGCCGTCGTCGTGCACCTCAACGGAGTTGTCCTTGTGCAGGACCACCTTGATGTCCTGCCCGTAGCCGGCCAGGGCCTCGTCCACGGAGTTGTCAATGATCTCCCACAGGCAGTGCATCAGGCCGCGGGAGTCGGTGGAACCGATGTACATGCCGGGGCGCTTCCGAACGGCTTCCAGCCCCTCCAGCACGGAGAGGTGGCGGGCGCTGTAATCGGAATTCATTCGTGCCACGGGTGGCTTGCTCCTTGTGACGATGGCTTGTGACGATGGTTGGTGCGTGCGGGCATCGCCGCCCCGTAGGGAACGTGCGCCCCCTCAAGGTTAACGCGTGGCGGACGCCGTCGTGCACAGGCATGCCGCACGGCTGCGCGCTACGCGGTAAGCGAAAGTGGGCCGTGGCTGGCATGGGCGGGGCACTTTTGATGGTTGTATGAAGTACAGGAACTAGAGAAGGAGGCCATGATGACGACCACCGCCATTGCCAGCCGGGAGCTGAACACGATGGACCGATGCGACCGTTGTGGCGCACAGGCCTACGTTCGGGTTGTCCTGCAATCTTCAGGGGGCGAGCTGCTCTTCTGCGGCCACCACGCCCGCGGCGTCGAGGAGACGCTCAAGCCGCTCTCGTCAGAGTGGCATGACGAGACCGCCCGCCTGCACGAAAAGGCGCCAGTGTCCGTCGACTGACCGACCCGCTGCGTGGGGTCCCGACTCTGTCGGGGCCCCATTTTTGTGCCCCCGGACGCAGCCCCGCCAAGGCGCCTTAGGCTGCCTAAGGTCCCCCGGTGCAGCCCCAAATAAGGCATTTGCCCGATGTTGCGTCACCTCCATCGGCGAAGGATGGAGCCATCGGCACAACATCTTTCACACAAGGGGACGGCAATGAACGACTTCATGGCTTTGATGATCCGGCAGCAGAATGAACGGGAACTGGCAATCGCACTGGAACAACGCCGGCTGCTGCGCGGCGCGGACGGCGCGGATCCGCGGTTCCACCACAATCCCAGCCCCACGCAGCGCCTGTGGCAGCGGCTGCTGCAACGGCGGGCAGGGAGCCACCGCGTTTCCCACACCCCCGCCCGCGGCGGGGCAGTCCGCTCCAACGCGTGAGCGCCCTGCTGCCCGGCGGCGGCGCGTGGCAGGATGAATACATGCAGTCGTCGCAGGCCAGCAGCCACTTGATCGGGCGCGGGGAGGAACTGCGTTCCCTGGCGGAATCGTACGGGCTCGCCGTGCAAAGCAAGCCCCAGGCCGTGGTCGTCGCCGGCGAAGCGGGACTGGGCAAAACACGGCTGCTGCGCGAATTCCTCCACGGCCTGCCGGAACCCACCCGGATCCTCTCCGGCCAATGCGTGGACCTCGGCCCGCTGGCGGCACCGTACGCCCCGATCACCTCCATACTGCGCGGCCTCGCCGGTGAAACCGGGCTGGCGCAACTCATGGAGCTGGCCGGTCCGGGCCGGGACGCGCTGGCGCTCCTGCTGCCCGAGGCCGGCACGGCAGGGCCGGGGTTTCCCACGGCCAACCTGGTCCTGGAGGCGGTCAGCACGGTACTCGAGCGGGCTGCGGAGGGACGCCCGACCGTCGTCGTGGTTGAAGACCTGCACTGGGCTGACAAATCCACGCTGGCCGTCCTGGGGTTCATCCTGCGCGCCTTCAACGGCGGTCAGTTCCTGCTGGTCATGACGTACCGCAGTGACGACGTGCACAGCGGCCACCCGCTGCAGGCGTTTCTGGCCGAGGCGGAGCGCGGCCGCTTTGCCACGACCATCCAGCTCGCCCGGCTCAACCGGGACCAGGTCCGCCAGCAGCTGGAGTCCATCACAGGGACCGCCGCCGACTACGAACTCGTCGAAAACATCCTCTCCCGCAGCGACGGCATCCCGTTCTTTGTGGAGGAACTGGTGGGGCTGGACGGCTGCGCGTCCGGCACGGAGCTCCCGGCGTCGCTGCGCCAACTGCTGCTGGCACGGTACGAGCGGATGGCTGAGCCTGTGCAGTATTTCCTGCGCGTCATTGCCGCCGGTGGGACTTGCGTGCCGCACCCGTTGGCGGAAAACGCCTATGACCGGCCCCGGGACACCTTCGAACCCGCGGCCCGGCTGGCGCAGCAGGCAAGGCTGATCGACGTGGACGGCGACAGCTACACGTTCCGGCATGCCCTGCTGCGGGAGGCCGTGCATTCGGACCTGCTGCCCGGGGAACGCACCCGCTTCCACACCCGCTACGCGCAGGCCCTGGAAGCGGCAGAGCCGGCCCGCCGCGACACCGCCGCCATCGCCTACCACTGGGACACGGCCAACGCAGCGGACAAGACGTTCGAGGCCTCCGTTGCCGCCATGGACGAGGCCTGGCGGCGCTTTGCCTACACCACCTCGGCCCGCATGGGCGAACGTGCCCTGGAGCTCTGGGACGGCGTCGGCGAACCGGAAAAGGTGGCGGGAATGCCGCGCTACCGGCTCCTGGCGCGCACCGCGGCGGCCCACAACCTCGCCGGCGACGGCGAACGGTCACTGGCCGTGATCGCGCTGGCGGTCGACGACCCTGCAGCAACCGGCCAAGACCGGGCCCGGCTGCTCGCCAGCCAGGCCCGGTACCTGGGCTTCAATGCCAGGCCGGGCTCCGAGGGCCTGCTCCGCGAAGCCCTGGAGCTGGTGCCGGCGGGCTCGGACGAAAGGCTGCGCGCGCGGCTGCTGAACTGGCTGGCGGCCCGGCTCATGCTGGCCGGGAAGCAGGGGGATGCCATCGAGATGGCAACGGAGGCGCTGGAACTGGCCACGGCAGCCGGCAATGCCGAGGAACGCTCCGTGGCCGCCAACCTCCGCGGCGTTTCCCGCATCAATGCCGGGGACATCGCCGGCGGGCGCACAGACCTGGAGGCGGCCGAGGGGCTCGCCGAAGGACACGTGCAGGCGCTGCTGCGCTTCCGTGTCAACTATTCGGACGCGCTGAACCTGCTGGGCCTGTACGACGAGTCGATCCGTGTCGCCGAGGCCGGGATCGAGCGTGCCCGGCAGCTTGGCGTGGAACGCACCACCGGCGCCATCCTCTCCTCCAATGCCGTGGACCCGCTCTTTGCCCGCGGCGACTGGGTTCCTGCGGCAACGCTGCTTGAGCGCAACCTGCAACTTTCCCCGCCCGGTTCGTTCCACGCGTACCTCATCCGTTCGAAGATCTGGTCCACACTGTGGGGCGGCGACGTGGCGGGGGCCGGGAAGCTGTTCCGCCGTTGGGAGCCGCAGCTGCGGGGGCTCGCCGCCGTGGAAATGCAGTCCCGGCTCCAGCTGACGACGCTCAGCGCCGAACTGGCATGGGCCTGCGGCGACCTGGACGGTGCCTGGCAGGAAGTTGCCTTCGTCCTCGGCCCCGCGTTCCGGCCGCTGCCCGGCTATGACCTGCCGTTGCTGGCGCTGGCAGCCAGGGTGCTCGCGGCGAGGCGCCGGGCCGGCGCGGGCGCGTCCGGTGCTGGCCTGGACGGCGGGCGGCTGTCCGACGACGAGGCCCGCCTGCGTGCCGTGCTCGCCGGCGACGCCTTCTGGCCGACCCACCCGGGCTGGCTGGCACTCTTTGACGCTGAAGTGGGCGGGCGGCAGGGAAGCGGCGACGACCCCGCTGCCTGGCACGCGGCCGGCTTGGCCGCGGCGGCACTGCCGGCCCACCTGCGCCACTACATTGCGCTGCGCACCGGCCAGGCCGAACTTGCCGCCGGCCGCCGGACGGCAGCTGCCTCCTCGATCCGCGCCGCCATCGACGGCGCCCAGGCCCTCGGTGCCCGCCTGGTCGCCGACATGGGCCGTAAGCTGGCCGCACAGGCAGGACTGCCGCTTGACGGCCCGCGCCGGCGGCCCAACAGCGGGGAACTGACCGGGCGTGAACGCCAGGTCCTGGCCCTGGTGGCTGATGGACTTTCGAACCGCCAAATTGGCGAGCAGTTGTTCATCAGCACTAAGACAGCCAGCGTCCACGTCTCGGCGATCATGCGCAAGCTGGGCGCCTCCAGCCGCACCGAGGCAGCCTCCCGCGTCATGGCCCCGGGTCCGGGCAAAAAATAACCCACCTCGGGTGCCGGAAACCTGTGGTTTCCGGCACCCGAGGTGGGCCTGTTTCGAAGAGTCGTCAGTCCAGGTAGTCTCGCAGCACCTGTGAACGCGAGGGGTGGCGCAGCTTGGACATCGTCTTGGACTCTATCTGGCGGATGCGCTCGCGCGTGACGCCGTAGACCTTGCCGATTTCGTCTAAAGTCTTCGGCTGGCCGTCGGTGAGCCCAAAGCGCATGGCGACGACCCCGGCCTCACGTTCGGACAGGGTGTCCAGCACGGAGTGCAACTGCTCCTGGAGCAGCGTGAAGGACACCGCGTCGGCGGGGACCACTGCTTCGGAGTCCTCAATGAGGTCGCCGAATTCGGAGTCGCCGTCTTCACCCAGCGGGGTGTGCAGCGAGATGGGCTCGCGGCCGTACTTCTGGACCTCAACGACCTTCTCGGGCGTCATGTCCAGTTCCTTGGCCAATTCCTCCGGTGTGGGTTCGCGGCCCAGGTCCTGGAGCATCTGGCGCTGGACACGGGCCAGCTTGTTGATGACCTCCACCATGTGCACGGGGATGCGGATGGTCCGGGCCTGGTCGGCCATGGCGCGGGTGATGGCCTGGCGGATCCACCAGGTGGCATAGGTGGAGAACTTGAAGCCCTTGGTGTAGTCGAACTTTTCGACTGCGCGGATCAGGCCCAGGTTGCCTTCCTGGATAAGGTCCAGGAAAAGCATGCCGCGGCCGGTGTAGCGCTTGGCCAGGGATACGACCAGGCGCAGGTTGGCTTCCAGCAGGTGGTTTTTGGCGCGCTTGCCGTCGTGCACAATGCGCTGCAAGTCGCGCTTGAGCTGGACGTCCATCTTGTCAGCCTCGGGCGACTTCAGCTTTTCGGTGGCATAAAGGCCAGCTTCAATGCGCAGGGCCAGGTCGACTTCCTGCTCGGCATTGAGCAGTGCAACCTTGCCGATCTGCTTGAGGTAATCCTTGACCGGGTCCGCCGTGGCCCCGGCGGACATGACCTGCTGGACAGGGGCGTCGTCGTCATCGGAATCGGAGTAGACAAAGCCGGAGCCGGTCGCGGCCGGAAGTGCCCGCTTCTCGGCACCTGCCTCGGCCTCATCCTCTTCAACGGCGCCGTCAGCGACATCCTCGTCCTCCTTGGCAGCCTTGGAGCGGTGGGCGCCCTTCGAGGCAGCCTTGGCGGGGGCTCCGCCGGCACCCGAGGAGGCCTTCTTCGCGGCCAGGGTGGCAGCACGCTTCTGTGCCGGGGTCAGCGACGCCCCGGCAGGGTCGGTCACCTCAAATGTTGTGGAGTCTTTGCTCTTGGAAGTAGCAGACACAGAAAACCTTTCTTGCGGCGGTCTGTGGAGTCACCTTAGGGCAACACCACTATGACCCTGTCAAGTCCGTGTTGCCTTTACGCATCACCGAAGCACTTGGAGGGTCATTACATACAACTCCCGGCGCCGCAGCATTGTTCCCGCCGCCACACACAAGGTTTATTTGAAAAGAGCCGCCAACACAAAGTTCAACGCAAACACGGACCCAGCCGGGTCTAGGCATCCATTGTCTCATGTTTTCCCCACCGGCAGGCACGCCTCAGGCCGCCTCAGGCACACCCTTCCGGTAGCCCGGCCACGCTGTCTGCCGGTCCTTGGCCCAGGCCGCAACAAAGCCCATCTGGAGGAGCCGGTCAAGCAGGTGGGCAAGCTTGTAGCCGGGGACGTACTTCAGGGACTCCTCAAAATATGCCCCGGCCCAGGTGCCCTTCCCACGGCACCACTGGATCCATCCCAGGACGCACAGCAGCGGGGCCTTGCCCTCCCCGTCAACGTTCGAGGCCAGGAACAGCAAAAGTTCCTCCGCCTGGTCCATCCGGGCCCAGTCAGGCCCCCGCACGGGGCGGCCGCCGCCCGCGCTGCCGCCGAGCAGGATGTCGGCAAACAGTTCCCCGGCTGCGACGATCCCGCCGTCGGACTCGTCCAGGATCGAAACGTCACGGCCGGCCGCCTGGCTGCCGCCGTACCAGTTGCGCGGCACCGCCGGCCCGGGCACATCCGCCTCGAGGTACCCAACACCAAGGACGCCGGCCAGCGAGGCTTCGGGCGTGGTGGCCAGGGAAACCATGACGGCGTCGCGCACGGCAGTGTTGGACAGGCTGGCCGTGAGGTAGCCGCACATGCCGGTGTCCGGACGTTCAGGCCAGCGGGCCAACGCCGTTTCCCAGGCCCCCAGTGTGACGACCAGCTGGTTTTCGGCCGCGCCATCCCTGCCGAGGGCGTCCCGCAATGGTTCCGCTGCGGCCGCCACCTTGGCGGCGTGCCCCGGATCCTGCACGGCAGCCAGGGCGGGCACCCGCTCCCGCGGGCTTTGCTCCACGCTGCTGCCGCGGTACACCAATTCGGCGCTGACAAGGCTGCCGGTGATCTTGCGGTTGCTGTGTCCCGGCCAGGGACAACAGGCTGGATTGAGGCACTCAATGCTCCGCCAGTGGTCCGGGCCCACATACCAGGCATCACGCACCGGCAGGCCTGCCGCGGCCAGGGCCCCGCGCAGTGCGTCGAAGACCTCCCGCTCGGCAAGGTCCTCGGGGTCCGTCCAGTCGGCCCCGCCAAAGATGGCCACCAGGGAACCGTCCGCCTGTGCGTCGCCGGCCAGCTGGCCGGCGGCAATGGCCGCAAAGCCGTCCAGGTTCACGGTCCCGGCCCTGGGCAGGTCCAGGCGCATGGTGGCGCGCAGCGCCTTTCCTGCCATGCCGATGCACACCACGCTGTTTTCCGGCCAGTACCCGACAATGTGCGGGATGAATGCGAGCAGGTCCTCGCCGGCGCTGACTTTGATTTTCTCTTGTTTGCTCATGCCTTCAAGGCTGGCGAAGGAACGGGCCCGGCAAAAGGGGCGGGCAGGGAAATGCGCGAATCTGTGGATAACAGGCGGCCCGTGGCCGTTTATTCCCTTGAACTGCCGCCCTTGCCCGTGCCCGTGCCCGCATCCGCGCCCTCGCCCTCGCCCTCGCCCTCGCCGGTGCCCGCGGAAATCCGCCCGGCCCGCAGCTCGGCCCGGTACTGTGCCCGGCGGCGCCGGTTGTCAGCCAACGCCTCCCGCAGTGGCGGCACCAGTTCCCCGGACAAGGCCATGCGGCGGCGCACCTTGGCCCGCACCCTCATGACGGCGAGGGCGCCCATGGCCAGCACGATGAACTGGAAGGACAGTGCGATCCGGAAGGAGTCCAGGGAATACAGGTGCCCGCCGGAAAAGCCGTTGGTGTTCAGCAGGTCCAGGACCAGCCCGACCACGTACATGGTGACCAGTGCGGCGCAGAAACCGCCCACGTTCACGATGCCGGAGGCCGTGCCGATGCGGTGGGATGGATTGAAGGTGCGGGCAAAGTCAAAGCCGATCATCGACGCCGGGCCACCCAGTGCCAGGGCAAGCACCAGCAGGACCAGCAGCCACAGCGGCGCCGCGCCCGGATACAGGATCACGGCCAGCCATGCCGCCGTGATGGTGAACGTCACGGCCAGGACCATGGTGGAGCGGCGCATCGGGTGGCGGCCCACCCAACCGCCGAGCAACGGCCCGCAGATGATCCCGACCACCACAAACAGGCTCAGCAGGACACTGGCCTCGGCCGGGTCGAGGCCTTGTCCCGAGACCAGGAACGGATAGCCCCAGGTCATGACGAAGACATTGCCGGCAAACTGCGTGGCAAAGTGGCTCCACATGCCCAGCTGCGTGCCCGGCTGTTTCCAGGCCTTCGCCAGGTCCGCAGCGCTCTCCCTGATGCCCGGCTGGACCACGGGACCGGAGGGGGTTTCGGGGGTGTTGCGCAGAATGGCCGCGGAAAGCACGCAGGCCAGCAGCCCGAGCGCGGCCAGGCCCAGGAAGGCCGGGCTCCAGCCCCAGCCATGGAGCACAATGGCAAACGGGGCAATGGAGATCAGCTGGCCGAACTGGCCCAGCTGCCCGGTGAGCTGGGTCAGCAAGGGCACCCGGCGCGAGGGGAACCACACCGGGATCAACCGGATCACGGAAATGAAGGTCATGGCATCGCCGGCGCCAACGAAGACGCGGCCCACCACCCCGGCGGGCACGGAGCCGGCCGCGGCGAGCTGCAGCTGGCCGATGGTCATCAGGGCTGCGCCGGCGGCAATCATCACGCGGGGGCCGAACCGGTCAACCAGGACCCCGACGGGCACCTGCAGGACTGCATAAACCAGCAGCTGGATGACGGTGAACGCGGAGAGGGCGGAGGCGGTGGCGTGGAAGCGTGCCGTCGCTTCGAGCCCCGCCACGCCAAAGGAGGTGCGTTGCGTCACTGCGATGAGGTAGGCCAAGACGCCGATCCCCCAGATGGCCCATGCCCGTTTACTGTCCACAGGGACAGACTATGCCCGCCACGGGGCCGGACCGGGGCAGCGACTTCCGGAATGTCCTAGATGTTGCCGGAATCACCGGCGCCGGACGACGGGCCGGCGTCCCGGCTGGCCAGGTACGCCTCAACGGCGGCGCCAAGCTCGTCGGCGTCGGGCAGTTCGTCATTGTCACCGGCCAGCAGCGACCGGCGTTCCGTGCCGTCGCTGTGCTCGTCGTACTGCTTTTCCAGGTTGCGCACCACGGCCTGCACCTCGGCGGAGCCTTCAACCTGTTCGGTGATCTGGCGTTCCACGGCGCGGCCCGCCTCGCGCAGCCGTTCGCTGGGCAGCATCAGGGACGCCGCCGCGCCCAGGTATTCCAGCCCGGCGACGGCGGCCGGCGGGTACTCCGCCTCGGCCAGGTAGTGCGGGACGTGGATGGCGTAGCCCACCACGTTGCGCCCTTCGGCGGCCAGCCGGTATTCGAGCAGGTGGCCGATGGCGGAGGGAATGTCCAAGGTGGTCTTCCAGGCCGAGATGCCCTCGATGAGCTCGGGGCGGTTGCCATGGACGGTGGCGCCGATGGGCCGCGTGTGCGGCACCGGCATGGGCACCGAGTGCACCCACGCGACCAGGTTCACGTCCAGCCGGCGGACCAGGCCCAGCACGGCCAGCGTGAAGCGCTCCCACTGCAGGTCCGGTTCGCTGCCGTTGAGGTACAGGAACGGCTTGCCCAGCGCGTCCACCATCCGGTACAGCACCAGTGACGGTGCCCGGTAGTCGCTGATGTGGTCCTCGGTGAACGTCATGCGGGGCCGGCGGGAGCGGTAGTCAATCAGCTGGTCCACGTCGAAGACCGCCACCGGCTCCGCGGCCAGGTGGTCGATCAGTTCGCCGGCGATCTGGTGGATGACGTGGCCGGCGTCGGAAAATCCGGTAAAGGACATCAGCAGGTTAAGCCCGCGCAGGTCCTCGGCCTCCAGCAGCGCCTCATTGAGGGCAAACAGGGACTCGGGATCTTGAAAGGGGGTATATGCAATGTTGTTCATGGTCTTCCTCACCAGCTTAGCTCCATCAATGGCACAACGCCGCAGGCGCCCGGAATCATCCCGGACCCCCGCAACCGGTGCCGCCATCCCCCCGTGTAAAGAGACTACGATCGGTTGGGTATCACACTGCACAAACTTCAACCACTACCGTGAGGACACATACAACGTGAGTGCGAGCCACACCATCAGCTTCAACGTCATCAACTCGGACCTCAAAAAGGTCTCGGCGGATGCCCTTGTCATTGGCGTCGGCAAGGGTGCCGACGGACCCGTCATCCTGGATTCCCCCCTTTCCGCTTCCGCAGTGGCTTCGCTGAAGGCGTCCCTGGACGCCCTGGGCGTCAGCGGCGCAGCCGACCAGCTGGTCCGCCTGCCCGGCCTGCCGGACTCCGGGGCCAAGGTGCTGGTGCTCGCCGGCGTCGGCAAGCTCTCCGGCACCGAGATCACCGAGGAATCACTGCGCCGGGCCGGCGGCTCGGCCGTCCGCCAGCTGGCCGGCCTCAAGCACGTGGTGCTGGCCCTGCCGACGACCGCGGTGGCCCAGGTTTCGGCCCTCGCCGAGGGTGCCGCGCTGGGCGCCTACCGGTACGCCAGCCTGCATTCGGGCAAGGACGCCGCGAAGGAGCCGGTGGCCAAGGTGACCATCTACTCCTCCCTGGCGAAGGACCCGGCCCTCGCGGCCGCACTGGACCGGGCCGCCGTTGTCGCCAAGGCCGTCAACGCGACCCGCACGCTGGTCAACGAGCCGCCGAGCCGCCTGTTCCCGGCCACGTTCGCAGAGGCCGCCAGGGACCTCGCCAAGGGCCTGCCGGTCAAGGTGACCGTCATGGACGAAAAGCGCCTGCTCAAGGACGGCTACGGCGGCATCATGGGCGTGGGCCAGGGCTCCTCCCGCCCGCCGCGCATGGTCAAGCTGGAATACAAGTCGGACAAGGCCGTGGCCGACCTCGCCCTGGTGGGCAAGGGCATCACCTTTGATTCCGGCGGCATCTCCATCAAGCCCGGCGCCGGCATGATCACGATGAAGTGCGACATGGCCGGCGCGGCAGCCGTCCTCAACACGGTGCTGGCCGTGGCCGGCCTGGGCCTGCCCGTCAACGTCACCGGCTGGCTGTGCATCGCCGAAAACATGCCCTCAGGCACCGCGATCCGCCCCTCGGACGTGCTGACCATCTTTGGCGGCAAGACCGTGGAGGTGCTCAACACCGACGCCGAGGGCCGCCTGGTCATGGCCGACGGCCTGGTTGCCGCCTCGCAGGAGTTCCCCGACGTCATCATCGACGTCGCCACCCTGACCGGCGCCCAGGTGGTGGCCCTGGGCCACCGCACGGCCGGTGTCATGGGCGACGACGGCGTCAGCGCCGCCTTGAAGGCCGCGGCGGACCGCGCGGGCGAGCTCGTGTGGCCGATGCCGCTGCCGGAGGAACTGCGACCCACGCTCGACTCCCCGGTGGCGGACCTGGCCAACATTGGCGAACGGATGGGCGGCATGATGACGGCTGCTGTGTTCCTGCAGGAATTCATCGGCAAGGACAAGTCCGGGGAGACCATCCCGTGGGCCCACCTGGACATTGCCGGACCGGCCTTCAACGAAGGCGCCCCGTACGGCTACACCCCCAAGCAGGGCACCGGCATGGCGGTGCGCACGCTCGTGGCATACGTCGAAGACGTGGTGGCCCGCAGCGTTTAGCGCCGCCTGCGGCGCTGCCGCCCGGCAGCCGTGCCCCGGCGGTGTCAAACCACACAGTGAGTATGACCACAAACGGCTTTACTGTGACACCGCCGAGGTGGAGCATGGAACATTGGGCAGCTAAGGTGATTGCTGAATGTATTTGTCCTTGGCCAGATAAGTTCCAGGACATGGCAGGGCTGCGGCCGACTCACGGCCGCAGCCCTGCACCAACAAAAAGTGAGATGGCGCGTACACGTGCGCCATCCGAACGCGAGGGAGCGTCTAAGTGGCCGAACAGGCAGCTGGGCAAGAATTCGACATCCTGATTCTCGGTGGCGGCAGCGGCGGATATGCCGCGGCCCTGCGCGCCGTCCAATTGGGGCTGACCGTTGGACTGGTGGAAAAGAACAAGCTGGGCGGCACCTGCCTGCACAACGGCTGCATCCCCACCAAGGCCCTGCTGCACGCAGCAGAGGTTGCCGACCACGCCCGCGACGGCGCCAAGGTCGGTGTGAACGTTGAGCTGACCAGCATCGACATGAACGCCGTCAACGCGTACAAGGACGGCATCATTGCCGGCAAGTACAAGGGCCTGCAGGGACTCATCAAGGGCAAGGGCATCACCGTCATCGACGGCGAAGGCAAGCTGACCGCCCCCAACACCGTCACGGTGGACGGCGTCAACTACACGGGCAAGAACATTGTCCTGGCCACCGGCTCCTACTCGCGCAGTCTCCCCGGCCTGGAAATTGGCGGCAAGGTCATCACCTCCGACCAGGCACTCACCATGGACTACGTGCCCAAGAGTGTCATCGTCCTCGGCGGCGGCGTCATCGGCGTCGAATTCGCGTCCGTCTGGAAGTCCTTCGGCGTCGACGTCACCATCATCGAGGGCCTGCCGTCGCTGGTCCCCAACGAAGACCCGGCCATCATCAAGGTCCTCGAGCGCACCTTCCGCAAGCGCGGCATCAAGTTCAACACCGGCACCTTCTTCCAGGGCGTCGAGCAGACGGCCGACGGCGTCAAGGCCACCCTTGTGGACGGCAAGACGTTCGAGGCCGACCTCATGCTGGTCGCAGTGGGCCGTGGCCCCTCCACGGCTGGCCTGGGCTATGAGGAGGCCGGCGTCACGATCGACCGCGGCTTCGTCATCACCAACGAGCGCCTGCACACCGGCGTCGGCAACATCTACGCCGTGGGCGACATCGTCCCGGGCGTCCAGCTGGCCCACCGCGGCTTCCAGCAGGGCATTTTCGTGGCCGAGGAAATCGCCGGCCTGAACCCCGTGGTGGTCGAGGACATCAACGTCCCCAAGGTCACCTTCTGCGACCCCGAGATCGCCTCCGTGGGCCTGAACGAACCGCAGGCCAAGGCCAAGTTTGGCGACGGCAACGTTGAGACCACCGAGTACAACCTGGCCGGCAACGGCAAGAGCGCCATCCTGGGCACCGGCGGCATCATCAAGTTCGTCCGTGAAAAGGACGGCCCCGTCGTTGGCGTGCACATGATCGGCACCCGCATCGGCGAGCAGATCGGCGAGGCACAGCTCATCGTGAACTGGGAGGCCTACCCCGAGGATGTGGCGGGCCTGATCCACGCCCACCCCACCCAAAACGAGGCGCTCGGCGAGGCAGCCATGGCTTTGGCCGGCCGCCCGCTCCACGGCTAGCAGGACCTTTATTTAGTGCACCCGGCGCCCGCGCCGGGTGCACTAAGCTCAAATACAAACGATCATTACTCAAGAATTTTATGTTTGGTGCCTTTGAGGGCGCCGCACAAAAAGGAGAACGGGGACGAAATGTCTGAATCCGTGAACTTGCCCGCCTTGGGCGAAAGCGTCACCGAAGGAACCGTCACGCGCTGGCTCAAGCAGGTCGGCGAACGAGTTGAAGTGGACGAGCCCCTGCTGGAGGTCTCCACCGACAAGGTCGACACCGAAATCCCCTCGCCCTTTGCCGGCATCCTGGAGCAGATCCTGGTCCCCGAGGACGAGACCGCCGAAGTGGGCGCACCGCTGGCCCTGATCGGTTCCGGCGACGGCGCCGCTGCCGAGGCCCCCGCCACGGAAGCTGCCCCCTCCGAAGAAGCTGCCCCCGCCGAAGAAGCCGCCCCCTCCGAAGAGCCCGCCGCTCCCGCCGCCGCAGAAGCTTCCGCTGAAGCTGCAGAAGCACCCGCCGCTGCGCCGTCCGGCGACTCCTTCGAGGTCAAGCTCCCGGCCCTCGGCGAGTCCGTCACCGAAGGCACCGTCACCCGGTGGCTGAAGGCTGTTGGCGATTCCGTCGACGTTGACGAGCCGCTGCTGGAAGTCTCCACCGACAAGGTCGACACCGAGATCCCCTCCCCTGTTGCCGGCAAGCTCCTGGAAATCCGGGTTCCCGAAGACGAGACCGCTGAAGTTGGCGGCGTCCTGGCCGTGATCGGCTCCGGCGCAGCCGCAACTCCCGCTGCCGCAGCTCCGGCACCCGCCGCTCCAGCCGCCGCCGCTCCGGCACCCGCCGCTCCAGCCGCCGCCGCTCCGGCACCCGCCGCTCCAGCCGCCGCCGCTCCAGCCGCCGCCGCTCCGGCACCCGCGGCACCTGCCCCTGCCGCCGCGCCTGCTGCTCCTGCAGCCCCCGCTGCACCCGCACCCGCAACTGCACCCGCAGCGTCCGCAACCGACTCCAGCTACGTGACCCCGCTGGTGCGCAAGCTGGCCAACCAGCAGGGCGTGGACATCGCCACGGTGACCGGCTCCGGCGTCGGCGGACGCATCCGCAAGCAGGACGTCCTGGCCGCGGCGGAAGCCGCACAGGCCGCAGCCGCCCCGGCATCCGGCGCTCCCGCAGCATCCGCGCCCAAGGCCGCCCCCGCCGTGGTGCCGTCCTCACTGCGCGGCACCACGGTCAAGGCGCCCCGCATCCGCCAGGTCATTGCCCGCCGCATGCGCGAATCGCTGGACATTTCCACGCAGCTCACGCAGGTGCACGAGGTGGACATGACGCGCATCGTGAAGCTGCGCAACCAGGCCAAGGGCCAGTTCCAGGCAGTGAACGGCACCAAGCTGACCTTCCTGCCCTTCATTGCCAAGGCGGTGACCGAGGCGCTCAAGCAGCACCCCAAGGTCAACGGCGAGTACAACGAGGAAACCCAGGAGATCACCTACCACAACGCCGAGCACCTGGCGATTGCGGTCGACACGGACAAGGGCCTGCTGGTTCCCGTCATCTCCAACGCCGGCGACCTCAACCTCGCAGGCCTGGCCGGTAAGATCGCCGATGTCGCCGCCCGCACCCGCAGCGGCAAGATCGGTCCGGACGAGCTCTCCGGCGGCACGTTCTCCATCACCAACATCGGCAGCGTCGGCGCCCTGTTCGACACCCCGATCATCAACCAGCCCAACGTCGCCATCCTGGGCACGGGTGCCATCGTCAAGCGCGCAGTGGTGGTGACCGACGCCGAGGGCGACGACACCATTGCGATCCGCCACATGATGTACCTGTGCCTGACGTACGACCACCGCCTGGTGGACGGCGCGGACGCCGGCCGTTTCCTGCAGACCCTCAAGGCCCGCCTGGAAGACGGCGCGTTTGAGGCCGACCTGGGCCTGTAACCAGCAGCACGAGCAGCCGCCGGGGTTGCCTTCCTCACAGGAAGGCAACCCCGGTGCCGTTTTACGGACACTTTGTCGGTAAACTGGGGGCATGACTGTACTAACGAGCATTTTGGTTTTCCTGCACGTCCTCGGCGCCGCGGCGATCGTGGGCGGCTGGTTTGCCCGTTTCAAGACGCCCACCGTCCTGCCGATCCAGCTCTGGGGCGCCATTGCCCAGCTGGTGACGGGACTGGCCCTTGTCGGCATCCTGGAAGCCACCGGCAGCCCGTCCGCCGCGTTCCACATCAAGATCGGCGTCAAGATCATCATCGCGATCGCGGTGCTGGTGCCGGCCATCATCGGCTACCGCAAGGCCGCCGCCAAGCAGGAAGTGCCCACCGGCCTGGCGCACGCCGTCGGCGGCATGGCCCTGATCAACATTGCCGTCGCCACGCTCTGGTCCGTCTAGCAGCACGCCCCCAACGGCGCCTTCGCCCCACCTGCCGGTTTATGACCGACGGCAGGCCGGCCGAAGGCGCCGTTTCACGTTTTGGGCATAGGCTGGAAGCAGGCGCTGCCTCGGCGGCGCTTCACCGTGTACGTCCAGCTGTTTCACAGGGCTGCGTGCACCACCCACTACACAAGGAGTGAACATGGCTACGATTCGCAACGCACATGCCGGCTGGGTCGGCGACCTCCCCACCGGGGCCGGCAAGGTCTCCCTCGACAGTTCCAGGCTCGGCAACTTCGACATCACCTGGAAGGCCCGCGCCGAAGCCGCCGAGGGCAAGACCAGCCCCGAAGAACTGATTGCCGCCGCCCACTCGGCCTGCTTCGCCATGGCCTTCTCCCACGAGCTCAGCGGCGCCGGGCACGCTGCCGACTACGTCAACACCTCGGCCGCCGTCACCTTTGAGCCCGGCACCGGCATCACCGGCAGCCACCTGACCCTGGCAGCAAAGATCCCCGGCATCAGCCAGGAGGACTTTGACCGCATTGCGAACGCAGCCAAGGCCGGCTGCCCCGTCTCGGCCGCGCTCTCCGGCATCACCATCACGCTCGACGCAACGCTGGACGCCTAAGCGCCCGCGCGCCAAGCGCACAGACAAGGCGGCTCCCCGGAGCGGGGGCCGCCTTGTCTGCGCTCTCAGCCGGTTATGGACGCGGCGGCAGGGGCGCCACGGTCAGCTTGCGGTAGCCGGCCAGCGCGGGCGGGCGGACCGTGGGGATCTCCCGCTGCATCTCCAGCAACACGCCGATCGCAGCCTCGAGCTGGGGGTCGTTGCCGGCCAGGTGGTCGTGGGGCGGGAACGGCACCTCAATGTCCGGTTCAACGCCGTGGTTTTCCACGTTGAAGCCCTGCCCGTCCCGGAACCAGAAGGCGTAACGGGGCTGGGTGACGCCCGTGCCGTCGGCCAGGGCGAACTTCCCGTCAATCCCCACCACGCCGCCCCAGGTGCGCATGCCCACCACGGGGCCGATCCCGCGCAGCTTGGCCACGGCGGTGATGATGTCGCCGTCGGAACCGGCAAATTCGTCCGTCAGCAGCACCACGGGCCCGCGGGGCGACTGCGGAGGGTAGATTTCCGGCCCGTGCCCGCGCGCCACTGCCCAGGCGTCCATGCGCTTGCTGATCGCCTCGGCCACGAGCGGTGAGGTGTGCCCGCCGCGGTTGCGCCGCACGTCCACCACCAGGGCATCGGCGGCCGTCTCGGTGTCAAGGTCGCGGTGCAGCTGGGCCCATCCGCGCGGCATCATGTCCGGCACGTGCAGGTAGCCGAACTTGCCGTTGGACGCCTTGCGGACCATGGCCCGGTTATCCGCCACCCACTGCTGGTAGCGCAGGCGTTCCTCGCTCTTCAGGGGCACGACGGCGACCCTGCGGCGTGCGGGCCCCCCGCCTTCCCCGTCGCCCGCACGGGCGCTGCGCAGGGTGAGCTCGACAATCTTCCCTGCGGTCCCGGCCAGCAGTGCACCCGGCCCGCCGGCGGGCACGGGGGTGCCGTTGACTGCCTCCAGGATGTCCCCGGGGCGGGCAGCGACGCCCGGCGCCTCCAGGGGCGAAAACGCGCCGGGGTCCGAGGACTCGCCGGCGATGATCGAGACGATGGCACAGCCGTCGGCCGTGGCCGCAAACACGGCACCGAGGTGGCCCTGGGCACCGGCGCCCTCCTCGACGTCGGGCGAGGGCGTCACATAGGCGTGGGAGGTGCCCAGTTCGCCGTGCAGCTCCCACAGCAGGTCAACGAGGTCGTCGTGGCTGCCCAGCCGGTCCACGATGGGCCGGTACCGGGCATGGACGGCCTCCCAGTCGGTTCCGGCCATGTCCGGGGTGTAGTAGAAGTCGCGCTGCAGGCGCCAGGCTTCGTCGAAGGCCTGGCCCCACACCTGGACGGGGTCCAGGCGCAGCACGATCCGGTCCAGGTCCACTTCGGTGGCTTCGGCGTCGTCGTCCCCCGCCTTCGCCGTGGCGGACAGCACGGTGACCTTTTCGCCGTGGACGGCAGCCACCCAGCGCCCGTCGCCGCTGACCCGGAAGCTGTCCAGCTCCTCCACCACCCGGGTCACCTTGCGGGTGGCCAGGTCCAGCCGCTCCAGCACGGCGGCGGCCGGCTTGTCGGTGGTGCTGGCCAGGCCCTCGCCGGTGGTGCCGCCGCTGCGGTCAAGCTGCCACAGCAGGCCGCCGTTGACCGGCTTCAGCGCCGTGTAGCGGTCCTGCATGGCGGGCACGGCGATGATGCGCGCGGCCAGGCCGGCCACATCCACGCGGGTGGCCGCAGGGGTGTCCGTGGCGGTGGTCCCCGGTTCAGTGGTTCCCGGCTGTGGCATGCCGTCCGCGTCGGGCCCGAAGGGCGAGGGCGTGTCCGCGGCCAGGGCCAGCAGGAACGGCTTCGTGGCGGCGGGGAAGCTGAGGTCGAAGGAGTGCGTGTCATAGACGGGGTCGAAGCTGCGCCGCGACAGGAACGCAATGTATTTCCCGTCGCGCGTGAAGTCCGCGCTGAAGTCCAGGAAGCGGCCGTCGGTGAGCTCAATGATCCGGTCCCGGCCGGCCATGGGCGCCACAGCTGCCAGGCGGAGCCTGGAGCGGTTCTCCCCCGTGTCCACCGGTTCGTTCCACAGCAGCCAGGCAGAGTCGGGGCTGAAGGCAAGTTCGCCCACGGCACCGGCGGGCGTCTGGGCGAGCTGCTCAACGGTGCCCGTGGCAACGTCCACCAGCAGGACCTCGCCGTATTCGGTGCCGACGGCGATGGTGGCGCCGTCGGGGCTGCCCACGGCCTGCGCGGCACGCGTCCGCGACGGGTAGTCGATGCGGCGCAGGGCGGCGGTGCCATTGGCGTCCGCGCCGGACCCGGTTGTGGGCGGGACGGCCGCCTGGCCGTCCGCGGCGGCGGAGTCAGCGGCGCTGCCGTCTGCGCCGGCGTTCGCGCCGGCGTTCGCGCCATGAGTGCCGGCGGGCTTGCCCGCGCCGCCCTGGGGGACGTCGACATGGAAAGTGTCCACATTGACGGCCTGGGCCGAGACGGGCTTGGGCAGCTGCACGGTGTCCGCGGCGCCGTCACCTGGGTCCGCGTCGTCCGGACCCTCCGCCGCGGCTGCCTCCGCGGAGGCCGTTTCGGCCGCAGCGGCAGCGCTGCCGCCGGGACGTTGCGGGGAATTACCGGCCAGCACCTGGATGTAAAGCGCCTCTTCGCCTCCCTGGTCCGCAACGTACAGCACGTGGCCCGTGCCCAGCGGCCGGCCCAGCCGTGCCCGCACGCCTGGATCGGCGGCAATGACCCGCGCCGGCCCGCCCCTGTGGGTCAGCAGGTGCACGGTGCCGTGCGCCTCCACCACGCTGGCCCTGCCGTCAATGGTGGGCACCACGTCGTTCAGGTGCTTGGCGGCCTGCAGGAGCCGCGGGCTGCGGGCACCGTTGACGGCACCGAGGGTGATGTCCAGTTGCACGGCCTTGGCGTCCAGGTCCGCCAGCACGAACAGGTTTCCGGCGGATTCAAAGGCAATCCGGGTGCCGTCGCTGCTGGCGTGGCGGACATAGAAGCCTTCAAAGTCGGTGTGGCGGCGCAGCCCGGAGCCGTCCGGGAGCACGGAGTACAGATTGCCGTGGCCTTCGTGGTCGGACAGGAAGGCGATGCGCCCGGACACCCACATGGGATCGCACAGGTTGCCGTCCAGTTCCGGCACGAGCCGGGTGAACTCACCGGAGCCGTCGGCGTCGATCCACAGCTTTCCGGCTGTTCCGCCACGGTAGCGCTTCCAAGCCGCGGGTTCGCGGGAGAGCACGGAGGAGACCACCACGGGGCGTTCATCACCCACCTCGGCGCCGTAGGCCACGCTGTCCACGGGCCCGTAGTTGAGCCGTTCGGTGCGGCCCGTCGCCAGGTCGACGGCGTAGGCCCACGTCAGCCGCGAGTCCGCCTGTTCAAAGGCGCTGGTCGCCAGCACCCTGCCATCCGCGGTGAAGCCCTTGACCTTGGTGCCCGCATGCCCCCAGTAGCTCAGCTGGGTGACGTCCCCGCCGCCGGCCGGCGCGGCAACCACCTCGGGTGCCTCCCCGCGCGTGACGGTCCACACCAGGGTGCTGCCGTCCGGGGTGAACCGGGGGTTACGTGGTGGGGACTGTTCGGCGGAGACGCGCCAGGCCCGCCCCCCGGCCACCGGGGCCACCCATACATCGTCCTGGGCTGTGAAGGTGATCAGGTCCTGGTGCAGGTGCGGGTAGCGGAGATAACTGGAGGAGGTCATTTACGTATCTTAGCCACCGCCCGGGAGGATCTGCTGGACCACCCACCGCGAACGGACCTGGACCAGGACGATGGCCAGCCGCTGCTTCTGCTCCTGCGGCGAAGTGAACACCACAGCGCCGTGTGCGTCCTGCTCGGCGTAGGCACTGGTGGTCACCGTTGCCAGCACCGTGGCGGTGGCGTACGGCGCGTCGGAGCCGCCCGTCACCAGCTGCTGCCTGGTGACGGCGGCCCCCGCCACATTGGTTTCCAGGCCGTTGTAGGAGTGCCCCGCCCTGGCGAGGGCCCGGATGATCCCGGCATCGGCGGCCATGGCCGGGGAGCCTGGCGCATTGACAGTTTCCAACAGCTCCACGTCAGCGGTGGAGAGCGCGTAGGAACGCACCCACGCCAGGGCGGCAAGGGCCTTCTCCGGTGCCGCGGCGAGCAGGCCGTCCCGGACCGGCGCCGGCAGCTTCGCAGCCTGCTGCCCGAGGGCGGCCCGGACCGCCGCCTCCCGGGGGGCTCCCCCCGGCCGGCTGCCAGCCGCAGCGCCCGTGGCCGTGACAGGTGAAGTGCCGGGCGGAGTGCGGGGCGGCCGGTCCGCCCCTGTTTTCCCGGCGGTGTTGGCCGGCGTGGCGGCTGTCGCCGGGACCGGTTCCGTGGTTTTCATTGCGGCCAGCAGGCCCCAACTGGTGAATCCCGCGCCTGCCAGGATGAGGACCAGGATGAGGGCCGGGGCGGCCGTGGTCAGCAACCGGCGGCCGCGGGTGCGGCGGAACGGCGCAGGGGCGTGCCAGCCCTGCCCGTCCGTCCGGACCCGTCGGCCAAGGCCCCGCTCACCCCGTCCCCCACCAAGCGGGCGGCCGTTCCGCAGCCCTCGCAGGACCGGCCGGAGAAATTTGGGGGCACGCCGGCGTGTTTCACGCCGTGTGACCAGGTCCGGCAGCACACTGGCGTGGACGGATTGGGCCAGTGCCACGGGTTCGGCCGGGGCGCTGCGGAAGACCGCCTGGGCAAACGCGGCCGCCGTCGGGCGTTGCGCCGCTTCCCCGGACAACCCCGCCTCCAGGGCCGCGGCAAGCTCGTCGGGGACGTTGCGGGCATACACCCCCAGCGGCATCCTGTCACGGGTGGCCGGCGGGACATGCCCCGTCAACGCGAACCAGCCCACGGCCGCCATGCCGTAAACATCGGATTCCGGGCACACCCCCTCGTCCTGCAGGCAGAAGAAGCCCGGGGTGCCGGCGGTGCGGCCGCCGGCCTGGCCTGTCAGCCGGCCAAGGCCGGGATCGCCCAGGACCGGCTTGCCCTGCACCGTCAGCAGCACATTGCCAGGCGACACGTCGCCGTGGACGGCACCGCGGCCATGCAGGTGGGACAGCACCTGGCCCAGCGGCGTGAGGATGGTGACGCACTCCCCCACGGACAGCGGCCCGCGGGCCCCCACCAGGTCCTGGACGGAACCCCCGGCCGCATGGTCCATGAGGAGCGCGCAGCCGCCCTGCCATGCCCCGCCCAGCTCCACCAGCCCGTGCAGGCGGAGCAGGTGCTCATGGTCATATTGGGCCAGGATCCGCCATTCCTGTGTGATCTCGGTTGCATTGTGACGCGGCGGTCCCGGAACCGCCCCGGCAGCCGCGCCGTCGGCACGGGCAGCTGCCGGGAAGCACTTGGCGGCCAGCGCAGTGCCGCCGTCGTGCGGGCGGACCAGCCACACCTCCGCCTGCGCACCGCCGCCGAGGCGGCGCACGGCGTCGAATCCGGCCAGGACGGGAACCCCGCCCGGCCGCCCGGCCACCCTGTTTTCTTCCATATGTCAGTGATAGCCCCTTTTCGCCGTTCGCGCCGAAAGTTATCCACAGGCGGGCGGGCCGCGGCCTTTTCGGATTTAGGCGAAATTGCTTCGTCCTCTAAAGTGGCAGCATGACTGTTGAGTTCACAGAGGTCGGTTTTGCCCCGGATTTTGTCGACTACAGCGGTGCCTGGGACCATCAACGCACAGTGCACGACGCCGTCGTCGCCGGCACTGCGGGAAACACGGTACTGCTGCTCGAACATTCCGCTGTCTACACGGCTGGAAAACGCACCGAAGATCACGAACGGCCCTTTGACGGCACCCCCGTCATCAACGTGGACCGCGGCGGAAAGCTTACCTGGCACGGCCCCGGCCAGCTGGTCGCCTATCCGATCGTCAGGCTCAAGGACGCCCACGGGATCCGCGAATACGTGACCACGCTCGAAGAGATCATCATCGAGACGCTGGCCGCCTTCGGCGTGGCCGGCGTGCGCGTCCACGGCAGGGCCGGCATTTGGCTGCTGGCCGACGACAAAGGCCCCGACCGCAAGATAGCCGCCATCGGCATCCGCGTCCACGACGGCGTGACCATGCACGGGATCGCCATCAACGCCAACAACGACCTCGCCCCCTACGCCCAGATCATTGCCTGCGGCATTACCGACGCCGGCACCACCACCATTGCCGCGGAAACCGGCGTCGATGTCAGCCCCACGGAACTGCTTCCCGTCCTGAGGGAAGCCGCGGCCCGCCACTTGGCACCCCTTGTTGTGGACGCGGCCGCCGCCCGCCCCACCCCGGCTGCTACCGGCGGCTCCCCCGAGCCCAAGCCGGTGGAAGGAGCACTGTCATGAGCCTGGCCCCTGAGGGACGGAAGATGCTGCGTATTGAGCAGCGCAATGCGGCGGTGCCGGTGGAGCGCAAGCCGGACTGGATGAAGGCCAAGGTGGAGATGGGGCCGGAGTTCATTGCGAT
>NZ_JAKZGX010000009.1:0-128810 GCF_024539665.1 Arthrobacter sp. STN4
TAAAATGGTCACCATGGACAGCAATTTCCACGAGATCAGGCACCACACACGTGGCCCACACCGCCATGATATTGAACCCGATTTTGGACACTGCCACCGGCTCACGGAGAAGTACTCCCCTTTTACTCCCCCTTTTCAACCAAAAACTACGGCAATGAACGACATGCCATGGCCTTCGGAAACAACGAAGCACCCCGGAAACACGCGGATTTTGGCGAGCAACCGCACCCATCAGAACCCAGAGGGCTAGATTCTCTTGGTCGTGGGTTCAATTCCCGCCCGGGGCACCCAAAAGGGCCTCTGACCTGCGGTTATATTCCGGAGGTCAGAGGCGTTTAAGGCCAAAAACGGCCCAAGTCACGTTTTACTCACGTTTTTGAACGAAAAGTTGGTCACGTTTTTGGCCCTCATTTGGACCGAAATAGGTTCAATTTCTGCTCACGTTTTTGATTTCCCACTGGCTTTCTCGACGTCCGTAGCTGACATGCGAGATGCCATAGCTCGCAGCCAAGTCCAATCACCTCCGGTCCCCTAGAAATCCCCTCGTTGCCATGGCCGAACAGCACTCTCGAGCCGCGGCAGCGCCGCCGTTTTGTCCATTGTCAGAAACTCGCCAGGGGACTGCTAGCTTCGGCGTCGGGAAGACGCCGCTTGGAAATCGGAGCGTTCCCGACTTAGCGGAGAAAACCGCGGTCTGGACCGCCCAATTTCTACATTTCAACACGGACGCCGATGATCCGGGTACCGTCCGGAAGTCTCCCCCGCAGGGCGTCAAATCCGTGACGGTAGTCGGCGTACGTGGCCTCGCTCCACTCAATGGCACGCAGCTCGATGTTCGTCAGCACGCCGACGATCTTCTTGCGGCTAGTGGTAGTCCACCCTGCGATGTAGGTTCTATGTCTGATGGCCCGCGAATACTTTGGTCATGAATAAATTCGATCCAGATTCCAAGCTCATCGAGATCGTCGCCGCCTCGGACCGCCACCCGGACCCCAACGACAGAGAACCCCAGCGCTTCTCCCTCCTGGCAACAACCCCGCGTCCAAGTCCGTGAACTCTTCGGCACCGCCGTCGCCTTCCCCCACCCCACCGGAATCATCACCTCGTACGAACCGGACGGGACCGAACGCCTCAAATTGTTCTCCGCCACCCAAATCCATCGCGGCAAAGACATGGACTGGCACGGGAGACAATATGAACCCTGCAGTCCACACGGAGTCAAAACTTGAAGCCACCTATAGGTCCGGTGCTGGGATGTCAGCCCCCGCGGCTACACTCAAATGCGTGATCACAGGTGAAATTAAGTCCCAGGTAGACAGGGTTTGGAATACGTTCTGGACCGGCGGAATCTCCAACCCCATCGAGATCATCGAGCAGGTGACGTACCTGCTGTTCCTCAAACGCCTGGACGAAGCACAGACGCGAGCCGAGAAGCAGGCCCTGCGCACGGGCAAGCCGGCACGGAACCTGCCTTTCCCCCTCGGCAATGACCACCTGGGAAGCCCGTGGAGCGACCTGCGCTGGAAGAACTTCCAGAACGATTCCAAGGACGTGATGTTCAAGCTCTTCACGGACCGAATGTTCACGTTCCTTCGCGAGGAACTGCCCAAGCAGTCCAACGGCGAGGAATCCAGCTATGCCAAGCACCTGGAAGGCGCCCGCTTCACAATCCCCACGGCCAACGTCCTCGGCACGGTGGTGGACATCATCACCAAAATGGACATGTCCGGCAAGGACACCAAGGGCGACCTCTACGAGTACATGCTCTCCAAACTGTCCACGGCCGGCACCAACGGCCAGTTCCGCACGCCGCGCCACATCATCGACCTCATGGTCCGCATGCAGGCTCCCCAGCCCATGGAGGAAATATGCGACCCCGCCTCCGGAACTTGCGGGTTCCTGGTCCAGGCATCCGAGTACCTGCGCAAGCACAACGACACGCTGCTAACCAACGCTGAGACCAGGACCTTCTACAACAACCAGCAGTTCCACGCCTTCGACTTCGACAACACCATGCTGCGCATCGGTGCCATGAACCTGCTCCAGCATGGCGTGGAAAACCCCGAAGTCACCTACCGGGATTCGCTCGCCAACCTCCATGAAACCGAGGAGGAGAAGTACGATCTCATCCTCGCCAATCCTCCTTTCGCTGGCAGCTTGGATTACGACAACGTCGCCAAGGACCTCCTGAGCCTCGTCAAGACGAAGAAGACCGAGCTGCTGTTCCTGGCACTCTTCCTGCGCCTGCTCAAGCCCGGCGGCCGCGCGGCGGTTATCGTCCCGGACGGCGTGCTGTTCGGCTCCACCAAGGCGCACAAGGAATTGCGCAAGCTGATTGTTGACGGCCACAGGCTCGACGCCGTGGTCAAGCTCCCCTCCGGCGTCTTCAAGCCCTACGCCGGAGTCTCCACCGCCATCCTGTTCTTCACCAAGACCAACGCCGGCGGCTCCAAAAACGTCTGGTTCTACGACGTCAAGAGCGACGGCTTCTCCCTCGACGACAAACGCACGCCCCTGGGCTCATCCGACCTTGAGGACGTCTTCTCCCGCTGGATGGAACGTTCGACGACGGAGCTCACCCGCGCGCGCACCGACCAGTCCTTCTGCGTCCCCCGCTGCGAGATCGAAGCCAACGACTACGACCTCTCACTGAACCGCTACAAGGAGATCGAATACGACGACGTGGACCACAAGTCCCCCGAAGAAATCCTCGGCGGCCTCGATGAGCTGGAAGCATCAATCCTGTCGGGGATGGCAGACCTACGGGAACTGCTGAAGTGACGATGGTTGATCCTCTCGAAACCCTGCCATTCCTCGACGTTTTTGCGGACAAGACGGGCGGCAATCCAAAGGTCCAAACTTCTGAGTATCTGGCCAGCGGACGCTACCCCATCATTGATCAAGGGCGGCGCCAAGTAGCTGGGTATTCCAACGAGAAGTCCTTGCTCGCAGTTGACCACGGACCAGTCATCATTTTCGGTGATCACACACGCATCCTCAAGTACGTTGAAGGCCCTTTTATTCTGGGGGCCGACGGAACCAAAGTTCTCGTTCCAAAGATCGACGCCGACGTCCGATTCCTTTTTCATTACCTCCGATTCATCGACATTCCGTCTGCCGGTTACAGCAGACACTTCAAGTTCCTCAAAGAAGTTCGTATCCCGCTTCCACCCCTCCCCGAGCAGCGCCGGATCGCGGCCATCCTGGACAAGGCCGACCACCTCCGCGCCCAGCGCCGCGAAGCCATCGCCCACCTCGACGCCCTGACGCAGTCGATCTTCAATGACATGTTCGGCAGCCTGCCGCCGGAAGGTGTTTTGTCAGATGCGGTCTCAGCCCTTATTGGCGGCAAGAATATTGTCGGTGCCGATGACAGCACCAACCCGTTCAGGGTCTTGAAGATTAGCGCCGTCACTTCGGGCCAGTACCTTGAATCCGAGTCCAAGGCACTCCCCTCGGACTACATCCATGCTGCCGATCACGTTGTCCGGCCTGGTGACGTCATTATTAGCCGGGCAAACACGACTGAGCTTGTCGGAGCCAGCGCTCTCGTTGATGCCACGAATGGGCAAACAGTGCTGCCTGACAAGCTGTGGCGGGCTGTACCCACTGGTGAAATTGATCCGCACTATCTCGTGGCTGCGCTCCAATCAGATCGAATCCGCGCAGAAATCAGCTGCCGATCCACCGGCAGTGGCGGGTCCATGAAGAACATCTCCAAACCGAAATTGCTGTCTGTTCCGATCGCGATCCCACCGCTGGAACTGCAGCAGACCTTCGCAAGGCGAGTGGCCGGCGTCGAACGTTTGAAAGAGCAGCACCGCGCCCAGCTGGCACAGCTGGACACCCTCTTCGCATCATTCCAACACCGCGCATTTAGCGGCCGACTTTAACTCTAGGAGTTCCACCTGTGATCGATTCCGTCAATGCTTGCGCTGTTTCACTCCTCCTTGGGGTCGACAACAAGATCGTCTACCACATTCCGCCGTACCAGCGGGAGTACAAGTGGAACAAGACCCACTGGGAACAGTTGCTGGACGACGTCCTGGATTCACCCAAGGGCTACTTCCTTGGCTCCATCATTTGCATCAACCAGCAGAAGGATGCCACGGACGTGGCAACTTTAGAGCTCATTGACGGGCAGCAGCGGATGACCACCCTGTCCATCCTGCTGACTGCACTGTACTCGCTTCTGAACGAGCGCAAGGATGAGCTCGACGAAGAGTTCACCTCGGAGCTGCTCAATCTCAAGCGGAAACTTGTGCTCCGCTCCCCCAAGGATTTCATTCGTCTCAGCCCGCAAAAGCAGAACAACAACAATGCGGACTACAAGGCTGTCCTGGCAGCGGCCGGCATCATTTCAGACAAAGCACGGCCCGCCAACCTCGGAAACCGCAAGATCATGAAAGCGTTCAAGTTTTTCAAAGAGCAACTGGCAATCCGGGGCAAGTTGACCGAGCCGGATGCCATCGAGAGGCTCTTCTCCTTCGTCGACCTGGTGTCGGATGCTGTCTTGGTCAAAATCGAAGTTAAGACGCACTCTGATGCCTATGTCCTGTTTGAATCGCTGAACAACCGCGGGGCCCAGCTGACGCCCATCGACCTGATCAAGAACAAACTGCTGGCAACCACCCACGGCAACGACGCCGAAGCCGTTGACGAGGTCTTTGCCGACTGGATGCGGATCATCGATCTGCTCGGGGACGACTATGTTCAGCAGGAACGGTTCTTCCGCCAGTACTACAACGCATTCAAGCCGTCATTGGAATCCGTAGTCAATGAAGCCGTGGCCACCAAGTCCAACTTGATCAAGATTTTTGAGAAGTTGATCGAGCACAATCCCGAAATTCTCATCGGCGACCTCACGGCGGCCGCGGAAATCTACAGCCAGATCGGATCGGGAGCCGATACCGGAACGCCAACGTTGGATGAAGCGTTGGCCAGCGTTCGCAGGGCGCAGGGGTCAACGTCATACCTGCTCCTGATGTACCTGATGACCCATCGCCAGCGTTTGGAATTGTCAGTCACTGAGCTCGTGGCAATTTGCCGGTTGCTGGTGGCATTCTTCGTCCGCCGCAACGTGACTGGCCTGCCCGCGACGTACGAGCTTCAGCGCACCTTCATGGGCATCACGCGGGATTTGGAAGGGGACTGGAGCGGTTCCGTCTTCGATCATCTGCAAACTCGGCTGGTTGCACTCTCGACCACGGACGACCAGTTCCGGGAAAAACTGCGCGGCGACTTGTACGAGGACGCCCGCGACATGGCCAGGTTCATTCTCGCGTCCCTCGCGGAGTCCACCATGACGGACGAAACGCGCGTAGACCTCTGGGCGATGGCGGACGGGACCCGGCGTGCCTGGTCCGTTGAACACATCTTCCCTCAAGGGGCAAACATCCCCAAGGCTTGGGTTGAAGCCATGGGCGGGGACGCAGACGACGCCAAGCGCGTTCAAAATGAATTGGTCCACACGCTGGGAAATCTCAGCATTACCCGCTTCAACTCAACCCTGAGCAACAAGTCATTCGCTGAAAAGCTCACGTCCACCGACAACGGCCAGCGCTCAGTCGGCCTTAAGAACGGACTGTCCATCAACGACGACGTTGTTTCCCAAACTGAATGGACCGAGCAACACATTCTTGCGCGCCGTGAGAAGTTGGTTGAAATGGCCCTGACCCACTTCAGCATGAACTAACCGCCCAGGCCGAACTCGGCAGATTTTTCGTATCCTTGCAACACCGAGCATTTAGAGGAGAGAAGTGTCCACCGAACCGTCAAGCCCAGTAACGGATGGCATTCCGCGCTGGCAGGATTTTATGATTCCAGTACTGAAGGTCCTCTCCGATGGGACACCGCGGCGGCGGCGAGACTTGATCGTCGCGGTTCAGGACGTCGCCGAGCTGACGGCTGAACAACGATCCGTCCAGCTGAATTCGGGTCAATCTAAAATTGAAAATCGAGTGGGGTGGGCACTTTCCGATTTGACTACTGCGACGGCCGTTCGACGCCCGGTCCGCGCGACATTTGAAATCACGGAGCTCGGCCGGAAACTGCTCCAAAAGCATCCTCTGGGCCTGGATCGCAACATACTAGCCACCATCGACGCGTACAGAGACCACCAATCCAGCAAGATCCCGACCAGTTCACAAGTTGCCAAGCCTGGCGCCGAAACGCTGGAATCAACACTTTCCCCGCAGGAGCAGATTGAGGTCGGCATTGATCTTATCCACGCCGACGTAAGTAACAACCTCATCGAACGCCTCCGCGCCAGCGATCCCGCGTTCTTCGAGCAGGCCGTGGTCGATCTGCTCCTGAAGATGGGCTACGGCGGGGCAGAACAGCGCGGCAAGCGCATCGGCGGGACGGGCGACGGCGGCGTCGACGGTGTTATCGATCAGGATCCACTGGGCCTCGACAAGGTATACGTCCAGGCCAAGCGCTACGGCGAAGGCAACAACATCAGCCGGGAAACCGTCCAGGCGTTCGTCGGCGCGCTGCAGGGCGTCGGGGCATCCAAGGGTGTCTTCATCACCACAAGCTCGTTCACGCCGTTTGCCACTGGATACGCTTCGAGTGTCCCGTCTCGCGTGATCTTGATCGACGGAGAACGCCTAGCCGCCTTGATGATCAAGTACCGGGTGGGCGTGCAGGTCAAGGAGAGCTATGACGTTGTGGAGCTCGACGAGGACTTCTTCGAATAGTGCCAACGAGTGGCTACTCGAAAGGCTGAGGTCCTACGCTGGGCCGGCACTTGACACGGGATAGCCTGTAGTGTGGCGCAGGCACTGCACCAGCAGGCTGGCGATGCCGCCGAAAAGTTCGACCACTTCCTTAGACGGCGTCCTTATTGCATCGATAATCGCCCTTCATGGCATCAAATGCGGCCCGATAAACCATGGTGTCACCCGTCCGTGGTTCAATGAATCAGAGGATCTGGCCGCATCGAGGCGGCAGTCGTGAATGGAGCGGTCTTGGGGGAAGTGCAAAGCAACTTTGCTTTCTTGCGCAACGAATGGGATGCGCTGGCCCAGCGCGCCCGCAAAGCGGAGCAGTTCGCCTTTATCGACCCCCGAACGTCCATGTTTTACGCCCGCCACACCGCGGAACACCTGGTCGATTGGATCTACCAGGCCGAGCCGTCCATCCCGGTCCCCTACAAGCCAGACCTGAACGCGCTGATCAACCAGCGCGAGTTCAAGGACATTGTTGGCACCGCCATCGGCAACAAGCTGGACGCCATCCGCAAGATGGGCAACCGCGCCGTCCACGACAAGCAGGATCCCTCCCCGCTCGCCTCGCGGCAGGCGGTCACCGAACTCTTCCACGTCTGCTACTGGCTGGCCCGGACCTATACGCTCGACCCCGCCAATCTCCCGCCCGAGGGACTGCGCTTCGACCCCGAGCTCCTCAAGCCCAGGCTCAAGCCCAGCCAACCCGTGCCGGAGCCGCAAACCGCCGAACAACTCACGGCGCTGGGCGATGAACTGGCGGCTAAGGATGCGGCGCTGGCCGAGGCAAATGCGGAATCGGCCAGCCTGGTACAGCAGCTGGCCGCGCTCCAGGCCGAGGTCAAGGCCGCGAAGGAGCGCAACGAGGGCGTCCCCGACCATCACGACTACGACGAGGCACACACCCGCGACTACCTGATCGATGAGGACTTGCACGACGCCGGCTGGGACCTTGGGAACCCCGAGGACCGTGAGTACCCGGTCACCGGAATGCCCAATGCTGCCGGCACGGGGTGGGTGGACTACGTCCTGTGGGGCGCTGACGGTCTGCCGCTCGCCGTAGTGGAGGCCAAGCGGACCACCAAGGACGCCCACAACGGCAAGCAGCAAGCGAAGCTCTACGCCGACGCGCTGGAACGGAAGTTTTCCCGACGCCCGGTCATCTACTACACCAACGGCTACGAACACTGGCTGTGGGACGACACCATGTACCCGGAACGCCCCGTGCAGGGTTTCCACACCCGCGATGAACTGGAGCTGATGGCGGCACGCCGCTACACGCGCCGCAGCCTGGCTAACGAGCCCATCGACAACGCCATAGTGGAGCGCGGCTACCAGCACGCGGCCATCCGGGCCGTGACGGAATCAGTCGAGGCGGCGAACCGGAAGCAGCTCATCGTGATGGCGACAGGGACGGGGAAGACAAGGACCGTCGTCGCGCTTTCCAAGATGCTCATGGACGCCAACTGGGCCAAGCGCATCCTGTTCCTGGCGGACAGGGTGGCCCTGGTGGAGCAAGCCGCCAAGGCATTCAAGGCACACCTGCCCGGAAGCGCTCCGGCGATTCTGGGGCGCGACGCCGAAGCGGAGTCGCGCATCCACGTCGCGACATACCCGGCAATCATGAACCTCATTGCGGCGCGGCAGTACGGGATTGGCTACTACGACCTGATCATCGTGGACGAGGCACACCGCTCCATCTACCAAAAGTACCGCGCGATCTTCGGCTACTTTGACGCCCTGCTGGTGGGGTTAACGGCCACCCCGCAGTCGGAAGTGGATCGCAACACCTACTCCATGTTCGACATCGAGGACAACGTCCCCACTTTTGCCTACGAACTGGACGAGGCCATTGCGGCCGGGTACCTGGTGCCACCGCGGGTGGTCCCCGTGCCGCTGAAGTTTCCCTATGAGGGCATCCGCTACGACGACCTTTCAGAGGCGGAAAAGGATCAATGGGACGATCTTGAGTGGGACGAGGACGGGGTGGTTCCCGACGCCGTTGACCCCGCCGTGGTGAACAGCTGGCTCTTCAACACCGACACCGTCAACAAGGCTCTGGAAGTGTTGATGGCCCGCGGGCACAAGGTGGCCGGCGGGGACCGGTTGGGCAAGACCATCATCTTTGCCAAGAACAGCGACCACGCCAACTTCATCGCCGCGCAGTTCGACAAGAACTACCCGCACCTCAAGGGGCACTTTGCACAGGTCATCACCTATCAGGTGAACTACGCACAGAGCCTGATCGAGGCCTTCATGCGCAAGAGCGACAACCCGCACATCGCAGTCTCCGTGGACATGCTCGACACCGGGATCGACGTACCCGAAGTGGTCAACCTGGTGTTCTTCAAGATGGTCCGCTCCAAAACCAAGTTCTGGCAGATGGTGGGCCGAGGAACCCGCCTCTGCGCCGACCTCTACGGGCCGGGCAAGGACAAGAAGGACTTCTTCATCTTTGACCTGTGCCGGAACGCCGAATTTTTCAACGCCGGCATGGACGGGAATGAAGGTTCCGTGGGCCGCTCCCTGTCAGAGCTGACCTTCGCCGCCCGGGCCAAGCTGCTCTACTCCGCCCGTGCCACCGATGCCTCCCCCTCGCTGGTCACAGACCTAGTCCACACCCTGTCCGGGCAAGTATCCCGTCTCCCCGAGGCCAACTTCCTGGTCAAGCCGCACCGCAGGGCCGTGGAGAAGTACTCCCTGCCCGAAGTATGGGACGGGCTGGGCGAAGGAGACATTGCAGCACTTGAAACCGGGCTGGCTCGCGTTGCGGGCCAGGGTGTTCCGGGCGGGCAGGAGGAGGCGAAGCGGTTTGACCTTCTTGTGTTGAATGCCCAGCTTGTTTCCTTGGAGAACCCCGGCGCCTTGGACTTTTACCGCAAGAAGATTCAGGCCGTCGCCGCCGCCCTGGCTGACCAGCCCAACAACCCGGCCATCGCACCCGTCCTTGTCCTGCTGGAGCAGATTGCGGACAACCAGGAGTGGGAATCCGTCTCGGTGGAATGGCTGGAATCGGTGAGACGCAAGCTGCGCGAGCTGGTGCACCTGATCGAAAAGAGGCGCCGCAACGTGGTGTACACGAGCTTCGAGGACGAACTCGGGGACCTCGTGGAGATTGAACTCGACGGCGTTCACTCCGGGGTCAACGATTTCTCCCGGTACCGCGAAAAGGCGCGCACGTACCTGCGTTCACATTTGAATCTCGCCACCCTGCAGCGCCTCCGCCGCAACAAACCGCTGACGGAGCTGGACCTGGCGGAACTCGAGCGGATCCTGGCCGAAAGCGGCGCCGGGACTGCCGAAGACCTGGCGCGGGCTAGGTCCGAGGGACTGGCCCATTTTGTCCGCTCCCTCGTGGGGCTGGACCAGACCGCTGTGGAGGAGGCCTTGTCCGAATTCATCACCGGGTCCACGCTCAACGCGGCGCAACTGGATTTCCTGTCCGTACTCACCACACAGCTGTCCGAAAATGGATCCGTGCCGATTGATGCCCTTTACAAGTCACCGTATAGCGAGCTGGCGCCAACCGGACCCGACGACCTCTTCGGCGACGCCGTCTTCGATCGGTTGGAACTGGTGCTGCAGTCATTCGACGATGGCCTGAGAGTTGGTTAGTTCAGGTTCGTTCGGATCTGCTTCTGCCCGATAGGTTTGCGGCCAGCAAATTGCCCACTCTCAGCGACTTAAGGTGCCCTGACATCTGGTGTGGTTGAGTGAGAAGAATGACGTCAGGGAGCCTCGGACAAGGGCAGAGTTATTCAAGCCGGGCAACCTTGTATGCTCGTTTATCGGAGAGGCGCGTCGATGCCGAGGGTTACGTCCGGCGCAATGCCGCCAAATCCTGACCCATCCCGCTCAGCACCTCGGCGCCACCTGCCCAAACGCAACGCACCAGCGCCGTGGGGGCCGCGCCAGACCAACTCCGCCGCGGCCTCCACGAGTCCAGGCAGCACAAAGCCCCGCCCACACATGGTGGACGGGGCTGAACCAAAACGATCGATTTAAAGGTGGCTGCCCTCAGAATTTAGCGCGTTTACCCATGTCTTGATTGCGGAACTCTTTAGATACATCGGAATAGGCGCACCTTGGCTCACTTCCTTCGGCGTCGGCTTGAACCCAAACTTCTTGTAGTAGTCAACAAGTCCTGGGTTCTGCGCGTCCAAGCATAGGTAACTACTAGTCGTAAGCTTCAGGATTTGAGCATACTTCAGGAATGCGGCGTCCATAAGAAACTTGCCAAGGTCGCCTCCTTGATGATTCTTATCGACTGCTAAGCGCCCGATGTAGTGCGCGGGCACAGTGGATTTGGCGTCACGCCTACTCAGAAGTTTCTTACTATCGCCGTTTGGTAGAACTTCGACTTCAAGACAATACCCAGAAAGTGTGAAGAAGCCGAGTGCCCGATTATTGGCATCGGCCGCCACAAAAACCCTCGTGACATCGCTCTCATGGCTCCTGAGGGCTGACTTGCGGAGCCAAGTATCCATTTCCTCGTTGCGTTTGCAGTCAAATGCCCTCAGATCGTGTGCCGCATCTAGGGCACGCAACGAGAAGGCGCCGTCAATAGCTTGGTTCATAGTGGAAGGCTGCTGGAGATCAGATGGACATCAGCAAGCGCTGGTAGTCACTAGGAAGGTCAGTAAATAGGTTCGCTGGCACTACCTGATCGCAGTTTTCCATTTCGGCAAACTCGGCTGTAGTCACAGCGCGCCCGAAGGCATCCGGGAGCATAGATAGAACGGGCACAGAGACCAATTTCCCTCTCAGCATGTATGAGCTGGTACGTTTTTCTTCGAAGAATGCGACCAGCTCATCACTCGACATGTCACCACGTTTTGCATTACGCAACTCTGCGGATGCCCACGACGTTGACCAGGGGTCCTCTTGGTGCGTCATTTCCACGAGATCCCAAGCGTCGTATTTTCCATAGGTTGCCCAGACGGCGTCAACAACCGCAGCAACGTGGGAATCCTCGATCTTGGATGTGGCAACTTGAGTCCGGAGGTCATCAAGCGAAAGTGAGCGCTGCTGAGCATGGACGTCAAGGAGGTTGGTCACGACGGGGCCATACTTCATCGAGTAAAAGCCCTGCTCAAAGAGCGGGCGGCCAACTACATGTCCATACCAACCAAAAACATAGAAAACCAGCTTCTGCAATTTGATTGTCTGCAGCTTGTTGTTCGGGGCCCGCCGAAGAAGTTCATCGGCGACGTCAAAGACAGTAGTCATCTTCTCCCTTTCCACTTAGCCACATGATTCTCCACAGGCATACCCTTGCGAAACTTGGCCTGTAGCGTGTTGTCCACAGGCTGTGCACTCAGTCTAACCTTAGACACGATTCTTGTGGCAACGGAATCGCGCATCTCACATCAGTTCTTGAGGACGCGACATCAAGAACTTGACCTGCGCCACTACTGAGCCTCTTGTTCCAGTTACAGATAGTCCAGGGATGGGTGGCCTTCCGGAACGGCTATAGCCCCATCAACGCCACCTGGGCAAGAGGCTGCCCTCGACACTGCTCTCCCGGGCTGGCAAAGCCAAGCCTGAATTCAGAGAAGGGCCGTCGATGCCGTAACGCCTATGGCTCTCTAACAGTCAGGTCAAACAACGGCCCCGGTCGATGGACCTACATGAACACATGCCAAACCACGTTGTGCCTTCTGGTACCCCATCATCGCTGGGCGGGCCCTCCACGCAACCAGGGCGCTGCGCGCCGGGCACTCCCCCAAAAATTCTTCCTCGGCGCTCCTCCGTCGCTTATTTCCTCGAAACAATTTTTGCCCCGTGCCCGGTACCCCAAGTTGCCCTCCGGCCCCAAATACCCAGCGGTGACTCCTCTTACCAGAAGGCACCAACAGAGTAGGCGGCCGCGAAGAACCGGCCACCGAACACATAAAGAGGAGCAAGGCAATGGAACCGATCAGAATCAGCAGCCCGGCCGATGCCATCAGCTACATGGGCCACAGCCTCGGCTACTGGCCGAAGGAAAGCCTGGTCTGCGTCGCCCTCGAAGGCACCGCCCTCGGCCCGACCCTGCGCGTCAACCTGCCAGCAAGCCTCGATTTCATCGAGACCTACACGGAGCGCGTTGCCCACTACTTCGGCATCGACCTCGACGCCACCGCCGTCCTCATGGCCTTGTTCACCCATCGACCGTGGGGCAAGGGAGACCCCAAGCCCTTCGCTTCCATGGTCCAAGGACTCAAGCGCCAGTTCTCCGCCGCGGGGTTGCTCGTCCACCATGTATGGATCGTCGGCCCCGAATCCTTTGCCCCGTACGACGGCGCCAATCCCACCTTCTGCGGCAAGGAGACCCCGCTGGAGGCCCTCGAATCCAGCACGCTGAACGCAGAACTCGTCTACCAGGGCAGCCTCATCGAACAGAACGACACGCCCGCCATCCCCGAGCTGTCCGCCACCCATGCCGACCACGACGCCGTCGAGTCAGCAATGCGGGAGATGGCCGCCAACCCGGCCCAGAACCTCGACGCCGCCTACCGGCTGTGGATGGACCTCCTTGACCACGGCGCCGAACCCACCCGTGACGAACTCGCAGAAGTCCTCGCCGGGCTGCAGGACGTCGGACTCAGGGACCATATCCTCGCCGACATGCCAGGCCTCAACGAACCCATGGACGCAACACTCTTCGGTGCCACGACCGAGGCTCCGCTGTGGGACCGGATCGACAGCTCCGAGAATCTGCTGCGGCAGTTGCTTACCATCGCCGCCCCGACCCACGCCGCCGCACCGTTGACAATGCTCGGCCACATCTGCTGGTGGAAGGGCAAGGGAACAGCCGCCGCGAACTACATGCACGTCGCCCTCACATTCGACCCGGACTACCACCTGGCGAAGTTGCTGGACCAGTTGCTCGGGGCCGGCGTCGTCTCCGGCTGGGCGCAACACAAAGAAACCTGCTATCGGACCCACTGACCCCGGCCGCGGGGCCCACGACCAACAGATTCGAATCCAGGCGATAACAATGGTCATCACCGTATACAGCAAGCCCGGCTGCCAGCAATGCAAATTCACCTGCCGCAGCCTGGAGAAGGCCGGCATCCCCTACGCCGTCGTCGACCTGACCACCAATGCCGCAGCCCTCGAATACGTTCAAGACCTGGGCTACTCCCAGGCGCCCATCATTATCGTCAACGATCACCACCACTGGTCAGGATTCAACCCCACCGAAATCGAACGGCTGCGACTTGCCATCCGATAGAGGCAGCCAACAAGAATTTCAGCGCCGCATGAGAACCTCATGCGGCGCTTTCATGCGCCCCATCCATTGCCCGCATCCCGCCCACCGTCCAGTAAGCACGATCATCAAAGCCAAACTCCCCGGTCGTCACCAGCCCGACCCACCACAACAGCTCCACCACCAACAGCCATGCCGCTGCCGCAACCAAAAAGCCCTTCACACCGCTGGCACCCGAGCCCGGTGCCGTCACGGCGGGATGTGACGCCAAGTCATATAGTTTTTGGCCCGGATCACCATGGATCAATATGCCCATACAAATCTGCCCCGAATGCAACACCACGTTCACAGCTGCCAGTCCGCGGCAGGTCTTTTGCCGACCGGCCTGCGCCCACCGCCGGCGCCAACGCAAGTACCGGAAAACCCGCCAAGACGTGACGACGCCGGGCGCCAACCCGATCGATCGTTCGATAACCGACAGCCAGGAAGCAACGACAGCGCTCACTGCCCTCTACGAGGCAGCCCTCCGAAAGCTCCGATCCGCGGACCAACGCAAGCTTGCCGCCATGACGCGATCATTTGAAAGCAGACTGGCCGCCGCCCACGAACAGCTCAACGACAGCGCCCGGGCAGCATCACGGGCCGCGTCGAAAGCAGACGAACTGGAAGCCGCGGTGGCGCGTCTGCGCAAAGAAAGGGAAGACCTCGCGCTTCGCGAGCGGCAGGCCATGCGAGACCTCCAGCAAGTCGCCGCACGGCTCATGGCCCTGCACGACGAAACCCACACACGGCTCGATCCGAGGACGGCGGAGATCTTCACCCGCCGCGGCTGGAACACCAGGACGGCAAAGTCATGACCGTCTCCATAGCCCGCCTGTCCACCGAGGCCGGCGTCTCCTACCTTCTCAAGACCACCAGCCACGCCGACGTCGAAACCAAGGACCTGACCGGCTACTACACGAACGCCAGCAATCCCCCAGGCCAATGGCTCGGGGCCGGCCTTCCCGGCATCAGCATGGAACCCCACACAACGGTCACGGACGCGGCGGCGAAGGCCCTCTTTGAACGCGGCGAAAACCCCACCACCGGAACTCCCCTCGGCCACAAGCCAAACCAGGCCACGACCGTAACAGGCAGGAACGGCCACCCCCAGCGCCGCGCCGCCGTCGCCGGCTTCGACCTCACCTTCAGCGTGCCAAAGTCCATCTCAGTTCTCTGGGCCCTGGGCAGCGACGAAGACAAGGACCGGATCATGGCAGCCCACCATGCCGCCCTTGAAGCCACACTGGCCTGGCTGGAAACCTCCGCCATCCACACCCGGGCCGGCCACGCAGGAGTCGCCCACATCGGCGTCCACGGGGCTGTGTCCGCCGCCTTCGACCATTGGGAGTCCCGCTCCGGCGACCCCCAGCTGCACACTCACGTCGTCATCGCCAACAAGGCCCAACGCGTCACCGACGGAGCCTGGACGAGCCTGGACTCGCGCACGCTCTACAAGGCCACCGTCACCGCCAGCCAACACTACAACGGGCTCCTCTACGACCAACTCGGTCGCGACCTGGGAACCGAGGCCGAAGTCCGCACGCCGGCCAGCTCCACCCACAACTACGGCCTTGAACTTTCCGGCGTGGACGAGGAACTCATCCGCGAATTTTCCAGCAGGTCCCGGCTGATTGACATTGAAGCAGATCGGCTCATCAAGGACTGGTCAGAATCCCACGGCCGCGAGCCCAGCGCCGCCATCAAGCTGCAGCTACGCCAGCAGGCCACCCTGTCCACCCGCACCGCCAAAAACCATGACGTCGTCCCCCTCAACGTCCGCGCCCGCCAATGGCGCGAACGAGCCCAAGCCAAAGGGTTCGCCGCCGAAGACGTGCTGGCGGCAACCATCAACCGTTCCCACACCCACTCCCTCAGCTCATCCGATGCCAACGAAGCCTGGATTACGAGCACGGCCGCGCTCGTCAAGGACGTGGTGGCCCGGCGGCGGGCCACCTGGAACCGCTGGAACCTCCTTGCCGAAGCAGAACGGGTGTGCCTGGAAATCCGCTGCGCCACCGCCGCCGACCGCCTCAACCTCATGGAAGCCATCGCCACCTCCGCCGAGGAACAGTCCGTGGCGCTCAACGAATTCCGCTACGGCATCCCCACGACCGCCTCCCCCGACCTGGTCTACAACGGCCGCAGCGTCTTCGACCTCGCCAGCGCCCACCTCTTCACCGACGTCTCCACCCTCGCCAACGAGGAAGCCATCATGAACGCTTTCGCGCTCGACGCCGGCCCCCACGTCGAGCGGGCGACCGCCCAGGAAGCCCTCCAGCAATTCGTCACCCGGCGCGGTGAGCCACTGCAGGGTGAGCAACGCAGAACCGCCGAGACCGTCCTGGCCAGCGGGAGGCGGCTTGACGCCGTCGTCGGCCCCGCAGGGACGGGCAAGACCACCACCATGAGCGCCGTCAAGGCCCTCTGGGAAGAACACTTCGGGACCGGAACCGTCGTCGGCCTCGCCCCCGCAGCCGCCTCCGCCGACGTCCTCGGACGCGAGCTCGGCCTGGCCACCGACAACGTGAGCAAATGGCTCTACGAATCCACCGGCCCCGGCGCAGCCAACCGGGCAGGACACTACGCAGACGCCGCAGCAAGGTACCAGGAAGCCGGCCAATCCCCCAGACAGGACACACAGGCCCGCAAGTCCCTGGAGCGCCTGGCACAGCGCATGAGCGCCCTCACCGCGACACAATCCCGGTGGCAGTTCCGCCCCGACCAGCTCGTCATCATCGATGAAGCATCCATGGTCTCCACCTACCAGCTCGCCGCCCTCCTCGACCAAGCCGACGGCGCCGGGGCGAAGGTCCTGCTGGTCGGAGACCCGGCACAACTGGACTCCATCGACGCCGGCGGTGTGCTCGGCTGGCTGGACCGGACAGGCTGCGCGGAACGCCTCACCACGGTCTGGCGGTTCACGAATGAATGGGAACGCGCCGCCTCCCTCAAACTCCGCAAGGGCGACTTCAACGTCATCGCCGACTACGACGCACACGAGCGCATCAGCAGCGGGAGCTACGACGCCATGGTCGACGACGCCTACAACCACTGGGACGCCGACATCCGCACAGGCCGGACATCGATCCTGATCGCCCCCGACAACGACACCGTTGCCATGCTCAACGAACGCGCCCAAGCCGACCGCGTCGGCTCCGGTGCCGTCGACGCAGAGGCCACCGTGAAACTCAGCGACGGCCTGAACGCCGGGCGCGGCGACACCATCCTGGCCCGGCGCAACGACCGCCACATCCTGGATGACTCCGGCGACTTCATCCGCAACGGCACCCTCATCACCGTCGCCCATACTCCCAGGCCAGACGGCTCCATCGAAGGGATCCGCTGCGACAGCGGCGCAAAAATTCTCCTGGGCGCCAATTATCTTGCCGAGGCGGTGGAGCTCGGCTACGCCACCACCGCCCACCGGTCCCAGGGAATCACCGTGGACACCGGCCACACCCTGGTCAGCGAAGGCCGGCTCACCCGCGAACTCTTCTACGTCTCCATGACCCGCGGGAAGGCCGGAAACCACGCCTACATCAGTGAACCCGACCCCCGCGACCACCACGGCGTCGACCCGTCCTCCCTGCCAGACTGGCGGCAAATCCTCGGCGCCGTGCTCTCCGTCGAAGGCGCCGAACACACCGCCCACGAAGTCCGCGCCGAACAACAAAAACAGGCCAACTCCCTATCCCGCTTGCTCGCCGAACACGATTACCTGGCACAAATCGCCGCGTCCGACGACGTCACCCGCCTCATCAACACCCACTCCCCCAACCTTGTCCCCGAGATGCGGGAGTCGCCATCGTGGGGCGCCATGGTCGCCGTATGGAGGCGCACGGCAGCCACCAACCGGCCCCTGGCGGAACAAACCCTTGTCGACGGGCTGCGACCCACATCAGGTGCCCGTGACGTGGCCGCCATCGTGCACTCGCGCCTTCAAACCCTCCAGCGGCAGGTCCACGCCGCCGCGGCAACTGGGTATGCGCCAGCGACGGTGCCCACAGACCGGGAGGACCTCCGTGAACTCCTCAACGATGTTGAACAGCGGATCGCCAAACGAATCTCAACCATCTCCGTTCGCGCCCTCGCCAACGAGGAGGACTGGGTGCGCCAACTACGGGCTCAATCCGGGCTCCAAGCCAACGACGACAGGTGGAAGGACCTCGTGCGCGACGTCGCAGGTTACCGGGATCGCTGGGACATCGACAACGATTCACTTCCCCTCGGGCCGCCTCCCAGCTCGACCGACTGGCACCAAGCCGACCAACGAACCCGGATCGAGAACCGAATCACCGCAGCAAGGCACAGCGCACCCACGGCGACCGAGTCGGGGCGGTCGCCGGTTGTCCCGACGGCCGCGCCACATTCACCACTGCCCGTTGTCGGCCCGTCGCTGTAAAATCGGTCCATAGGCGGAGGTCTCATCATGCGAACGAATCCGATGGTCAAACCCCAGACGTCCTCCGGCTGGGCAGTCACACTCACCGTAATCAGCTGCGTCTGCATAGTCGTTGCCATTCGCCTCTTCCTCGGCCGATCTTCCGCATGGGGAGCAGGGCTGGTCCTCATGGCCATCGCCATTGTCCTGGCCGGCGGAGCCGCAGCCATTTGGCTCGTCCAAGTCCGCCGGACGAACGTCTGGATTGGCAACGCAGTCCATCAATGGGAACACTTTGCCGCCGTCAAAAGCCGGCTGGGTGTCACCACGGAGATCACAGTTCTGGACATCCATTCGTTGGACCCAACCGGCACATGGGTCACTATCCGCTGGGACAAATTCGGTCACGTCCAGCGGGCCTGGATGGAAGCCCTCCCTGACGAAATCTGGCGTGGTTCAGTCCTACTGATCTCCCCAGATCCGGCCCAGATCCAAGTGCACGGCCCCTGGCCTGAGATCTACTATCTGATGGCAGTTGACTACCATGCATTCGCATCAGCAGAAGCACTCCCCTACGTCAGGGATCCCAAATATCAGTCGCTCGTCGGGATCAACCCATCCAACGCCTGATTCGGATACCAGGCCGATGTTTTCAGTGACCACAGTCTGTGATCGCCGATATCGCAATCTCCTGTCATTGAGATGTCTCGTATCCCATGGGTTTCGAGACGCTTTGGTTGCAAGACAGGGGTGGCTGTCCCGGCCTTGCTCGACTCCTGGCTTGTGAGGATACATTCAAGATATGCCGTCCAAGTTAAGTTTCGAAGGCTAGCCACAGCAGGTGCCGCCCAAGCGCTCATCGCCGCGGCACGATCGGCCAATCTTACAAAACTGCTGTGTGAAATGCTGACAGCGGATAGTCGAGATAGTCGAGACGGAAGGCGGGCATGTCGGTCCGTGGTCCTAGGATGAAGAGCAACTTGTCAATGATAGAAGGGATCGAGTTGTGGATGGGATAACCGCAGTCACATCTGACCCTGTTATACGGTGGTTCACACGATTCGGGCTGAGTTTGGCTGATGACCAAGGATTTAGGAGTCTATGGCCGTTTTTTGACTTTCGTGATCAGTCTTTATTCGTCGAGGTGACCAGATGAGCTGGTTTGAAGTATGGCAACTCCGTGAGCTAGGAAGCCCCCGATTTTGGCGACGTCGACAGCTTCATCGGAACCGTGCACAGAAGTGGGACCGGGCCCATACTCGAATACGAAGTCGAATTAATGACACACAAAGCGCCGTAGGTGCAGGCTGGCGGCTGCTCAGAGGAAGCCTCGGGCTGATCTTTCTATCAGTACTGGCGATCTCAGTGCTCGAATTTGTCTGCACAATGGCCCGACATGCACCATGGGTTGCCAAAAACCCTTTATTCTTGCCCCCCGCCGTCGACCTCCAAGGAATCGTTTCGGCCTTCGTTGTTGCTGCCATTACGATCGCTGCTACGCTACTTGGTTTGTATTACGCGACCATTGGAGTGATCGCTTCCACGATCTATAGGTCGGTGTCTGGAGACGTCCGCGACTTATTCATCCGTGAACGAAGTAGCGAGACATACCTCAAAATCGTTATTCTCACCATAGCCGGCGGCATCACCATCCTGGTTGCTGGAACGCTGGGGCACAACGTTGCTGGCCTTACTCTTGTCGTCCTGGGCCTTTTTGCAGCTTTTACCTGCATAGGACTCGTTGGGGTCACTAAGAGATTGTTTGACTACTTTGACCCGTCTAAACTCTCGGCGCCACTTTTAAAGCAGATTGGCGTCGGTATCCAATTGGCCACAAATGGGAAGACACGAGCGCTGCCGCGTCGCCAGTCCGAAGCACGCTATGAAACGCATCGGGCTCTCGCATCCTTCCGGAACCTTGTCGATATGGTCTCTGACAAGGAGCTACGCAATGCCCAGGGGCCGGTGGCACTCACTCAACAGCTTCTAGCGATCGTACGCGCATATTCATCGCAAAAGCACAAAATTCCAACTGACAGCAATTGGTGGGACAGAGTCCCCAAACACCAGAACTGGTTGACCATCGACCAAACCCGCCTGCAGATGGCCCTCAATACATCAGTGGGATCACCGCCAGAACTTCAGCCGGACTATCTCTGGCTGGAGAACAAAATTGCACGTCTTCTCAGTAAAAGCCTGACCATCGCCTTTCAGTCGCAAGGCGGCGCAAACGCGCTCAACATGTCCGAAGCAGCTGCGAACGTTCTCGCTGACTTAACCGCCCGCCTTCAAATCGATGAGGCCCTTGCGATCGAAGCCGCATGGGACAAAGTCGTTCTTGAAGTGACTACGACTTCGAAAGTCGCCGCCGTTGACGCTGACGATTACGAAGTACGGTTGAATCAGATGGCTGCAGCTGAAAGTCTGGTCCTGCCGTTGACTCAGATGGTGCTTGGGCTCGCGAGTGCTGCGAACAGGATAATAAAACGTGACCTTTCCGCCGAGTTTGACGCGGCACTATTGGACCCCGATGAACGCTACCGTGGACACCTCCCCACAGCAACGCGACAAATGCTGGAAACCTTCTCCCTGGCAATTCGGCGGGAACATAAAATTGAAGGGCGTCGGACTACACCAAGGTGGTGGATAGACCACCTTGCCGCACGCAGCATGGCGGAAGCTCTTTTGGCCACGGAGGACGGGGTGCTAGGCGAAGTTCAACGACGCACAATCGGGCAAGTGACCCATTTCCAAGAGGCGGACCGTCCTGATCTCGCAGCAGTAACTGGTATGGCCTCCTTGGAATTGCTTCACAAGATTGAATTCCACGAACCGTCAATACGAAAGGCCGAAGAAAAGCTTGCGTCCTTTCGCAACTTAAACACCAGCATAGGGAACTGGCCTGAACGCCAACAGTTGACAATTAGTCCGACAGAAGAACACACCGCGATGCTTGGCAAGTTATCGGAATTACTCCCCGCACTCCGCACCACAAAGTTTGATCCCCGGGAACCGGATTTGTATGGTCAGCTCTACCAATTCGTAGTCGACGGAGCATTCCGATCAATCATTGCGGGTGACCATACGAGGGGTCTCGCCATGTACTCTGCTGCCCTGCAGGAGATGGAGCCAGCGAGGCTCCGAATCGCCGCGGACCTTGAACGACAGGAGCAAAGAGTCCGCACTATCTACGCTGTCGAGCCAATCATTACGGCGATGGATCTTGCCGGCTACGCGATGCTCATGTATGAACTGGACGATAACGGTATTTGGCCGCAGATAAAGCTGCTGTGGGACGACATGCTCACGAACTATTCTGAGATTGCTGAGTTCCTGCTGGCGGCCGCTGAATTCGTAGATGGTACTTTTGCTTTGACTGTCGGCGGAATTGAGCGGAGCCGAAGATCTATCGAGATGGGTCGCGTATTCGAAGAACGCAACATCGGTCAGGACGAAACCCATAGCTGGGATTTTGACAACGCGGAGAAACTCCCTCATCCGAGTCCGATCGTCTCAGCATTAGCCCCACGCGGATACGGAATCCAGGACGATCTCTATGTGCTGTTCATTGTGGAATACCTCAAAGACTATCTGCCCGAAGATGCCGCTCTGGGACACAAAGCGAAGATGCTAGCAAATCAGGTCGCTCGGTACCGTGAGAACGAAAATCATGAGAGCAAAAGTGCGGGTGGAGAAGGATGAACGACGACCCATTTGCCGGACTCGTAGGTTCTCGACAAGACCAGCATAGAATTGTCGCTAAGCCTAGGAAGCAAGCTATCCTACGGACCATTGCGAACCAAAGGCTTGGAATGAACGAACATATGTTCCTTCAAGATCTTCATAGCCGAGCGCTTCCCTACGGGAGCAGTATGGTTGACGGATTCGACATTAATATCAGCCCGTACAGTAAAGACGTTCTGAACCTCGTTATTAATGCGCTTCCATCCAACGGTTATCGGCATTGGCAACTCGAGGAGTCATTCCGCGACTATATCCAGGCTGCACTTTGGGACCTTGTCCGAGGTGAGCTCTATTTGGAGATCGAGTACTTCCGGAGTCCCGAAGACCCCAGTGGTCGCCCTATTGCTTTTCGCATTGAACTGCTCCAGCGTGAATTCGTGACAAAGCGATGGGGAAAATACAGATACCTCAGCCAGGTCGGCGCAGTAGACGACAATAGCCAACGTTGGTCGAGCAAACCACTCCATCCAAACAATTTGCTGGTAGCATCTCTTCCTCGAGGACTAAAACGAGAACTTCGCCACACCCTTCGAGTAATGAGTGCCTCCGACCGGGAGGCCCGCGTAATGACAGACTTCACAACAGGTGCGCACGGGAGTGAGTCGGGCTTTGACTTCGGTACCTTCCAACTCAAATCTCACGATATCGTCCTTCGTGCATCGAAGGCCACAGGCTGGACCGGCCGTGGACTATTGGCCGAGGGGCTACTGGATCCGGCAAAAGCCTGGCGTGCAATTCAATTCGCGCGCCTAACGGTTAAGCTACGCGAAATCGCAACGCAGGGCTTGAATGACGCTATCAATCGAGCTGGCATGAGGATAGGTTTCGAAGCGGAACTGACACTGTCGAAGGTCTTGACAGAGGACCACCTCGACGCCCTCGAGAATGATCTCGAGGCAGGTACACGGCCGATCGAGGAGATGTTTAGCCCCAAGGCTTCCAGCTAACCAGGGCGTCATGTCACACAGTTGGGTCTGCCCGGCAACTGGGTGTCCTGCGGCATCATGAGGTGCGTATTGCAACCCTAAAGTTACGAGGCGTCTCACCGTCTGAGCGGACACTGATGCGGTGATGCTCGAATAGTCGCGTTTTCATTTGGGATGCTCCACCGCGGACAATTCTCACAACTATGTCTCGAAACGTTCTGGAAGAATCAGTGCATCCACCGTTAGTTAAGAGACACTTCGAAGCTGCCTTGATTAGACGGACCGGCTACGTACGAGTTTCGACGCGGCGCTAGTCCAAAGTTCGGCAACACGAGTTCCTCTTGGCCGCCAGAGTACGACGCGAGGGCGTCGATGTGGATCACAGCGTCTTCAGGATGCGAACTCCAGGACCTGATTTTTGCCGAGGGCTCGACGCGCTCGCCAAGGGCTACACATTCGTGACCACGACGCTGCATTGACTTGGGCGAACCAGCCATAACGTGCTCGCATTGGCCGGCCGGTCAGCAAGCCGTGGCGGTTTCATCACAAACAGCAATCCCATCTCGCATGCTAGGGAATGTGCGAAGGCGATTCCCGTGAGCATCAAATTGCTGGATGGCAAGAGCCTGCGGACCTCAGGATTCGATACAGGCTGAGCATCCGGGTCGCCACGATCTTCGTCGCCATCGATATCGACGAGAACTTCTTTGAGCAATAACTGTTTTGTTCCACTAAATAAGAAGGAGGCTCCGATGCATCGAAGCCTCCAACACCAACCAATTACCAACCAAGGAAAAATGGAAGGTGCAGGTTGAAACTACCACGTACTAGGCCAATTCGTAGCCTTGAGAAAGGGCTGCAAACTGATGCTTGGAACGCTGCCACCCTCGTAATCGCCGAAGGATCACCGTTGGTTTCGAGTTCACATCCGCAGACCGTTGACAGAAACCCCGGCCACGGAGGGCGCTGACAGCGGCTGGGCAGGTGCGGTTCCCCAAGTAGCAGCCACCCCGGGCTCCGCTTGGTCAGGCCCGTGGGCTGCAACGGACGCACCAAGGTTTGCCTTGGGCGTACGCGCGTAGGAGGACGTTCCGAACCGGAGGTCGGGGCCAACAGTCTCTGCGACGATTCGGCGCGCCTCGTGCTGGGCGCCGTCCTTTTCGTAGGACCTGAACTCCAACTCGCCGGCGACCGTGACGGGGTCGCCCTTCTTGAGGGAGGCTGCCACGTTTTCGGCCAGGGTCCGGAAGGCGGAGACGTTGTGGAAAACGGGGATGCCGTCGCGCCAGGTGCCGTCGGGTGCCTGGAAGCGCTGGTTGACGGCGACACGCAGCTTGGCGTGGGCGATGCCGGATTCCCCGTAGGAGAGTTCCGGATCGGCAACGAGGTTGCCGTTGATGCTGACTGGGATTCTTGTGCCCATTTTGTTTTCCTACCTTTCTTGATCCCGGCCGGTGTGTCCTGCCAGGAGACTTGCTTGATTTACGACGCGTCGATCTTCGGGGCAAGGTCGGTTGCTTCGTGGCCGTTCACAGGCCCGGTTAGGTCGCCGCGATCGAAGGCAACGACCATGCTGGCCGTTGCGGGCTTGCCGCCCAGGTTGTCGGGATCAGTGACTTCCAGGATGGAGCGGCACGCTGATGTCACGCGGGCCAGCGTTGTCCGTGCGATCTCAAGGCGGCTGGTCGGGCCCTTCTCGCTTGCGGATCCGGCCGTGCTGGCTTGCTCGACAGCCAGCACCTGGTCGGCCCAGCCGGCGAGGTAGCTGCCGGATTCGGCGCTGCGGTCGATGCCGTGGGCGCGCAGCACGGTGTAGGCGACGGACTCTGCTTCGACTTCGGCGAGGCCGCGGTGGTCCAGTCCGCTTCCGTAGAGTTGTCCGAGTTGGTCATCCGGGCCGTGGAGGCATACGTGGCCGAGCTCGTGGGCCAGCACCGCCAAGCGCTGTTCAGGTCCCAGCCAGGCGCCGATTTGGATCTTCTTGTTCGCAAAGTCGGTGTATCCGCTGGACATGCCGTACTGGCTCATGGACTCTTCGACTGTAAATCCTTTGCGCTGCGCAAATTTCACTAGTGAGGGCCACAGTCCCGCGGGTGAGGATCCAATGCCTTGCATGGGGCGGGGTATGTAGATGGGTTGCCCTTCTGTTTGGGACACGTCAAAGACTGCCTGGGTCCGCCATCCGACTATCCTTCGCCGGTCTCCTTGCTCGTCGCCTGAGCTGGCGTGCTCCGCAGCGCTAGACCCCGTCTTGGCATCGCCGCCCGGTTCCACGTCCGTGTTCTTGGGTGCTGTTCGTGGTGCGAGGACCCATAGGGCGTGCTCGCCTTTGACGACGTTTCGGCCGTGGCGTTCCCACTCGCGGAACCCGGCAACCAGCAGGGGCTGCTGTTGCCCGCGCTCTTCCATTTGTGCCATGAGCAGGGCGATGTTGCCGCCTGAGTACCGCCACAGGGTTGCCGAGGTGTCCAGGAGCATATGCCAGCGTCCGGGCGTGGAAATGGCGTTCTCCAGCAGTCCGTGCAGTTGTTCTGTCAGCGCGGTGAGCCTGTCCTCACTGCTCGGACGTGGGGCCGCGGAGCGTTCGCTCGCTGCCTCGCCCTTGCTATGCGAGTGGTTGCTTGTTGCAGGCACCACGACGGCCGCCTCCCTTTCCTCTAAATGGTTCCCCGTGTTTCCGGTGTTACCTATCCATGGCGAAAAGTGCCTTAACCCACATGACCGCCGTCGGCGGAGTTGTCGGTGGGAATCTGGTGCGGCTCGGCAGCCCAACCCAGGAAGTCCGGGTCATCGGTGGGCAGGTGGCGGGGGGTTGCCTCGCGGTGGGCTTGGAGCCCGACGCAGCCGATTGTCCGGGTTTCCTGCCGGAGGCGTTCGATGGCCAGGGGCAGCCGTTCGTGGAATCCGAGGGGCCCGAACCCGGGATCTGTTGGCGTGTAGGAGGCTAGTTCAGCCTTTTGCAGGGCGTACAGTTCGGCGACCAGTTCCGGGTGCCGCCACCAACAGTCCGGGACGACCGACGTCGTCAGCCGATAGGTGGCGACCAGCCAGGACACCCACCGTGCCAGGGCTTCCCATATTTTGGGGGCAGTGACGGAGTCCAGTTCCCGCCACCGGTACGTGGGTTCGGCCGATCCACCCGGAGCCCCGTCCTGGGAGCTTCCCGAGGCAATGTCACTGAAGAGTGCTGCGGCTGCCTCGTCGTCGTCAAACAGGTTCATCTCGGGTCTCCTGCTCCAATGCTTGTTGATGGATGTGGCCTTGGGCGAGGGCGTCTTCGGCCTCGATCTTGAACCGGCCCAACGTGGCGGCGTCCCGGCGTTGGTGCCAGCCGCGCAGGTCGAGGAGGATGGGGCGGGTGCGCCGGCCGAGCATCAGGGCCGTCCCGGCGGGTAGGCGGCGGATTTCGTGGAGGGCAATGACGGGCAGGTCCCTGACTTGTTCGCCTTCCTGTCGGCCTTGGGATGACCAGGAGTGGGTTCTGTAGGTGTGGCGCCGCTCCCCCAGCAGGGAGGCCAGGTCGCGCAGGTCCCTTTCGTCGGAGCCGCCGCCGAAGATGACCTTGATGATGGCGGATTCCCAGATGGTGGAGGCTTCCTCGATGGACCAGCCGGAGCGGGCCTGGGAGAGGGATTGGAGCACGACCATGGTGGAGATCCCAATGCCGCCGCCGTCGGAGAGGACGATGGGCAGTCCAGGCCACGGGGAGAGGTTGGCGATTTCATCCAGAATCAGCGACAGCGGAGGATCCAGCCTGCCACCCGGGGCGGTGAAGGCCATGTCCCTGGCCGCGGCGTCGATATCGTCAATCAGTGCCGACAGGTACGGGCCCGCCGCGGCTGACCCGGACTTGGTCCCGATCAGGTACAGGGTTCCGCGGTCCCGGATGAAGGTTTTGGGATCGAATTCGTCCTCCCGGTTCACCGGGTCCAGGGCTGCGAGGACCCGGGGTGATGACAGGGGTGCGACGGCGGCGGAGACGCCAATCCATGAGTTGGAGGTGTTCCTGGGGTCGTCTTCGAGGATGCCCAACAGGTCCGAATGCCATCCCAAGGCAGCTCGCGGCCCGTGGAGGATGTCCAGTGCCTCAGTGGCCAGTGTCGGGTTCGATGACCAGCGCCGGAAGGCCTGGATGCCCTCCCCCGAGAGGGCTGCGGCGTGGAGCAGGCATTGGAGGACTATTTGTGCTCGCTTTTGCCAGGCGGCGTTCTCGCCGCTCATTTTGGAATCCGCGGAGATGACCATCGCCCGCCGGACGGCGACGTCGGGATCCTCACAGCCTCGCACCGGTGACCAGCGCAGGGTAGAGCCCAGACCGGACATGCCCTGCGGGTCAAAGACGGTGACGGGGCGCCCGCCAGACGCCCGGGCTTGCATGGTGACGGCCAGGTTGTCGGCACGGGTGGACGTGGTCACGACGGCGCCGGGGGCGTCGAGGATGGCGTTGATGACGACGAAGAGCCCCTTCCCGGACCGTGGGGCACCCTGGATGACCATGGATTCCTCGGTGGAGACGTGGACCTTCGTGCCGCGCGAGGTGCCGAGGCTCCAGGACACGTCGGCCAGGTCGGGGTGCTTCAATCCGGGGCGGGTGATCCTGCCCCGTTTCAGTGCGGCGCGGCGGCCGAATTCGCGCACGACTTCGGCCCGTTGGGCCATGCCGTCCCGTCCGAGGATGTCCTGGCGCAGCCATGCCCCGGATTGGCGCCAGCTGCGCCACAGCAGCCAGGCTGCGATGACTCCCACCAGGAGCAGGACCAGCACGGGCCCGAGGAGGACCCAGACGGTGCCGACACCCAGGTTGCAGCCCGGTGGGGGTTGTCCGATGGCGGCAATGTTGCCGGTGAATAGTCCGACGGCGGCCACCGGGCTCGGCGGGCCGCCCAGCCCGCGCCCGCATTTCCACTGCGAGGCCACGTTCGCGGCTGCCTCGGTGAGGCCGCTGAAGCCGACAAAGGCTGCCCCGCAGACCAGTCCGGTCGTGATGAGGGGTGTGGAGTCTGCGTGGGCGAGGTTCATGGCATCATCCTGTGGTCGGTGCTGAAGACTTTGAGTTCGTCGCTGGTGACTTGGTTGGCGACGATGAAGGAGCGGTTGCCGACTTTCCACAGTCCGACGCCTTTGGGGAGTTCCTCGACCTGTGCGCATTCGGCCTCGGTCAGGCCGAGGGCGTCCTTGGTCAGGCGCATGGAGTCGTGTTTTTGGCGGTAGATGATGCGGGTGTCGGCCTCGGTGAGCAGGCCGAGGGCTTTTTGGCGGTGGCCGCTGGTGCTGTCGCCGATCTCGTTGAGGTCCGCGACTTTGTGCATGATGAGCAGGTTGGCGATGCCGTAGGTGCGGGCCAGGCGCCACTGTTCGCTCATTTTGAGAAGCATGTAGGGGTCCGCGAGCATGCGCCATCCCTCGTCGTAAACTACGATGCGCTTGCCGCCGTCGGGGTTGGTGATGGCTGCTTCCAGCCAGGTGGCCCCGCAGGCGGCGGCCAGGGAGAGGGCTTGTTCGGAGGCTCCGATGAGGGCAGACGTGTCCATGACCATCATGGGCGCGTCGGCGTCGAAGGAGACGGTGGAGGGTGCGTCGAACATGCCTTCCAGGTCCCCGGAGACGGTGCGCCGCAGGGAGTGGGCGACGGCGCGGCCGCCGTCGGGCCCCACAAGTTCCCGGGTCTCCCTGGAGGGGTTGAGTAGGTGGTCCAGGACCATGGGCAGTGTGGGTGTCGTGTTGGCGGCGACCGCTTCGGTCAGGGCCATGTCCAGGGCGGTGTGTTCCACCGGATGCATCGGGACCCCTTGGCGCATGAGGGAGACGAGGGCGACGAGGAGTTGTCGGCGGCGTTGCCGGACGACGGCCTGCCATTGGGCGTTGGAGAGGTCCCGGGAGCGGGGGCCGGCGTCAAGGGGGTTGACCCGGGTGGACCGTCCTGGGCCGACGGAGATGACTTTCCCGCCCACGGCGTTGGCTACGGGGACCCATTCGCCTTTGGGGTCGGAGGCGACGGCGGCCTTCCGTCCCAGGGTGATGGAGCGGGCGACGAAGGATTTCCCGCACATGGATTTGCCGGTCCCGACGGTGCCGATGACGACGATGGAGGGGCCGCTGATGACGCCCTTGTCGTAGAGGACCCAGGGGTCGTAGGAGAACGCGCCGGAGCCGAAAACGTCGCTGCCGATGTAGGTGCCTTCGTGTCCGAGGCCGGATTCGGTGATGAAGGGGTACGCGGCGGCGAAGGTCATGGTGGAGGCCCGGTGCGGGGAGGGGTGCAACCGGTGCGGGCCCCTGAACGAGTGCGGCCCGAAGGGCTGCTGCTGGTTGGTGCTGGTGCCTCCTTCCTCGTCGCCGGCCGGCGGCCCCTTCCTTGTCCAGAAGGGTTCCTGTCGGCCGGCGGCGTTGTGGCCCTGCAGTTGGCGGCGTTGCCGCCGGTCGCTGCGGGACTCATGACTGGGGATGAACGTGATGGACTGCGGGGTGATTTTCATTTCAGCCCCCGCCCGAGGGGCAGTCCGCCGGCGATGAAGGCGGGCCACTGCTCGCCTACGAGGAGGCGTAGTTCCACGAAGGCGCTGGCTGCGGCTGATTCGAGTTCCTGCCGGTGGCTGGAGAGTTCCTCCAGGGAGTCAGCGGTGATGGTGATGTAGGCGGCGGGGCGGACGTCGCCGTGCCCGGCGACGATCTCGTCCTCGCGCTGTTGGACTTCCTCTTCCTCGGCCCTTTGTTCGCGGGTGGTGGGGCGGTCAAACTTGGCATTGATCCGCCGCCGGGTTTCGTGGGCTTCGTGGGCGGAGCGGATGTCCTTGAGGGCCTGGTCTGTGGGGATGGCCTTGATGACCTGGGTGACGGTGTGGCGAAAGCTGCCCACGTAGACCAGGGTGTGGAGGAAGCCGGGGAAGACTTTTTGGCGAGGCCATTCGGCGATCCAGAAGGTTTGGTGGAAGCCGCTGTCGGTGCGGAGGTAGGACCAGTGTTCTTCCAGGGCCATGGGGCCGGCCTGGGACGGGTCAACGCCGCTAAAGGTGCCGGTTCGTTGAGAGGTGCGCATGACGGATTCCGGGTCGAACGCTCCCCGGATGGCGGCGGCGAAGCTTCTGTCGCTGAGCCATTCCTCCACGATGACGCCGTGGGTTTTCAGCCCGGTGCGCAGGGCATGGATTTCCGAGCGCAGGGTTTTCTCCAGGCCCGTGGTTCCGCCGCCTGCGTCGTGGATCCGCCGCCGGGCTTTGGTGGTGTCCATGACGAGGGTGAGGAGGATTTCATGGCTGGAGGCTGTTCCGGCGGCGGCGATGAGGTCTTGGTAGGAGCTGTCGCCCCAGCCCGTGGCCGGGGTCCGGCCGCCGCGGGTGGCGGTTTGCTGGTCGTAATAGTCTTGGAGGGCGGTGGCCGGGAACTGGACCGTGTGGTCCTGGATGGCGATCCGGGCGACGGCGGGCCTCTTGGCGAGGGCGGCCTGGACGCGGGACCAGGCCTGGACGGCGTAGGCCTTGTCAGCGTCGTCGAGCAGGGCAAAGGCCCCTGCCGTGCAGCGCAGGACGGCGAAGGCCTCACGGGCCTGGGTGTCGACGACGAAGCACTCGCCGGTGGCGGTGCGGTGGATGGCAAGGGTGGCGAGCCCGCCGGGAAGGACGAGGGTGCCGACCGGGACCGGGTCCTCGGTGGGCAAGAAATAGGTGGTTTGCCCGGTCAGTCGCCGCAGCAGGTACCGGGCGCCCGTGAACGCCCACAGGGGGTAGGGGGTGCGCTCGTACTGCAGGAAGCCAAAGAGCAGCAGGAACATCCAGGCCGGGCTGGATCCCATGAGTGCCCCGGAACCGCCGATGGCCGAGGAGACCGCGGCGATGAGGATGCCACCGCAGGCCAGTGCGAGCTGGTACCACTGCAGGCCGATGATCACCCCGCGTCGCTCGTGCCGGGGGAAGGTGACCGGTTGCAGTGCGTTGCTGTTCTCACTCATGGTGCTCTCCCGTTTGTGGCGGTCTGATGGGTGGGTTGCCGGGCCCGGTGGCAGGCGGCCGTGGCTTCGGGACGGATGTTGGGCCGGAACTTGCCGGGCCGGGGTTTGCCGGGGTTTTGCGGCCGGTTCCCGGTGCGGTGTTGCTGCCCGTTGATGGCTGCGGGGATGCCTGTGGGCGCCCTGGGTTCTTCTCCGGCCCCGGCGTTGCTGTTGGGGAAGCCTGGCCGGGCTTCGGGGCGGCGGTTGCCGGCGGTGGCGTGGTGGCGCCGCCTGGGCGTTGTTGGACCTTGGGTGTGTCGGGGGTGGCGCCGGGCTCCGGGTTGGCGTCGTCCGGCTTCTTCACGTGTGCCGTTTCCGGCTTGCTGCTTGAGTGAACGACCTTGGGGCTTTTCGCGCTGCTGCTGGTCAGCAGGTGGTGGCTGCGCAATTGCTGTCCGAGTTGCCGGCCGGCAAAGCGGGAGCTTTGTTGGGCGATGTGCCCGCCCCCTGCGGCTTGGGCGGCGGCGGCCAGTTCGCCGCCGGCGAAGCCGACCAGTTTCAGGGCCATCAGCGGTGCGGCGCAGGCCAGGGCCATGCCGACCGCGCCGGCGGCCATGCCGTCAAAGGACGTCGCGTGTGCGTAGAGTTTCACGGCGACGGCAAGGATGGTCGCCGCCAGGGGTTTTGCCAGCAGCAGGGCCACGACGATCTCGCACCACCGCCCGGCCCAGGACCTGGTCTTCTCCCATGGCATCAGCATCAGGGCGACCGGGGCGACCGCGGCCAGCACGATCAGGGCAAAGGAGCGGAAGATCATCGAGCACATCAGGATGAACGCCAGGACCCAGACAATGAGGGTGGCCATGACGGTAATCAGGATGGTTCCGACAGCCGGGTCCCCCGTCGAAGCCTGCTCTCCGAACGGGGTGGCAATCCATGCCTGCCCGGAGCCCGCGGGGCCACGCCGGAACCCGAAGAGGCGCATGAACACCACATAGGGGTCCGGGCCCATGGTGTCCAGCAGGGCGGTGGAGGCGCTGTCGCTGACATGGGTCAGGGCCTGCATCAAGTACACGGCCCCGCCCACCGCCGGGACAGCGAGGAAGCCGCCGATCAGGGCGCGCCAGATCCGGCGCGGCTGCTGGGCCACCAGGCCGGAGAGCAGCTGGAGGATCATGACGACCACCAGGGGCGTCATCATGACGATGACCCACCAGCCGGTCAGGCCCTGCACGGCCGTCCATTGGGAGGCGTCGACGTTGGAGACGCCGAAGGCCCCGGAGATGAAGGACCACAGCCAGGAGGCGATGCTCTCCAGGATTCCGGCAAAGAACCCGCCAAGGATTGAGGTGGCGCTGTCCTTGGCGGCGGAGGCGATTCCGCAGCCCAGGGGCCACCATCCCCCGAGGGTGCATTCCAGTGCTGGCATGACGGCCGCTCAGAAGCCCAGGTGGAAGGCGGTTTGCGACCACAGGATGTATCCGTTGATCCCGCCAAGGATCGCGGCGACCGGGCCGGTCCACAGCAGGATCATGCCACCTCCTGAGGCGAGCCGGGATGACTGGCTGAGTTTTCCGGCGAGCAGCATGGCCGCGCCGATGATGGCGACGATGGCGATCACGATGAAGGCCCCGACGAGGATTCCTCCCCCGATTTGTTTCAGGGAGTCCAGGAACGGGAAGTTGCTGTTGGGGACGATTCCAGGGTCCACGGGCGCGAAATTCATGACACTACTCCATCCGGACGGTGAAGGCAGACGGTGCGTTTGCCTCTTCCCTTCCATGCCCGGTTTCGACTCCGCCGCATGACCTGGGCGCCCATTTGCCGCTTGGTTGCTATCTTTTGCCCAGGACAGTGAAGTACCGAGTCCCGGTGTTCCAGCTGACGGGGTGGAGGAGTGTGCCGACGGATGGGTTCAGGGCGCTGTACATCATGCCGTTCCCGGCGTAAATGCCGATGTGGGCCCAGTGGTTCGGACCATCCGGGTTCTGGACGACGAGGTCGCCGGGCTGCGGCGTGGACGTGGGCCGGCCTGATAGCCATTGATCGGTGCGGGGCAGCCGGATCCCGGCCTGGGCATAGACCCACTGCACGTAGCCGGAACAGTCCCAGGCCTTGAATTCCGTCCCGCCCCAGATGTAGCTGCCGCCCACGCCCTCCCGGGCGTAGCGGAGAATCGCCGTCCGGGTTGCACCCAGATGTGCGGGAATTGCCGGTGCCGAAGAATTGTCTGGGGGTCCAGGTGCCGGGCACTCCTGCAGGCCTGCGGTTCCGCCGGCGGCGTTGAGGAGGGCTGCCGCCGTAGGCGCCCAGCGTTCGTAGAGTTCGGGGAAGGCTGAGGCCTGCACGGCCTGGGCCGCCGCCCCCAGGGTCATGGACTCCCACCCAGGGATGTCAAGCAGCCCGCGCGGCGAGCCGTGGTTGGGGCCCTGGGGGCCACCGAAGAAGGCTTCGGCGTTGTAGGCCGGTGTCATCAGTTGCCGGGCACTGCCCCACCCGGCACTGGGCCGCTGCTGGGCCGAGCCCAGGGAGTCGTGGTCGGAGCCCAGACCGTCGTTGGGCATGGACAGGGACGACGGTACGGCAGGGTTGGCCAGCATCCGCAGCCCCGATTCCTGGAGGGCGACCATCAGGGAGATCTCGATCCCCCGGGCCGGCACCCCAAGGTTTGATCCCACGGAGATATAGCTCACCGCGATGCGCTGCTGGCGCTCGTCAAGGGTCAAGGGGATGCCGTCGGGTCCCGGCAGCGTCATGTCCGCCGTGCCGTTGGCCGGCGGGACGGCCGGTCGGGACGCTTTGCCCGCAGCGGCAGTGTCTCGGGAGGCCGCAACACATGCCGTGTTTGGGTCGGCGAGGCGGGCAGTGAGAAGGCTGGCGCCGCCGGCCGCGGCTGCCATGCCCACGGGCACCAACACGACCAGGGCGGCCAGGGCGCGTTGGATCAGTCGGGCTTTCGCGATCGTGGCCAGGGCCGCCGCGGGCATCAGTAGACGATTCTGCTGGCAGTGGTGGTGAAGCCGACCAGGACGCACCGATGCGCGGGGGCCGTTGCTGCCGGCGGGCAGTTGACCATGACACTGACCGGGACGCTGTAGGGGGTGGCGTGGGGGTCCGTCGTCGAACGGTCCGTCACGTCCAGCGTCACGGTGCAGACGTGCAGCCCCTTCCAGGGTGCCGGATGGTCCCGGACCTGGGCCAGCTGGCCATCACAGCTGGCCTGGACGGCCGTGGCGGTGCGGTAGGCCTTGTAAGCGGTGAGTTGCGCGAAGGCGGCGGCGTTGATCCCGGTCCCCTCGAACTCGTCGGTGTAGACGGTGAGCGGGTTGGAGCCGTCGGCCAGGACCACCCACCAGCTGCGCACGTGCGCATACACCTGGGTGTAGGTGGAGGTGCGGCTGTCCCAGGTGTACAGCGCTTCGGCTGTGGCCTCGGCGTACTTCTTGAAATCGAGGGTCCGGGGCTCCCCCGGCGCCACGACAGCTTCGGCCGGTGCCGTTGTTGCTGCGACTGAAGGATCCGGCCCTATTGCCCCCGGCCTAGCTGCCGTTTCGCTTGTCGAAGGCGGGGGTGCCGGACTACCGGTGGCCCGTTGGGGCACGCCTGCGCCGGGTGGCAAAAACAAGGCAATGACCGCCGCCGACAGGACTCCCAGTACCGCGATCAGGAACCACTGTCGCCGGGAACGGGGTATGTAGCTTTTCCATGCTGTTGGTTCGCGCATCGGAGACCTCCTTTACCCGTCCATGCGGCCCAGGAGCAAACGGCGCATGACCTGGCCGCGGCGGAACCGGAGCGGCCCTCTCAAGCCAGGCCACGTCGTCGTGCGCGTCGAGACAACACGGGTGTTGTCTACGGGTGTTGTCTGCCGCTTTCGAATTGTCGGTACGTCAAAGCCCCCGGGACGCAAGAAGGCTGGGTGCAGCGACGCTGTTGGCTTGGGGACTATGAGGCTACGGCCTGGGGCGGCTGCGACATCCCGATGACTTTCAGTGCCGCCAGGTAGAGTGCCCTGGCACGTCCGGTCTGCACGGCGACGTATCTCGGCGTGACGTTGGTCCTGGCGCCAATGACGCGTAGGGCGGCGAGACGTTCCGGTCCGCTCAACCCGGGAACAACGATTGTTGCCGCGATGGCCCGGTGCAGTTCAGTGGGCAGGCATTTCGAGGCACTCACTGCCATTGCGTCGGCATTTGCTTTGTCGCAATCCACCACGGCCAGCGCGTTCCTGACCGTGATGGCCACTTGGCGCACGAAATTCAAATCCCTGTGCGCCCGGCGATAAGCCGGGGTGTCGGCACGGTCGGCAACGGCGGTTGCCGCGCCTTGGGTATCGTCATCATCATCCAAAAGAAGGAACATGGCTGACCCCCAGGCTTCCTCGCCGACACACATCCGTGTCAGCTTCAGGACGTCCAGGGCCCATTCCCGATCGGCAACCCCGGAAGGCTCCGCCACAACATTCTGCGGCCGATCGACGCTCGGTTGGTCGTTGGATTCTGCCGAGAACAGGGGAACGGCGTAGCGGGCAGCCGCCTTCGCTATGTGGGCCGCACACACGCGGTTGGCGATGCCCTGAACCCATGCCCCGAAGCGGACGCCCGGCAGCGGCCGGTACCGTCCCCGTGACACACCGGACCACACTGCGAGACGGATGTCCTGCAGTACGTCCTCGAGCTCGTGGGGGAACCCAGCCCTGGCCAGGCGGGAACGAACAAACTGGGAAATATCGCCCACGGCAGTCATAACATCTTCACCACCAATATCTGGACCGTGAGCCTTGGAACCGGGCCTGAAATCGTCCGGAAGTTGGTCTTTGCGGTGGGGCCTTCGATTTGACGGGTAAGAGACCATCATCGTCTTCGTTCACGAGAAACTGCACACTATTTGGGGTAGGCCACCACACTGTCCAAAGGGAGCGACGGCATTGCGACCACGGTAGGGATCCCAGTTGCGCACCAAAATCCCAGAGAGGATATAAACCAGTGTCAGTTCACGGTTTCCTGATGTCAACCCCTACTATGTCATTCTGTGGATAAATGGTGCAGAATTGAACCATGCCTAAGATCACGCACCCCGTAGACCTGGCCTGGACGGCCGATGTCGAAGCGTCAATCGAGGCGTTCGGCAATCGGGCCCGCCTGGAAATCATCCGGTATCTGGAAGGAAGCGGGCCGGTGCCGCGCGGGGACATCGTTGAAGCCGTCAGTGCCAGCGAGGCAAGCGTTGCCCAGCACCTGATTGCGCTTGAAAAAACGGGGGCCGTCGTCGTGGACATCGTCCAGGGCCGCCGGCACGGCAGGTCACCGCGCTATTCAGTGGCTGAAGAGCGCATCAAGGAACTATTGGAAGCCCATCAGGACTATCTCCTTAATCGGCGGCCGGCCCTTCCCCAGGATGCAGGGCAATATCCTGATCCAAGTACTCAACGATGATTTCCAATGTCTCCGGCGAGACGTCCCCGAGAGTCTTGGCCGCGAATGACTTGACCCTGTCGGCCCTCAACGACTTGATGAACTCGAGCTGCCGGCCGACCATCTCAGGAGTCTCGACATCCTCGACGCTGAGCAAATACTCGGGATCCACGTTGAAATAGTCAGCCAGTGCGGTCAACAGCGGCCGGTCCTGGACCAGGCGACCATTGCCATCCTTCATGTAGGACCAACGCGCCCGGGACAATCCCACCCCGCGAACAGTCATCGCCGCACGAATTTCCGGAAAAGTCAGTGCCTCACCTCTCTCCGCGACAGCGACGTCAAGCAAAAGATGAAGTTTTCGAGCAAGCTCGCCCTGGGGCGTGCGCCTGGCCTCGTCGCCTGACCTGGGCGATTCCTGGTCCGCCATGGTTCTCCAATCCGATACTCGGGAGTTCTTCAAGTATGGTCCGGCCCCTCGACCGCTTCAAGAAGCCACTGCGTTGGAATGATTTGCCAAACACGCCCTGCATCACCAGCAACGCACGGCCGATCCCGCGCACTCCAGCACATCTTCATCTGTCCATCCTCGCAGTCATCTTTTCCAGCTGCATCAGTCGCCGGTCATCGGGCCGTCGTGATCTCCCGTCTCCGGCCTCAAGAATCAAGACTCGCAGTGCCACCGTGAGGTCGGTGGCGTAACCAGGAACGGGGACGCCGCGATCCATAACGGGCTGCCGCTGTTGCGGGAATCTCTCCCGCACGTGACCATCGGAAGGCGAGCCGGCCGCCGTCGTTCTTCCGGCATGTCAACGCAAGTCATGTAGTTTCAGCGCCTTTGCCCCATGGAAGGGGAAAGACCAATACTGGACAGGAGAATCCGATGACCGAGCAGACAAACCACACACCGTCCACCGCGGGTTTCGTCGACGAGTGGATGACGCCCAAGGAGGTCTGCCGTGAGCTGCAGATCCCCGAGCAGACCTTTTACCAGTGGCGCGTCAAGCACGCGGGCCCCAGGGCTCACAGGATCGGGCGCCACCTACGCATCAGTCGCACGGACTTCAACGCGTGGCTCGCCACCACGGAAGACCCCGTTGTCTAGAGCAAAAACGCCGCTCGGGACATGGGGGAAAATTACCCGCCGCAAGCTTGGCCCGACCACGTGGCGGGCCCGGGCAACCATGCGCGGCTACGACGGAAAGCCCCGGATGTACCAAATGACCGGCCCGACAGGGGCACAGGCCGAAGCCGCTCTGCTGGCCAAGCTCAATGCCATGCTCCCGCCCACCGACGACGTAATCAGCCCCGACATGGTCATCAGCGAACTCGCCACGTTCTGGTGGCTGGAATTCGAAGACCTCGGCCGGGCCGCCAACACCCGCCGACGCTACAGGGAAATCATTGACACCTACATCCTGCCCGGCGTCGGCAACCTCACCATCCGCGAAGCCAACGTCTCCACCCTGGACAAGTTCCTCAAGGGCGTGCGCACCAAACACGGCAATGCAACGGCCAAAATGTGCAAAACGCTGCTCTCCGGCATGATGTCCCTGGCCACACGCCACGGCGCCGCCCCGGCAAATCCGCTCCGGGAAGTCGCCCGAATCCCCACCGGCTCTAAGGAAGTCCGGGCGCTGACCATTGACGAGGTCGCCAAACTTCGCCACGACGTCTACCGCTGGCAGCAACCAACCGGACGCCAGAACGGTTTGCACGAAAAGGACATCCTCGACGTCGTGGACATCATGCTGGCCACCGGCGCCCGGATCGGGGAAGCATTGGCCATCCGGTGGTCCGACGTCGATCTCGCCGCCGAGAAGCCGACCGTCACCATCCAAGGGACCATCATCGACGTTCGGGGCAAGAACGGACTCAGGATCCAAGACCACCCCAAGAGCGCCAACTCGCGGCAACGGTACTTCCTGCCACCCTTTGCTGTGGAAATGCTGCGCCGGCGCCAAGCCGATCCAGTTCGACAGAACACCCTTGACCTCGTATTCCCCTCAAGTACCCTGACCATCCGGGACCCCAACGGTTTCCGAAAGCAATGGCGCGACGCCCGGAAAGCTGTCGGCTTCGAATGGGTCACCCCGCATACTTTCCGGAAGTCCGTCGGGACCATCCTGGCAAATACCCAGGGCATGGCCGCCGCAACAGCTCAGCTCGGCCATTCCAGCGAACTGATTACGAGCAAGCATTACGTCCAGAAAACTCATGAGGCTCCGGACAACACTGAGGTGCTGCAGGCGTTCGGGCGTGGTGGAAGGCAAGTAGACACATGATCCTCACGCAAAAGATTGAAATCCCGTCCGGTAAAGGTGAGCAGGCGGCGGTCCGCAGAATGGAGCCCGCCAAGGTGGTCATTGACTCCGTCCTCCTCAAAGACCATGGCCAAGAAATTTGCGACATTCAACGCCCGGTCTGAGACCGTAGGCGAAAGGGCAACATTTCGCGAATCCATCAACGTGCGCTGTCATCCCGGCTTTTCTGTAAGTGAGAGCCAGTATCGGCTGTTAGTGCAGGTCCGACTCTTGGCAACGCGACTCTAACTACTTCAGACAGGCTGGCAGGCAGCCAATGGCATCTGAGGATACTAACGACCATGATCTGGGCACTTTTTCGTTTATGACCGTTCCTTGGCTTTGCAGCCGTTCGGGCACGGTCGGGCGATGAATGCCGGAATGGATGGCCAAGTCACGGGACCCTCCTTGGCGGCGTAAGTGACATTGTCAAACACTTAATGAGAGACTTTGCGTATGAATGCAGATAAGAAGGCTTGCACATTGGATGTCGACAGCCAATACGTGGAACTGGCGGTCGAGGTCTTTGCAATGCTGGCCGATGCCACCCGGGTGCGGATCATCCTTGCCCTGCGCGAGGGTGAGATGGCGGTTGGTGCATTGGCGGAGACAGTGGGCAAGTCACCGGCCGCTGTGTCGCAGCATCTGGCGAAGATGCGCCTGGCACGCATCGTCTCCACCCGGCAGGACGGGACGAAGGTCATGTACCGGCTGGAGAACGAACACGCCCGCCAGCTGGTCGCTGACGCGATTTACCAGGCCGAGCACGCGCTCGGCGGGATGCCCGCGCACCACCGCGCAGAGCAGAAAACAGCATGAGCCTCACCGGACAGGCGGGCCACCGTCACCACGACGACGACGACCACGACCACCCACATAGCCATGCGCATGGCGAAGACCACCCGCATGACGACGACCACGACCACGACCACGACCACGACCACGACCACGACCACGACCACGACCACGACCACGACCACGACCACGATGGACACTCCCACAAGCACCATACGGGTTTCAAGGGGTGGTTGTTCGAGCTGTTTGTCCCGCACACGCACGATTCCGCGGACTCGATCGATGACGCCCTCGAATCCAGCGTCCAAGGCGTCCGTGCCCTGAAGATCAGCCTCTTCCTTCTGCTGGGCACCACGGTCCTGCAGTTCCTGGTGGTCCTCATCAGCGGTTCGGTGGCGCTGCTGGCGGACACCATCCACAACTTCTCCGATGCCCTCACGGCCGTGCCGTTGTGGATTGCCTTCATCCTGGGCCGCCGGGCCGCGAACCGGCGCTACACCTACGGCTACGGCCGGGCCGAAGACCTTGCCGGCCTCTTTATTGTTGCCGTCGTGGCACTTTCCGCCGTGGTAGCGGCCTGGCAGTCCATTGACAGGCTGTTTCATCCGCAACCCCTGCATAACCTGTGGTGGGTGCTGGCCGCCGGTGTCATCGGTTTTGCCGGCAACGAGGCTGTGGCCATCTACCGCATTCGCGTGGGCCGGCAGATCGGCTCAGCCGCGCTCGTGGCCGACGGCGTGCACGCTCGCATCGACGGGTTCACCTCCCTCGCCGTCGTCCTTGGCGCGGGAGGGGTCATGCTTGGCTTCCCGTTGGCCGACCCGATCGTCGGTCTGCTCATCTCCGCCGCCATCATCGTCCTGCTCTGGGGCACGGTCAAGAGTATTGGCCGCCGACTCATGGACGGGATCGAGCCCGACCTCGTCACCCGCGCACAATCTGCCCTCGATGGCACCCCGGGAATTCTCGCGGTGGAACGCCTGCAACTGCGCTGGGTAGGGCACCGCCTCCAGGGAGCGGCCACCGTCGTCGTCGCCGACGCCGCCCTGTCAGCAGTCCAGGAAACCCTCCACGCCGCTGAACACCGTCTGGAACAGGCCCTTCCCAAACTCGACGACATGGCAATCACGCCAATCACCGACCCGCACGGGAAGACCGAGGCCGGTCGTGAGACTTCCACGCACGTCCATCACTGAGGCACGGACTGGTGTGGGAAGCCCGGAGGCGTTGGGCCGCGGCCTGGAGGCGTCCATCCCCAAACACGGCACCTTCATCGTGACCGGCGACGCTCTTGCCATGATTGGCGTGTTCGGCGGCTTGTTGCATTGCTACCAGGGCCAGGGTGGTTGCCGTAGGCAGGGCCTGTATTTTTCCCGGACGGAACCGAAGAAGCCGATCCGGTGCCAGCTCAGCGCCCCGGGGACGTCCGGGCGGGATGAAGGGATCGTGATCAGCGTCAGCCATGAACTGGCTGCCAAACTCGACGGCGCCGTCCTGGATTTCGGCACGTTCAACAAGATGCAACGGTTCGTTTGGCTGGCAATGCCCGCCGTGAAAGGACCGGCGTGCACGTGCCTGCGCTCCATCGGCCCGTCGGCAGGAAAACGCTCACCCTGCCTCGACGACCAGGGAATCGGCCTCAGTGACCTCTAAACGACGCCACCGCCACAATGGCTGAGAAGCTCATCGAATGCTCCAGCGATCCGGACCGTGGGTAGCCTACGCGAGGAACGCCAACCAGATTCCGGCACCCGCCGCCAGGACCAGGAAGCCGAGTGTGACAGCCGTCCCGCTGACAGTCAGGGCCACCCCCGGCGTGCTCCGGCTCCCGTGCTGGGGGCTGATCCCGGGGGTCCGGAAGGCGGGCCGGATGAGCCTGAGGTAGTAGGCGAGACTCAGGACGGTGTTGGCGGCGGCGACCACGACCAGCCAGGGCATGCCCCCGTCCCAGGCGACGGTGAAGACGGCGACTTTGCCAATGAACACGGCCGTGGGCGGGGTTCCTACGAGGCTGAGCGCTGCGACGATGAGGGAACCGGTCAGCCAGGGGTGGGCCCGGGCCATGCCTGCCCAGTCGTCGAGCTCTTCCCGGCGGGGAAAGCAGGCAACGACGGCGAATAAGGTAAGGTTCGTGAGCGCGTAGAGGCCGATGTAGGCCAGCAGTGCCAACGATGCGCCGTTGCTGGTGGTGATGACGGCGAGGGGCATCAGCAGGTAGCCGACCTGGCTGACGGTCGACCAGCCGAGTAGGCGCCTTACGTTCGTCTGTGCCAGTGCGGCGAGGTTGCCGACGGTCATGCTGACCACGGCGAGGATGGCGACGAGCAGGGGCACGTCCACCGTGTCGGGCAAGACGGCGATCAGGCGGGCCAGCGCGACGAGGGCACCGATTTTCGGCACGGTCGTCAGGAACGCGGCGACGGCTATTCCGGAGGCCTGGCTGGCGTCCGGGATCCAAAAATGGCCCGGAACGGCACCGGCCTTGAACGTCAGTCCGATCAGTACCGCGACGGCGCCTCCGGCGACAGCGACGACCGGGGCATTTCCCAGTGCTTCGGTCATGTCCAGGTAACTGCTGGTCCCGGCGATGCCGGTGAGGATGGTGACCCCGGCCATGAGGAGGACACCGAACAGTGCGCCGATCAGGTAGGTCTTCAGTGTCGCTTCGGCGGCGGGGCTGCTGCGGGACAACCCGATCAGCGCATAGAGGGGGACGCTGGCCAGCAGGTATCCAGCGACCAACACCAGAAGGTCTGTGGTGCCGCCGATGACGACGGTCCCCAGGGTTGCCAACAGCAGGAGTGCGTATGTTTCACTCTCGCGGGCGGAGCCGGTGAATTCATGCCGTCCGATCAGCACCACGATGAGGGTCGCCAGGGGTGCCGCTATCCGGACGACGGCGGTTGAGATGTCAACGGCGTAGCTGCCCCCGAAGATTGACTCCGGCATGCCTTCCAGTCCGGCCATGCCGGCGGCTGCACTGAGGGCAAGGGCGCCGAGACTGAACCAGCGGGTAATGACCTGCCGGGCCCGGGGCAGGAAGCTGCCGCCCAGGAGCACCAGCACCGCGGCGGCGAGGAGGACAATTTCGGGCAGCAGGGCCCAGTAGTCCATGTTCATTGACATCGAGGTCACGGGTTCAGGCTCCCGATGAGAACCTTGGCGGCCGGTTCAATCATTGCCAGCAGCGGCCCCGGGACGATGCCGATGAGAACGCTCAGCACGGTCAGTACCGCCAGTGCCGTGGTTTCACGGGGGTTGAGGTCGGCGAAACCGGCCGACAGCTGCTTTGTTTCTCCGGTGAACACGCGTTGGAAAGCGCGCAGGAACAGGACCGCGGTGATCAGGATGCCCGGCAGGGCGATGAGGGCCCAGGGGACGGTGCCGATGCTGCCGGTGAAGATCTGGAACTCGGCGATGAAGCCGCTGAACCCTGGAAGCCCGAGAGATGCGAACGCGGCGATGGCGAAGAAACCGGCGAATCGTGGAGCGGGACGGGCGAGTCCGCCGTACTGGCGCAGGTCATAGCTGCCGGTGCGGTCGTAGAACACGCCGGCGAGCAGGAACAGGGCCCCGGTAATCAGGCCGTGGGAGACCATCTGCGTCACCGCCCCGGCAATGGCGAGGTGCTGCGCTTGTGCGGTGTTGCGTCCCACGACGCCGGCGGCGCCGACGGCGAGGATGATGTAGCCCATGTGGTTGATGGAGGTGAACGCGATCATTCGTTTGATGTCGGTTTGCACGAGTGCGACGAGGGCTCCGAAGATGACCGATACGATGCCGATGGTGACGATCACCCATGCCCAGGACCGCCAGGCGTCGGGAAGCATGGGCATCGCGATCCGGACGAAGCCGTAGGTGCCCATTTTCAGCAGCAGGCTGGCCAGGACGACCGATCCGATGGTCGGGGCGTCGGTGTGGGCCGGTGGCAGCCAGGAGTGGAACGGGAACGTCGGGGTCTTCACGGCCAGGCCGATTACAATCGCTGCCAGCACGAATCCTGCCGCGGCGGGAGTGCCGGTGAAGGCGCCGTGCCGGGAGAGTTCGACCATGTCGAAGGTGTGCGGGTCCGCCCCGAGGTAGAGGCCGATGAACCCGAGCAACAGGGCGAGGGAGCCGAGGAAGGTGTAGATGAAGAACACCAGCGCGGAGCGGCGCGGGTTGCCGTGCCCCCAGCCGGCGATGACGAAGTACATGCCGACGATGGAGAGGTCAAAGAAGAGAAAGAACAGGATCAGGTCCTGGGCGGCGAACAGGCCCAGGCAGGTCGTCTGCAGGAAGAGGAACAGGGCCGCCTGGGACCGTGGCCGGTCGGTTTCGCGCAGGGACCAGATGGCGCAGACCACGAAAATGACCCCGGCCAGCAGCAGCAGGGGCAGGGAGAGGCCGTCGGCTCCGAGGTGGTAGCTGCTGCCCAGCTGCGGCATCCAGTTCACGCGCTCCTCGGCCCGCAATCCATTCGCACCCGTACCGGCCGTGAAGGTGAGCACGATCAGCAGTGCGAGGTCGGCCAGGGTGGCGGCCAGCCACACCAGCCGGGCCGCCATGGCGGGCAGCCCGCGCGCCACGGCGAGAGCCGCGCCGACGATGACGGGGAGGAGGATGACGATACTGAGCACTTCGGTTACCTCACGACGATCAAAAGGGCGAGAGCGGCGACGGTGACGAGGGCGGCACCGGCATAGTAGTCGGCGATGGCGCCCGTTTGGGCCCGGCGGGCCAGCGCGCCAAGGGCGGCGGTGCCGGCTGTGATGACGCCAAGCGTGCGGCTCACGGCCCGGTCCAGGACGCCGGCTCCGGCGGCGGCCCGGTCCAGCAGGCGGCCGGAACCGAGGATCGCTGCGTTGATGCGGTCATCCAGGCGCGCCAGCGCCTCCGCGGTGGCGAACATGGGGCGGACAATAACCACCCCCGCGGCCCGTTCAAGCCCAAACCAGCCGGCGGCGGCGGGGAGGCTCGGGGTGCCGCGGCGAAACACCAGAATGATCACCACGATGGCGACCCCCGCGGACGCCACCAGTTCCCAGACGGTGCTTTCGACCTCCGTCTGCGCGTTCAGCAGAGCCCTGAACGGTGCGGACACGCCCGGGATGGCGGTCACGCCGAGCACCACGGCCGCGAGAGCGAGGACGATCAGGGGCACAGCCGCCGCCGGCGGGATGCGACGGGTGCCGACCTGTTCCGTGTCCCACTGCGTTCGCTCAATGTCGGCCTGTTCCTGCGGGTCCGGTTTGGCCCAGACGATGGCGATCAACTTGGCAGAGTAGGCGGCGGCCAGTGCGGCACCCAGGAGGCCGGCGGCATACAGGGCGGGGCTGGTGTGGAGGGCGGTGGCGAGGATGGCGTCTTTCGTCAGCCACAGCGACAGCGGCGGCAGTCCGGCCAGGGACAGTGCCCCGATCAGGAAAGTTGCCCCGGCCAGCGGCCAGCGCCGGCCAATGCCGCGCAGGGCGGGAAGCTGCTTCGAACCCACCGCGGTGAGCCAGGCGCCGGCGGTGAGGAAGAGCAGCGCCTTGGTGGCGGCGTGGGCGACGAGTTGCGCCGTGCCGCCGGCGGTGGCGCCGAGCCCGGCGGCCAGGACGACGAAGCCGAGTTGGGCGGCCGTCGAGGCGGCAAGGAGCTGTTTGAGATCTGTCTGGGAGACGGCGACGATTCCGAGCACGATCGCGGTGGCGGCGCCGATCCAGGCGGCCGTGGGGCCGGCCCAGCCGGAGGCCAGCAGCAGCGGTTCGAGGCGGAGTAGGAGGTAGGCGCCCATTGCGACCATCGCGGCGGAGTGCAGCAGCGCGCTGACGGGGCTCGGTCCTTCCATGGCCCGGGAGAGCCAGAAGCTAAACGGCAGTTGCGCCGCCTTGCCCAGTCCCGCGATGAGCACGCCGGCGGCGATGACGTGCAGCCAGGGCCCGTCCGCGTCGGCGAGGTCGTCCAGGTGCCAGCCGTGCCCGGCGATGACAGCGGCGCCCGCGGCAGCGTAGAGTCCCAGGTCGGCGCCGCGGGTCACGGCGAACGCGACCAGGGCAGCTGGCATCGTGCGGGGCTCCTGCCAGTGGAAGCCGATCAAGGCATAGGAGGTGGCTCCCATGATTTCCCAGGCGGCGAGCAGTGCCGGCAGTGAAGTCGCGGTGATGGTGAGCATCACCGCGGCGGTGAACAGGAGCATCAGTCCGTGGAATCGGGCCGCGGGCCGGATTCCTTCGGCGGCGGCGAAGACCAGGACGAGCAGGACCACCGCGGCGACGGTGGGCAGCAGGACCACGGTCAGTCCGTCGACCGTGAGAGCGGCACCATCGGGTGTGATGAACGGCAGGCTCACGGCGGGGAGGGCCAGCGCGGCGGTGACGGCGGCGCCGAGGGTAAGGGCTGCAACGGAGACGGCCAGGGCGGGGGCGACACGGTCGATCCGGTGGCCTGCCAGCAGGAGGAGAACCCCGGCAAGGGTGGGCAGCCCGATGACGGACAGGAGTACCGCGGTCATCCGTGCAGCTCCGTGGCAGCGTCGGTCATGTCGGAGTTCCTGGAGCGGTGGACCACGGTGGCGGCGGCGAAGCCCATCGCCATCTCCACAGTCATCGCGGCAAGGACAACCAGCAGCAGCGTCTGCCCGTCCGGTGTCGGAGCAAGGTAAAACCAAAGGGCGCCCCCTGTCAGGAGCACGCCGTTGATCATCAGCTCGATGCCCATCATCACCATCACCACGACCTGTTGGGACAGCGCCCCGTAGAGGCCGACGGCGAACAGGGCGGCCGCAATCAGCAACACCAATTGCAGCGTCATCGTCCCAGCCCTCCGCGGATCGGATCCTCGGGTGCGGCTCGTCCGTCGCTGCCGCGCCGGGCCAGGTTGTCCCCAAGCCGGTCGTAGCGGCCCCGGGGGTTGGCCAGCACGAGGGAGGCGACAATGGTGGCAAACAGCGCGGGGCTGATCGTCAGCATCACAAGCATCTTCGATCCCATCAGCGCCTCCCCCAGCGAGGCAATCAAGTCCCCGGCCGGTGAGCCCGTCCGGCCTGGCCACGGAATGAACAGTGCCCCGGCCGCGAGGACGAGAAACACGACCACCGCGATGATCGCCGAGCGGCGTTTGTTGTGGGTCATGTCCATCGGCATCAGCGCCGGGTTCATCCCCATGTACATCACCATGAACACGGCCATGATCGCCATCTCCATCACCATCATCAAGATCGTGATCACCCCGATATAGTCCAGGTCCAGCTGCACGATGATCGCCCCCACCGCGATGAAGGAGATGGCCAGGGCATAGGAGGCCCGGGCCATCGAGTTGACGATGAACACGGCCGCGCCGCTGGCGACGGCCACGACCGCGAAGAACCAAAACACAATGGCAGCGATCACGGTGCCCCTCCGTTCACGACGACGATGACGGCGACCACCAGCACCTGAATGAGAACCAGGGGCATGATCAGCACCAGGCTGACCTCAGCGAGGCGCTCGGGGCGCAGGGTCGGGAACAGCCTGCGTGCGGTGATGAACAAGGCAACGAGGGCAAGGGACTTCACAATCACCCAGACGCTGCCGGGAAGCCAGGGGCCGGCGCCTCCCCCGAAGAACAACGGCACAGCAAAGGCCGCCCCCGCGACCAGGACCATGTAGCGGCCGGCGAGGACCAGGAGCCTGTCGACGCCGCTGAGTTCGGCGATCACCCCGCCAGCGGCATCCCGTCCCGTGGCAGTCTGGAACGGGCCCCAGGAGGAGAACGCGACGACCGACGCCGCATAGACCAGGAATGCGACGGGCATCCAGACCACGAACCACAACGTGTGCTGGGCGCCCTGGATGTCGAGCAGGCGAAGGCTCCCGGCGCCGACCGCTGGTGCGGTCAGGGCAAACATCAGGGGCAGCTCATAGGAGAGCGCCTGGGCAAGGAAGCGGTAGCCGCCCACGAGGGACCAGCCGCTGTTGGCGCCCCACCCCAGGAGCCACCACAGTGCCCAGAGCAGCACGTCCATGGCATTGAACCAGACCAGGCCGACCGGCAAGTCGGCAAACGTGAAATTTCCGAACGGGATCACCAGCACCTTCAACACGGCCGCGATCGCGAGCCCGGCACCGCCGATCCGCCACAACAAACTGTCCGCACCGGGCAGGGTCCGCCGCTGCTGACGCAACAGCCGGGCAGTCTCACGGAGGGGTGCCGCCAGGCCGCCCGTGGCGGACAGGCCACGGGCGCGGCCGTCCACGACGGCGTTGGCGGCCGCAGCCAGCAACGCCGCCACGGCCAACGCGGGCGGGAGAATAAGCACCCAAACGGCACCGGCAACGGCGCTATCCATGGCTCGCCCCCACCAGGTTTTTGAGCCGGGACGGTTCGATGCAGGCGATCAGCAGCCGGACGGTGGACAGCTCCTGCCCGATCAAGGAGCTACGGACATCATCGAGGTTGTCAGGCCAGTTGGAGTCGTTGGACGGTACAGCTTCCCCGGCCAGCAGCGCGGCGGCGGTCCGCAGCCAGTCGAGCAGCCTGGCCCGGGCATCGATCCCGCCGCCCTTGGCGATGCCGGCCAGGGACCAGCGCAGGGTCAGCGAACGGGCAATCTGCCGGGACGCCCGGTTCAATCTCGCGGCCGCCGATTCAAGGGAAGACCCGGTGAGGAGCTCGTCGCGGACCCGGCGGATCTTCAACTCGACGGCTTCCCAACCGGCGACGGCGAGCAGGTGCCCGGCGGCATCGCACAGTTCCACGGACCGAATAGTGTCCCCGAACAGCCGCCCGGTCGGGGGCTCATCCGCCTCGCGGCCGGGAAGGAGCTCGATGGCCGCCTCACCGATGACGTCGCCGTGCAAGGTGCAGTGCACCACCAGGCCCGCCGGCCAATCGGGCAGGACCGGGCCCAGGGTGAGGTGGGTGACATCCATTTCAAGACCATCGCGGTCACTCTCGTCACCGCTGGCGAGCGGAATCCCCGCGGGACCGGACATGTCCATATGCATGTCCATGTCCATCCCGCCCATGTCCATCCCGGCGTCTGCGCCCATGTCCATCCCGCCCATGCCCATCCCGGCGTCAGGATCGCCGTCGGCGTCAGGGGCCCCGTGCCCGTTGTGCTCCATCGCAGCATGGTCATGTCCGTCATGGGTGTGGTGGGTCTTATGGCTGTGGTGGGTGTCCGCGTCGCCGTGCCCGTCGGCGTCCTCCCCGATGATGCGCTGGGGGCGTTGCCGGGCGTCAGCGAGCTGCCTTTGCTGGTCGCTCAGAATGGCCGGGATCGAATTCAGTGTCGGGGCCAGCGCGTCGACCGTTGCGAGGGTGGTGCGGTGGCGGGGGCTGGGGATCTGGTTCCAGACGCTGTCGGTGATCTCCACGAACGCGCCCGTGGCTTCGCCGCACACGAGCAGGACGTCGGCGTCGGCGGGCGCAGCGGCGAGGACCCAGCCCCTGGCGGTGATTGCAGCCTCGGCGTGAATGCGCACCAGTGAATAGCCCGGGATCTCAATGATGAGGACGTGAACACGGCTAGTCGCCAACCGGGCAATCGTACTGCCTAGACCCATCGAAAGGCCCCTTCCCGCCAGGCCCAGACGATGCCGGCAACGAGCACGCCGAGAAAGACGAACATCTCGATCGCCGCTGCGGCACCGATCCGGGCAACCACGACAGCCCACGGGTACATGAACAGCATCTCGACGTCGAAGGCGAGGAATACCAGTGTCATCGGGTACCAGCGGGCGTGGAATCGGGACAACGCGTGCTCACGTGGCTTCCAGCCCGACTGAAAAGGAAGCACTTCGACGATATCGGGCGACACGGAGATGGCGCGCCCGAGCAGGTACAGGCCGCCGATCGCCACGATGCACACGCCAACGACGATGAATACGCTCACATAGGCCGACATGCGGCACCCCGCTCGCTAGGGGCATCGACTGAGAGCACCATAGATGAGGCAGTGAACGATTCAGAGCGTTTCCGGTTACGATCGTGCATGGCCCTTCCCCTCTTGTACGAGGCGGAGGCCCCGCCTCCGGCCTAATATACTCCACGGGGGTATCAGCTACAACGGCTTCGGATCACTCATCGGGGCCGGCCCTGGCGACACCTTGGTGTTGGGCAACAGGGTCGAGAGGCATCTCGATCCACGACGCCGGCGGCACACCAGGGGTGGAACGAGGCCACAGCCCCATCTAAGGAAAGGTGAGTCGAGGGTGAAGGCGGTCATTTGAATTTCATACCCCTAAGGGGTATATTTACGTTGTTGTTAGTGAAGTAGTTTGTCTCGACCGAGGATCACTCCGGCCGCCACTGCCGTTCAACCCGCAACGCTCCCTTGACTCTCATCCAAAGGAATCACCTCATCATGTGCGGAACCGAACTACACGAAGCCACCCCTACCGCCCTCCCGATGGCGGAAAGCTCCTGCGCCTGCTGCTCAACGGCGGCCACGGCAGCTGCTCCGGCCCGTACCGCCAGTGCGGCCACCACCGGTTACCAGCTGGAAGGGCTGACCTGCGGGCATTGCGTTCAGAGCGTTGAGACGGCCGTCTCAAGAGTTCATGGAGTGGAATCCGCTACCGTTGAGCTCGTCGCCGGAGGTACCTCCGTCCTGAGGATTGCCGGCCCCGCTGCGGCGGTGGATATTCACGCGGCCGTGGCCGAGGCGGGCTACACCGTTACGGCGAACTAGCCCCCAGCCGTCCGACATCCGCTGATCGCGTTCTGAGCGTTCGTTCAGTCAGGGTGAGTACACTGCACAACGACCCGACGACCGACTGACAGGAAGGACCCCCATGCGCTCGAGCTATCACTTGCCGTCGGTGGGATCTTTGCTGCGCTGGGGCGGGTTGCTTGCCGTCGTCCTCGCCATTGTCGGCGGAATCCTGGGCATGCACGTGATCGGCGGCGCCCCAGCAGGGGCGATGACGCCAGCCACGGTGAGCAGTGCTGTCGCAACAGCAGGCGTCAGCGCTACAGTCTCTCCCCTGGCGGCACACCCCGCCCCTTCCCACGCCCTGCCGGCGGGCGATTTGACGGTTGGCCCGGCCAAGCCCGGCCACCAGGGAAGTCCCGTGGTGTGCGGATGCTCCCCCGCCGGCTGCGACGCGTCCATGGCCATGCACGGGGCCTGTGTGCCGTCGTTCGGGCCGGCCGTGCTGAGTGTTCCCCTTCCCGGGACTCTCAGCCATTTTTCCACTGGGACCGCTTACGTCCTCATTCCCGGGTACAAGTCCGGGGACCGTGTTCCCGATCCTCCCTCACTGACCCAGCTCTCGATCAGCAGAACGTAAATCGATTAGTCGACCCGTGAAACTTTCGCGGGTCCTCATCGACGCGCCCTTCAATACGGGAGCCCCTGCAAAACATTGAGACTGATTTAGTGAAGGACCATTCCCTTGAAGAAACTTCTGACCCTTTCCACCACCGCTGCTGCCGCCATGCTCGCCCTGGCCGGGTGCTCCACTGACGGCGGCTCCATGCCGGGCATGAACCACGGCGCGTCGACAAGCTCCTCCATGCAAGCGACCGTTGCCGGCGGGGACCACAATGCCGCTGATGCGATGTTCGCCCAAATGATGATTCCCCACCACGCCCAAGCCGTTCAGATGAGCGACATCATGCTCGCCAAGTCCGGCCTCGATCCCAAGATCATGACGCTGGCCAAGGGCATCAAGGCCGCCCAAGGCCCGGAAATCACGAAGATGACGACCTGGCTCACCGGCTGGGCCGAACCCACCGCCATGGCCGGGAACCACTCCATGAACGGCATGATGACCACCGCTGACCTGGACAAGCTCAAAGCCGCACAGGGCACCAAGGCCAGCAAGCTGTTCCTGACCCAGATGATCGCCCACCATGAAGGCGCCGTTGAGATGGCCAAATCCGAGGTCAGCGGGGGAAAGAATGCCGACGCGGTGACCCTGGCCAAGAGCATCGTCGCCTCACAGGAAACCGAAATCAAGGACATGAAGGACCAGCTCTCCGCCCTGTAACATCCAGGCGCCAGCACTTCCGATGGCGGTCCTACACTCTGCGGACCGCCACCCCACCCTTCCCCCCCCCTTCGTACTTTTGGAGTCCCGTGAAACCCCGCACCGCCCTCATGCGTGCCCGCCGTCCCCTTGCCGCCACTCTTGTGCTCGTGCCCCTGGCCCTGGCGGGATGCTCGTCCGCCACCCCGCCTCCCAGCCCCGCATCCGCAGCAGCCGCCAGTCACGTCCATGGCATCACCGTGGAACCGGTCACCACCAAGATCCTGATCGCCACCCACGACGGCCTCTACGACGCGAGCAAGAAGACCCCGGTCAAGGTCAGCGACACCATTGACCTGATGGGGTTCACCCCCACCGCCGAGCCCAACGTTTTCTATGCTTCCGGACATCCGGGACAGGGGTCGTCCCTGCCCAACCCTGTCGGGCTCATCCGCTCCACCGATGCCGGAAAGACGTGGAAACCCGTATCCCGGGGCGGGCAGTCGGACTTCCACGCACTGACCGCCACCGGCGGTGGCCTGGTCGCCTTCGACGGGCAACTGCGCACCAGCACCGACGGAACTTCGTGGGAAAACTCCACGGCGACGTTCACCCCGGCCGGCCTCGCAGGCAGCCCCGCCTCCACGGTGGTGCTCGCCACCACCCAGGAGGGGATGCAGCGCTCCACCGATGGTGGCAAGACCTGGAAGCTGGTCCCTGGCTCCCCGGTCATCCAATTCGCCGCCATGGCCACGTCCGTGGAGAAGGCTCCCACGGAGGCTGTCGGGGTGACCCCGAACGGCACCGTCCACGTGTCCTCTGATGCCGGCCTGACCTGGTCCGCCACGGGGAAAATCAGCGGCCAGGTCGAAGCCGTCACCGCCCAGGAAGGCAGTGCCGGCAAGCCGTGGATCTGGGCGGCCACCACCGATGGTGTCCAGGTCTCCACCGACGGCGGGGCGACCTTCCGCCCGGCGGCGTCCTAGACCCATGAGTGTCGGAGAGTACTTCGCCACCACCGTCACCTCCGGTGCCTTGCTCGTGGCAATGCCCTTGGCGCTGATCGCCGGGATCGTCTCGTTCCTCTCGCCCTGCATCCTCCCGCTCGTCCCTGGCTACCTGGGCTATGTCTCTGGGCTGACCGACCCGAACCAGCCACGGAACCGGCGCCGCGTACTGGCCGGTGTCGGCTTGTTCGTGCTCGGATTCGGCGCCGTATTTACCCTGTACGGGGCTGCCTTCGGGATGATCGGTTCCTGGCTGTTGCGCTGGCAGGACCCGCTCATGCGCGTCCTCGGCGTGGTCGTGATCGGCATGGGGCTGGTGTTGCTGGGCAAATTCTCCTGGCTGCAACAGACCCGCAAGATCACCCTCACCCGCCGCACGGGCCTGGGCGGGGCACCCCTGCTCGGCGTGGTCTTCGGGCTGGGGTGGACACCGTGCATGGGGCCCACACTCAGCGCCGTGCTGGCCCTGAGCGTCACCTCCGGCAGTGCCTGGCGCGGGGCACTGCTGGCCTTCATCTACTGCCTGGGGCTGGGCATCCCCTTCCTCCTCGTCGCCCTGGGCCTGGGATGGGTCACCCAGATTCTGGGTTTCATCCGCCGGCACATCCGCGTCGTCAACCTTGCCGGGGCCAGCATGCTCATCCTGCTCGGTTTCCTGATGGTCAGCGGCGTGTGGATGCAGTGGATCTACCAGCTCCAAAACCTCTCCGGCACCTTCATCACCCCCGTCTAAACGCACATCATTCAAAGGATTCCTTCATGAGCTACCAACTGAACCGCCGCTCGTTCCTGGGTCTCTCCGTCGCGGCAACCGCCGCGGCAGCCCTTGCCGCCTGCGCACCCACACCGCCCACCAAAGAGGCCACCCGCATCCTGCCCACCGATCCGCTCATCGCCGACTACGAAATCCGGCGGGCCAGCACGGGCAAAACGGTCACCCAAACCCTCACCCCGGAATCCTTCTCCACCACCTTGGCGGGAAAGAAGATCACCACCTGGGGGTATAACGGCAACCTGGTGGCCCCCACCCTGCGCGGCACGGCCGGGGACCAACTGGCCGTCACGGTCGCCAACAAGCTCACCGAAGGCACCAGCATCCACTGGCACGGGCTGGCGCTGCGCAACAACGCCGACGGCGTCCCCGCCCTCACCCAAGAGGCGGCCCCCGCAGGGAAGGATTACCCCTACAGCTTCAAGCTCCCCCACCCGGGCACGTACTGGTATCACTCGCACGTGGAAATGCAGCGCGAACGCGCCCTCTACGGTGCCCTGGTCATCGAGGACCCGAAGGAAACCCTGAAATACGACAGGGACTGGGTGATCGTCCTGGACGACTGGCTCGACGGCGTCACCGGCACCCCCGATGAGGTCCTGAAGGAACTCTCCCAGGGCATGGGCAGCATGGGTGGCATGAGCCACGGCGGTGGTAACGGGGGCATGGTGATGGGGCACATGCTCATGGGGGCCAGCAGCGACTTCCTGGGCGGGGACGCCGGCGATGTCGCCTACCCGCTCCACCTCTTCAACGGCCGGGACCCCGGAAACCCCGAAACGTTCACAGCCAAGGCCGGGGAACGGATCCGGCTGCGCATCATCAACGCCGCCGGCGACACCGCCTACCGCGTCGGGGTCCCAAACCAGAAACTCACCCTGACCCACACCGACGGCTTCCCCGTCCAACACACCGACGTCGACGCCGTCGTCCTCGGGATGGGTGAGCGCATCGATGCGATCCTGACCGTCCGCGACGGCTACACCCCCGTGCTCGCCCTGGCCGAAGGGAAGGCCCAAATGGCCTACGGGCTCATCTCCACCGGCACCGGGGCCGCCCCGGCCATGGCCAGCCTGCCGAAGGTCCTGACCGGCAAGGTCGTCGACGGCGGACAGCTCACCGCCGACCCCTCCGTGAACCTTCCCACCAAGACACCGGACCGCACCCATGAGGTTCGCCTGACCGGCGGGATGGCGAAGTACGACTGGGGCATCAACGGGCACCGCTTCGACATGGCTAAACCGTTCGAGAACGTCTTTGACATCAAGGCCGGCGAACGGGTGGAGGTGAAGTTCGTCAACGACACCGAGATGTGGCACCCGATGCACATCCATGGCCACACCTTCCAGGTCGGCGCGACCGGGGCCCGGAAGGACACCGTCATTGTCCGGCCCAAACAAACCGTCACTGTCTTCTTCGATGCCGACAACCCGGGCCAGTGGCTCTTCCACTGCCACAACGCCTACCATGCCGAACGCGGCATGATGGGCGTCTTCTCCTACCTCACCTAAGACCGGACACACCATGACTGTGACAGCACTGAATCCCCTGCTCATCCCCTCACCGACCGTGAGCGCGTTCCAGCTAGGCCCGCTGACGATCCGCTTCTACGCCTTGTGTATCCTCGCCGGCATCGTCATCGCCGTATGGCTCGCCAGCCGGCGTCTGACCGCGCGCGGCGGCCGGCCCGGGGCGGTCCTGGACATTGCCATGTGGGCTGTGCCCTTCGGCATTGCCGGCGGGCGCCTCTACCACGTCGTCACGGACCCGGAACTGTACTTTGTGCCGGGCAGGAACCCGTGGAATGCCCTGAAAATCTGGGACGGCGGCCTGGGCATCTGGGGCGCCATCGCCCTGGGCCTGCTCGGCGCCTATATCGGCTGCCGCCGCCACCAGGTATCCTTCACCGCCCTGATCGACGCCGCCGCCCCCGGGCTCCTGATTGCCCAGGGCCTGGGCCGGTGGGGAAACTGGTTCAACAACGAACTCTACGGCGACCCCACCACGGCGCCGTGGAAACTGCAGATCCACCAAATGGACTTCTCCACCGGCCGCGCCCACCTGGACGCCGCCGGTGCCCCGGTCGTGCTGGGCTACTTCCAGCCGACCTTCCTCTACGAATCCCTGTGGTGCCTGGCCGCGGCCGGCGTGCTCCTGTACCTGGACAAACGGTTCCGGCTCGGTGCCGGGTCCGTCTTCGCCCTCTACGTCGTCCTCTACACCGCGGGCCGGTTCGTGTTCGAGCTGCTGCGATCCGACTATGCCAACACCATCCTGGGGTTGCGGGTGAACACGTGGGTCTCGGGCCTGTTGCTGCTCGCCGGTGCCGCCGCGTTCTTGCTGCAGCGACGAAAGCCCCGCTCCTGCGTCGAACCAGGATCCACCACGGGTACATCCGATAAACCTGCAAAACCCTCAGCACAAGGAGCTCCCCAGTGAGCAATGCCAAAGAGCGCCAAGCCGAACGCCAAGCAAAAATCGACGCCGTATTCGCCGCACACCGGGTAAAACAACGGAGAAGTAATCTGTTCTTCTTTGGCGGGTTCGGTTTGCTGGCCGTCGCCATTATCGTCGTCGTCACGGTTGTCATCACCGGATCCATCCAGACCCGCAATACGACCGCTGAGGCAGCCAAAAGCCCCATCGCCGGAGTCAAGACCTACCCGAATCTCACCCGTAACCACGTCCAAACCCCGGTGACCTACCCGCAGCAGCCCGGGGTCGGCAGGGACCATGCTGCGACGTGGACCAACTGCGGGACCTACACCACCCCCGTGAACCAGAACCGGGCCGTGCATTCCCTCGAACACGGCGCCGTATGGATCAGCTACAAACCAGGCCTCTCCGGGACCGATGTGACCACACTGACTGCCCTGGTCAAGGGGAAACCCTATGTCCTCCTCAGCCCCAACCCGGACCAGGCAGCGGCAGTGACCGCGTCCGCCTGGGGCACCCAGCTGGACGTCTCCAACGCCGGGGACTCCCGACTGCCCGTCTTCATCAAGGCCTACGCCATGGGCCCGCAAACACCGGAACCCGGGGCCGCATGCTCCGGCGGAGCCAACGGCTAAACAAGCCCACCTCTGAAAGGACAGCACATGAAACAGAATCTCCCGGCCGATGACGCCGCGAAGAACTACCGCCACCACCGACGCCTGGTCAGGATAGGCCAGGCCATCATGGTTTTGGGCCTCCTGGTTGGAATTTCACACTGGATCGCCCACTTCGCCGTGCCCGGCGGCCCGCCAGGGATCCAGGACCTCCTCATCGGCTACCCCACGGCCGCGGCCGTGCTGATCGTCGGGGCCGTCCTGGCGGGCCGCACCGCACCGCAGAAGCGCTGACATGCCACCTTGGGACGTCGTGGCCGGGTCCTGGACCCTGAACTGGGCTGCAGTGTGCCTGCTGGGGCCCGCCGCGATCCTCTATGCTCGAGGACTGGCCCGCGCCCACCAGCGGGGTGTGCGGTGGCCGGTGTGGCGTTCCCTGTCCTTCTATGCTCTGGGGCTGGGCAGCTTTGCAGTGCTCAGTTTTGGTTTCCCCGGCGTCTACAGCCATGACTTGCGCTGGGTCTTTACCCTCAAGATCACCGGCTACCTCTTTGTTGTCCCCCTGCTGGTGGGACTGGGCAAACCGCTCACCCTGGCCCGGGCAACCCTGGGCCCCGCCGGGGTGGCCAGGCTGGAGGCCTTTCTCGGGCACCGCCTGATGCGCCTGCTGGGCAACACGATCATCGCCGCGCTGCTGGGCCTGACCCTGTTTACGGTGTTTTTGACGCCCTTGTTTTATCCCCTGCGCACCAGCCCCGTCGCCGACGTTCTCGTGACCGTGGTGGTGCCGCTGATGGGGTTGTTGATGACGGTGCCGATCATTGAAGAAGGGGCCAAGGCGGCGGTGAACGCGTTGATCGTGGTGGAGTTCATCTTCGTCTTTATCGAACTCGTCCTCGACGCCGTCCCCGGGATCATGATGCGCATGGTCCCACAGATCTTTGACGGCGCCACCGTGGGGCTGCTGAACCATCCGGGCTGGATGCCCAATCCCTTGCGGGACCAGCAGCTGGCCGGAGACCTGCTGTGGTTCGTGGCCGAAATAGTGGACCTGCCCCTGCTCATTTTGATGTTTGTCCGTTTCTCCCGCAGCGACCAGCGTGAAGCGCGCTCCTTCGACAGGCTCAGCGACGACCAACTCGCCGAACTCACCCGGGAACACCTGGCCAACCGGCGGGACCACGACGGACGGACTGCCACCGGCCCAGCCGTCGGTTCAGCCCACCCCCGGCAGGGATCACCTTCCATCGGTGATGGGGGGCCGGTCAGATGAACGGTGCAGGGTCGACGGTTTGGCCGTCGACCATGACCTCAAAATGCAGGTGGCAGCCGGTGGAATTGCCGGTCGAGCCGACACCGGCAATCTGGGCGCCCGCGCCCACTTGTTGGCCGACGCTGACCCCGATGCTCTCCAGGTGGTTGTACGTGGTCTTGATGCCACCCCCATGGTCGACGACGATGCGGTTTCCGCCACCGTACTGGCTCCAACCGGCCTCGGTCACGGTCCCTGCCCCAGAGGCGAACACTGCGGTTCCGCACGTCCCGGCGAAGTCAATCCCGGTGTGCAGTTCCCCGCCGGCCCCGGTCAGCGGATTGCTCCGGTACCCGAAGGGTGAGGTGACCGTCAGGGCGGCCAAGGGCGGGCGCAGCCCCGAGGACGGCTGGTCCGGGGCCGCTGGGGTCTGGGCAGCCGGTGCCGCTGTTGGAGCCGGCGCCGGGAGCGGGGATTCCTGCGCGGCGGCCGGGTGCAGGGCGTCGGCGGCCAATGCAGAGGGCGCGGGCTTGCTGCGAACCACTGGATGGGCGAAGGACACCGCGATGTCCTTGTCCGCTGTCACAGCCGGTTGCGTTGAAGTCGTGGCTGCGCCGGCGGTCACCGCCGGGGCAAGGTGGCCGGTATCGGCGTGGGCGGCCGGAAGGGCTGTCAGCGCAATGAATCCTGCCGCGGCCACGGCCATCCCCAAGGGCCTTCTGCGCGTGAAATGTTTGGCTTCAACTTCAGTGGTGGTGGCCCAATGGCGGCCACGCGAGGTGGGGACGGGCATGGCAGTGGTGGCGCGGCGGCGGCCGTGCTGGCGGTGGGTAGACATGGTGGGGTTCCTCTCGGCGCCGGCGAAGTTAGCTGTCGGATTCGGGCGAGGGGCCTGCCCGGCCCGCCCAACACGCAGCCGCAATGGCTGTTGTTTGTTGAGCGTGCTTCACCCCAAGGTGCACCAACGCACCGGTGGTGGTTCCTCCGCCCCCGTCGGGAAGCTGAACGGTCGCGGGCCGCCGACGGGGTTTGGCGAAACGGCCCACGAACATACCCGTTAGGGGTATGTGTTTTTACCAGCCTAACCGACAAAAACCAAAAGTTACAATTTCGTTATATGAGGATACCGATGCCCCATCCCATGCCCCAAAACCCCCCGACTGCATTAGCGACTTCGTCAACGGCGCCGCCGTCCCGGCGCCGATTCTTCCAGCTATCCGCCCTGTCCGGACTAGGTACCTTCGCTTTGTCGGCGTGCGCATCCAACGATTCGCTGGCTCGGCAGGCCAACGCGGGAGACAACAAGAACTTCATCGCCGGGGACGGATCCGTGGCCCAGTACGCCAAGGCCGAACGCAAGCAGCCGGTCGTCCTGTCGGGCAAGTTGTTCGATGGCACCGCCGTGGAGTCAGCCGCGTGGAAGGGCAAGGTGGTGGTGTTGAACTTCTGGTACGCCGCCTGTTCCCCTTGCCGCCTGGAAGCACCCCGGCTGGAAGCCCTGTACAAGGAATTCAAGCCGAACGGTGTCCTCTTCTACGGGGTCAACATCCGTGACCGGGAACCGGAGGCCGCGGCCTTCGAGCGTACTTTTGGTGTCACTTACCCCAGCATGGAAGACTCCGACGGCGGGGTGCTGCTGTCCATGACCCAGTACGTCCCGCCGCAGGCGGTCCCCACCACGCTGGTGATCGACACGAGCGGCAGGGTCGCCTCACGCATCCTTGGCACCGCCGACCAGGGCACCCTCAAAGCCCTGATCTCCGACGCCCTGGCAGGGAAATAGCCGTGCCACCAACGAAAGAGAGTTCCACAGCCGCACCGACGCCCCCGGCCGGCGACCCTGTACTTCCCCGCTTGGGCGCCTGGGGGGCGCTGCGCTGGGCGTGGCGGCAGCTGACCAGCATGCGCAACGCCTTGTTGTTGCTGCTGTTGCTGGCCGTGGCCGCCGTGCCCGGTTCGTTGTTTCCCCAGCGACCGGTCAACCCCGCCGTGGTCACCCAATACCTGAAGGACCATCCCGGCTACGGGCCGTGGCTGGATCGGTTCCAGTTCTTCAACGTCTATTCCTCCGCCTGGTTTTCGGCCATCTACCTGCTGTTGTTCCTGTCCCTGATCGGCTGTGTCGTCCCCAGGACCCGGGCGCATTGGAAGGCCATGCGTTCGGCTCCTCCCCGCACCCCCAAGCGGCTGTCCAGGCTGCCCGAATACGGGACCCTGGAGCTGCCGGAATCGGCCGGGATCAGTGCCGGGCAGGCGGTTCAGGATGCGGCACGGCTGTTGCGAAGGCGCCGTTACCGGGTCCACATCTACGATGCCGGCGGGGACCGCCCCTCCGTCGCCGCCGAACGGGGACTGATCCGGGAGGTGGGGAACCTGCTCTTCCACGTCTCCCTGATCGGGGTCCTGGTCTGCGTCGCCATCGGGGGCCTGTTCGGCTACCGGGGACAGAAAATCCTGGTCGAAGGTGACACCTTCGTCAACACCCTGGTCGGCTATGACCAGTTTTCCCCCGGGCCCAACTTCAACCCCGCCCGGCTGGACCCATTTGCCATCACGCTAAACAAATTCGCGGTGACCTTCGACCGTTCCTCGGCCGCCCACTACGGCCAGCCCATCGACTTCACCGCAGCCGTGACGGTGACAGACAAACCCGGGGCGGAGCCGGTAAAAAGGATCCTGAAGGTCAACGACCCGATCACCGTGGGCGGGGCCAGCTTCTATCTCGTCGGCAACGGCTACGCGCCCGTGGTGACCGTCAAGGACGGCACCGGGAAGACCGCGTTTAGCGGGCCCGTCGTGTCCATTCCCAGCGACGGGGCCTACACTTCCCTGCTGGTCGTCAAGGCACCCGATGCCAGGCCGTCCCAACTGGGCTTCGTTGGCTTCTTCCTGCCCACCGCGCTGGTCAACGACCAGGGAATTTCCTACGCCAGCGACCCGGACCCGCTGAATCCGCGGCTGAACCTGAATTCCTACTACGGCGACCTGGGACTAAATACCGGGCAGCCACGGAACGTCTACACCCTGGACACGAAGAACCTGACCCCCCTGAACAACCGCAACCTCAAGGCCGGCGGTATCGTGCTGGCCCCGGGGCAAAGCTACACCCTGCCCGAAGGAAAGGGATCCATCAGTTTCGACGGGATCAAGCGCTACGTCGGCATCGACATTCGCCATGATCCCGGCCAGGTCGGGGTGCTGATCTTCGCCCTCGCCGCCCTGGCCGGACTGATCGCGTCCCTATTCATTGGCCGGCACCGCGCCTGGGTCAGAACGGGAACCCACCCGGACGGGCGGACCATGGTCGAATACGCGCTCCTGGCGCGCGGGGAGAACCACCGCCTCGCCGCCGAAGCCGCAGCCATCGGCCGGCTCCTGACCAAGGAATGGTCGGCGCCGGCCACCAACACGAACCATCTCGCTAAGGACCAGTAATGCCAACCATCAACGAAGCCTTCGCCCTCTACAGTGAGCGGTTCATGCTCCTGGCCGGGATCGCCTATGTGGCCGCGCTCATCGCGTTCGCCTGGGACCTGGTAAACACCAGCAAAACGGGCCGCACCACACAGCTACATGGCGTGGCCTATGCCCCGGCATCCCAACCAGCCGTTATCGGGCAAAAGATCCCGGCCCGCGCTGGCACCACTGGCCACGGCACGCCAGGGTTCCAGGAGGCCGCATCCGACCTGGAGGGGCCGGAGGGCCGGGCCGAGCGACCCACCAACCAGCACTCCGGCCCGCACCCAGGCTTGATGGCGGATGATTCCATGCGGTACGGCCTGGCAGGCCCCCGCAAGGCCGCCCGGATCGGGGTGACCCTGACCGTGCTGGCCGCCGCCATCCATGCCGCCGCCGTCCTCGCCCGAGGCCTGGCCGCCGGTCGGGTCCCATGGGGGAACATGTACGAATTCTGCACCACCGGCGCGCTCGTGGTGACCCTGGTCTTCCTCCTGGTGCTCACCCGCCGGGACCTGCGCTTCGTGGGCACCTTCGTCATCGGTCTGGTCCTGGTCATGCTCACCGCTGCCTCCGTGGCGTTCTGGACCCCCGCCGGGCACCTGGTCCCGGCCCTGCAGAGCTACTGGCTGGTCATCCACGTCTCCATCGCCGTCGTCTCCTCTGCCCTGTTCACGCTCACCTTCGCCCTCTCCGTGCTCCAACTGCTCCAGTCACGACGCGAAACGTCCCTTGCCGCCGACAAGCCCGATCGGTTGATGTTCCTGCGCCTGGTGCCCTCTGCGCTGAGCCTGGAAAACATGGCCTACCGGATCAACGCCATCGCCTTTATCGGCTGGACCCTGACCTTGATGTTCGGAGCGATCTGGGCCGAAAAGGCGTGGGGCCGGTTCTGGGGCTGGGACACCAAGGAAGTCTGGACGTTCGTGATCTGGGTGGTCTACGCCGGCTACCTGCACGCCCGCGCCACCCGCGGCTGGACAGGCACGCGCGCCGCCTGGCTCTCGATCGTCGGTTACCTGTGCGTGGTCTTCAACTTTGCCATTGTCAACGTCTTCTTCTCCGGCCTGCACTCCTATGCAGGGGTCGGCAGTTGACCCCATCCCCCATGTCCGCCCCTCACGTAGAAGATCCCAGCCTCGGGCAGCACTCGCGACGACGCACGCGTGGCATCACTGTGCACCCAGTAGCGGCCCTTGTCTTAGTCACGGTAGCGGTCACTGGCTGCACGGCAACCCTTGACATCAAGGCCGCACCTGACGCCAATAATCCCGGCTGCGCCACGATTCTCTCCCAACTTCCCGACACCATTGGAGGCCTGTCACGAAGAGAAACCACGGGTACCTCAACGGCCGCCTGGGGCTCACCGTCCGGTGTGGTTCTACGCTGCGGCGTTACCGTCCCAGGACCCACCACACTGCCGTGCGGAACGGTCAACGGAGTAGACTGGATCGTCCAGGAAAGTGGCACCACCAGAACGATGACCACCTACGGCCGCATCCCAGCCACCGAGGTCATCATGGCGGTCGATGACTCCCACGCAGGCGCCGTCCCCGCGGCGCTGGGGGCGGCCATATCACTGCTGCCCGCCACCCATCGGTGTGTCGGGCACGCGGACGTCCCGGCGCTGCCCACAGACTGACACCCGGGCCTCCTTCAAATGGAGGGGCCCGGGTGTCAGGAAGGGTTTCGGACTACCTGCCGAAGCGGCGCAGCCGCAGGGAATTGGCGACCACCAGTACCGAGCTGGCGGCCATCGCGGCACCGGCAATCATCGGGTTCAACAAGCCCAGGGCGGCGACGGGGATGCCAATCGCGTTATAGAAGAAGGCCCAGAACAGGTTTGTCTTGATCGTGGCGAGGGTTTTGCGGGAGAGTTCAATGGCCGTGGCCACCTGGCCCAGGTCGTTGCCCATGACCGTCAAATCGGCGGCCTCGATAGCCACGTCCGTGCCGGATCCCATGGCAACGCCCAGGTCGGCCTGGGCCAGGGCGGCGGCGTCGTTGACCCCGTCGCCGGCCATCGCCACCGTGGCCCCCGCGGCTTGGAGTCGTTTGACGGCCTCTACCTTGCCCTGGGGCAGGACGTCAGCGAAAACGTCCTCAGGGGCGATGCCAACGGCGGCCGCGACCTGGGCGGCGACGGCCGCGTTGTCGCCGGTGAGGAGGATGGGGCGCAGCCCGAGTGCCTTGAATCGGGTGATGGCCTCGGCGGAGCCGTCCTTGATGGTGTCTTCAAGGCTGATGATGCCCTCGACGGCACCGTCCACGGCGACCCAGATGGCCGTCGCCCCGGACAGTTGCTCCTGGCGCAGGGCTTCTTGCAGGGTGTCGGTGATGTCACTACCGTTCTCTTCCAGCCAGCCGGCCCGGCCCGCGACTACTAGGTGTCCGGCGACGGTGCCGCGGACGCCGCCCCCGGGGGCGGAGTCAAAGTCCGCGACCGTTGCGAGGCCGGGGCCGGCCGTGGCGGCTGCGGCAATGGCGTGGGCGATGGGATGTTCGCTGGCGGCCTCCACGGATCCGGCCAATCGCAGAACCTCAATGTCGTTGAGGGTTCCCAGTGCCAGGGTGCGGGCGACGGCGAGTTTTCCGTTGGTGACCGTACCGGTCTTATCCAGCAGGATGGTGTCGACTGTGCGGGTGTCTTCCAAAACTTGCGGGCCCTTGATTAGGATGCCCAACTGGGCGCCACGGCCGGTGCCCGTGAGCAGACCAATCGGGGTTGCCAAGCCGAGGGCGCAGGGGCAGGCAATGACCAGCACGGCGACGGCGGCTGTGAACGCGCCCTGCACATCACCGGCGAGGAATAGCCACAGGACAAACGTCACCACGGCGAGTCCGAGGACGATGGGGACGAACACGGCGCTGATCCGGTCCGCCAGCCGGGCGATCGGTGCCTTGCCGGATTGGGCCTGACTGACCAGGCGCCCCATCTGGGCCAGCGTTGTATCGCTGCCGACCCGGGTCGCCTTGACCAGCAGGCGACCGGAAGTATTGATCGTTGCCCCGGTGACAGTGTCGTCCACGTCAACGTCCACCGGAAGGGATTCCCCGGTGATCAGGGAGGCGTCGATGGCGGAGCGGCCCTCGACGACATAACCGTCGGTGGCGATTTTCTCGCCCGGCCGGACTACGAACACATCCCCTGCAACCAACGTGTCGGCGGGGATCTTGACCTCGGCTCCGTTGCGGATCACGGTGGCATCCTTCGCCCCTAGGCTCAACAGGGCCTTCAGAGCGTCACCGGCCTTGGACTTGGCGTTGGCTTCCAGGTAGCGGCCCAGCAACAGGAACGTCGTGACGACCGCGGCCACCTCAAAGTACAGTTCCGCATGTCCACCCGTTCCCGGATGAGCCGTCATGGAAGGATCGGCGACGAGCATGACCGCCGAGAAAAGGTAGGCAGCGATCACGCCCAGGGAGACCAGGGTGTCCATGGTGGAGGCAAAATGGCGGGCATTGATGGCCGCGGCCCGGTGGAAGGGCCATGCTGACCAGGTTACGACCGGCAGTGCCAGGATGCCGACAACCCATCCCCATTGTGGGAACTGCAGCAAGGGAAACATTGAAATTAGGAAGATCGGGACGCTGAAGATGGCTGCCAGGACCAGCCTCGGCCGCAACTGGGATGCCGTCCCACCATGGTTCATATGGTCATGGTCTCCGCCGGCCATTCCCGCATCATGGCCGAGTTCCTCAGAGTCGGGTATTCCGTCTGCCTCGTGGCCGTGAGGCAACGGTGCAGGTTTCAGGCGGGCCTTGTAACCGGTGGCGTTGACGGTATCAACGATCTGCTGATCGGAAATCCCCGCCGGGACGGTGACCTGGGCGGATTCAAGCGGCAGGTTCACGGCAGCTTGGACACCGTCGAGTTTGCCGAGTTTGCGTTCCACGCGACCAACACAGGAGGCACAGGTCATGCCCTCGATGTCGAGCTCGATCACCCGGGTCAGCGGCTGGTGCAGCAATTCCTCGGTACTCATCAAGATGTCCTTTTTCAGGTGGAGTGGTGGTTACGCGTCGGTGGCGACGACGAGATAGCCGGCTTCCGCGATCGCTTCGCCGATTTCCTCAGGCGCCAGTTCCAGATGTGAAGTCACGGTCGCTGTGGAGATCCCGCCCGCGTTCAAATCGACGCTGACGTCGTCAACACCCTTAAGAGACTTCAGTTCCTCCATCACGGAGGAAACACAGTGCCCACAGGTCATGCCGGAAATGCTGATAGTTGTCTTCATGATTTCGTGCTTCCTATTCGATAGACGGTTGATGGGCGTCAGCGCAGCAGCCGGCCGATAGCGTCGGTGGCTTCCTTGACCTTGGCCGCCACGATCTCCGGGTTCCCGGTCGCTTCGGATTCATGGGCTGCTCCGACCACACAGTGCGCGATATGATCCTCGACCAGGCCCAGGCTGACCGCATGCAAGGCCTTGTTGACGGCAGCGACCTGCGTGAGGATGTCAATGCAGTACTTGTCCTCCTCCACCATCCGGGCAATCCCGCGCACCTGCCCCTCGACCCGCTTCAGGCGCCGCAGGTAAGCAGCCTTGTCCGTGGTGTAGCCGTGATTGATATGTTCATCGACGCTCTCAGCCATGATGACCCCTTCCTATAACGTCAGGCCATTCTATACCCCAGTAGGGTATATGTCAAATACCCCACAGGGGTATACTTGCGATTCTCTTGATAGCACTGCCCGTCGAGGCTGCCTACCAAGTTTCTCCCTTTGACGACGTCAAATTCTCGGGGGTGTATCAGGGCCCGCCCTTCGACAATCCTTCGGACCCGTCGTCAAGAATTCACTCTCAGATCGTTTCCCGCGTCAGACTTCTGACCGTTCGCAGCTCGGTCACGTAAATGCCATTCATCCGGGCCGGCCCGAACACCAAATCGGAGCCCTGCCAGAGGCCAATGCCCCCCGCTGATGCCTTGATATTCATGGTCATATCTCCCCCGAAAACGCCACCAAGAATCAGAATTATCTGCCACTCCGGAGACTCTCCCGCATGAAATGAACCCACACCGTGGACGACGATGTTTGTTGGCATACGACGGCCCGCCATGACAAACGGTGACATGTCACCAGCCATGCTGATGAACCTGCAAACGGCCATCAAACAGCAGCTCCGGCGCTGCGCTACAAGGACTCGTCACGATTTACTCACGTTTTTGAACGAAAACCAGCGCCAATCCTTGGCATATCAAAGGGCTCCGTCGTCCCGGACTCCCCCGGAAACTAGCGGTTTTTGACCGTCAATGGAGGCTGTTGGCATGAGAGTCCTGAGTTTCTCTTGGCCGCCGGTTCGAGTCCGGCCCGGGGCACCAAACATGCCTCTGACCTGCGGCTTTACTGTTTTCGCCAGGGTCGCGGAAAGGGCCAAATCACGTTTTACTCACGTTTTTGAAGGAAAAGTTGGTCACGTTTTTGGCATGTTCGGGGCCTAAAAAGGCGCCAATTCGTGGTCACGTTTTTCAACTGGGGTCCGGGAAATCCGCGGGAATCCGCGGATTTTTAGGGTCCGGTCGGCGCAGCGCCGTGCGAGCAATATATTGGCCCTCCGATCGCCCTACTCACGGCATTGAACACCGTCAGTGTGTAGGAATCCTGTCCGCAAACAGCAAGAACAATCCGTGTGGAAACGTTGCCCTCCACCTCACGTCATTCGACGATGAGTCCTCGCACCAACGGCCCAACAAACCGCGTCGACATGCCGTACCGGTCCGAATTTCCTCCGGCCGGCCAAATACCGAACTCGTCCCGCAAGGAAAGGCTCTAGTGGGGCACCTAGAAACTCCGGGATGACAGGCCCAGGAAATTCGAGCAGTGTCAGATTTATGCTGTCGAGCAAAAGAGTCTGGAACTAGCCGGCTCTATCCAGAATTCTGGATAGAGCCGGTCGGCGTCTAGTTCTCGGCGCTCTGGCCCAGTTCTTTCGCCAAGGCGATGACACGGTTGTTGATGTCATCGCGGACTAGGCGCATGCGTTCCATGCCTTCGATGCCGCGTTTGGAGGGTTCGTCGGTGTCCCAGTTGCGGATCTCAATCCCCGCGACAGGATCCACCACGGCCTCGCCGCCCAGGGTGATGATCAGACCGACATTGGCGAGCATCTCGGCTGTGATGGGCTTGGTTCGTTCGCCGCTGATGTCGATGCCGAGCTCAGCCAGGGATTCCACGGACTGGGCATTCAAGGATGGCCCGGGTTTCGTTCCTGCGGTGTAGACGGTGACGGTGTCGTCCGCGAGGTGGCGCATGAGGCCGCCGGCCATCTGAGACTTGCCACCATTTTTTACGCACACAAAGAGTACGCCTGGTTTGTTGCTCATCGAGTGGTTCTTCTTTCAGCCGTGGGAGTGGAAATGACGTTGCACATCGGGGGAAGGGATACCCAGGACCGGGACGGTTTGGGTGGTGAGGAGGCGGTGCATGAGGGATCCGGAGACGAGTTCATCGACTTTGGCCATGAACCCCGGCCGGCGGGCGCCAATGACGATGGTGGCCGCGCCGACCGCTTCGGCCAGGCGGCCCAGGGCCAGGGCGGGGTCACCGCCAATGATCCGCAAGGACCAGTCCACCCCGTAACCGGCCGCTGCGGCAGCCAGAGATTCTTTGAGCTCTGCTGCCGCAACAGCGGTTTCATCGTCTGGTTCGAGGATGGGTTCCAGTGAGCTCGGCAGGACCTTGTTCCCTGGTGTCCATTCGGTCAGGTAGCTGGCGGGGTCCACGAACGCCGCGATGAGTGGCACCGAGCGGCTTTCGGCCAGTTCCAGGGCCCTGGCCCACACTGTCGGGTCCTGGCCTGGTATGACCCCGACGATGACCGGTGAACCGCTAAACCCTGTCCTGGCTGGTTGCTCGCTCATGATGCCCTCTTAGTTTTCCTTTTTGACGGTGGTGAGTTCGGTGAGGAGATCCCGGACCAGCAGGTCGATCTCGTCGCGGATTTCCCTCGCCCCTGCCAAGTCCTTCATGGCCGGGTCTTCGATCTTCCAATCAAGATACTGCTTGCCCGGGTAGATCGGGCACGAATCCCCGCACCCCATGGTGACCACGACGTCGGCAGCCCGCACCACGTCATCGGTCAGGGGCTTGGGGAATTCCTCGGAAAGATCAATGCCAGCCTCCTCCATTGCTGCCACGATGGAGGGTTCGAGCTCGGCCACGGGTGCGGACCCTGCGGAGCGGACGTGCACCGCACCCTGGGCGTGCTTGTTCAGCAACGCCGCTGCCATTTGGGAGCGTCCGGCGTTATGAACGCAGACGAAGAGAACTTCGGGCACGTCGTGAGCGATGGCGCCCTTGGCCTGAGCCAAGGCCCTGAGCCGGTCGGCTGCGAACCGGGCCGTGGTCGATGCCAGGTAGGTGCGGATCCGCGAGGTCCTGGCCAGGGCCGTGTAGGACTCGAAGACGTAGCGTTCGACGGTTTCGGCGGCGAAGATGCCGGTGAATTTCTGTGTCAGGTCTTCGCTGATCCGCTCCAAGACGGCCGTGTCGTCCCTGAGTCCTGTCAGTACGCTCATACGGGGCTCGGTCATGGCTGACTCATTTCCTTTAGTCGGTGATGGTGGCGGAGCGGCCGTGGGCCAATCCTGTAGGGATTCCGATAAGTACAGGTTCCGGGGCGGCGCAGCACGATGATGATGCTGCTTCCTCCGCTGTTGTGTCTTCGGCCGGGGCACCGCACCCACCCACAGCGGGCAGGCCAAGAACGACGGGTTCCGGGGTTGAACAGCAAGAATCTGCTGCCATGTCCTGATCTGTGCCGGTTACTGCCGGGAGATCGCAGCTACCACCAAGATCGGTCGAGCAGACACCGGTTTCGGGCAGTTCAAGGTGGACCTGATCGGCGGCCATTTGGTCTCCGGCCACGGCGGCGGCGATTGAGCGGACCTGCTCGTAGCCGGTGGCCATCAAGAAGGTCGGGGCGCGGCCGTAGGACTTCATCCCGGCGATGTAGAAGTCCTTGTCCGGGTGAGCCAGAACCTTGGCCCCGTGGGCTGGGACGGTGCCACAAGAATGGAATTCGGGATCGATCATCGGCCCCAAATCCCGGGGTGCTTCAACGATCGGGTCCAGTTCCAGACGGATCTCGCGCAGGATGTCCAGGTCGGGGCGGAACCCGGTGGCGGGAATCAACAGGTCCACGTTCAGTGTCACGTCGCCGTTCGGGGTGGAACCGGTGACGGCCAGTCCCTGGTCCGTGCTGGTGAAGGCTGTGGTGGTGAAGGAGGTGTGGAGCTCAATGTGTCCCTCTTCCACCAGGCCGCGCAGGCGGGTGCCGAGCTGGCCGCGGGCAGGCAGGCCGTCGAGGTCCCCGCCGCCGTAGAGGCGTGACGCGTCGGCGCCTCGTACGGCCCAGCTGATACGGGTGCCGGGCTCGTTCTTGGCCAGCTGACCCAGGGAAATGAGGGTGTTGGCTGCGGAGTGGCCGGCCCCGATGACGAGCACGTGTTTGCCGGTGAAGCGGGCACGGTCAGCCCCGGTGACATCAGCCAAGGGTTCGGTGATCAGTCCAGCAGCGATGGATTCGGTCTCACCGGGGGCGGGAAGCCCTGCCTGGCCCAGCGGGTTGGGCTGCGCCCACGTGCCGGAGGTGTCGATCACGGCGCGAACATGGTGATCGGTTGCCTTCCCGTCGGCGGTTGCGACCCGAACCAGGAAGGGCTGCTCGTTACGGTCACGGGAGTGGGTCTTGTCCATACCGACGCGGCTCACAGCCGTCACCGTCGAGGATGTGTGCAGTGCAGCACTGATCGCCGGGACAGCGGCCAAGGGGTTCAGGTACTGCTCCACGAGTTCGGCACCGTAGGGCAGGGCCGTGAGGCGGGGTTCAGTCCAGCCAGTGGGCTCAAGCAGGCGGCGGGACGCGGGGTCGATATTGTGCTCCCAGGAGGAGAACAGACGGATGTGTCCCCACTGGCGAATGGCCGCACCCACGTCGGCACCCTTTTCAAAGATCAGGGGTGTGATGCCGCGTTCGATCAGGTTCGCGGCCGCGGACAAGCCGATCGGGCCGGCGCCGATGATGGCTACTGGCAGGTCGTTTCGTTGGGTCGTCATGTTCGTGGTTCTCCTTGAGATATTCACAATTAGTTTCGTAAGCGGTTGCTGAGGGCCCTGCCAAGTGGTGTTTAGGCGAGGGCGGGTTCAGCGATGCTGGCCGTGGTGCTGTGGCGGTCATCCAAGGCAGCGAGGTAGCTCTTGGCGTCCAGGCCGGCGGCGGCCCCGGTTCCCGCTGCGGTGATGGCTTGCCGGTACCGGGAGTCCACGGCGTCGCCGCAGGCAAACACGCCCTCAAGGTTCGTGTGCGTCGTTGGTGCCTGAACCCGGAGGTACCCGTTCTCGTCCAAATCGACCTGCCCTGCCACCAGCTCTGTGCGGGGCAGGTGGCCGATGGCGACAAAGACGCCCGTGACGGCCAGGTCCACTTCGGTGCCGGTGATGGTGTCGCGGACGGTGACACCGGAAACCTTGTCTTCACCCTGGATGGCCGTGACGGCGCTGTTGTACATGATGCGGATCTTCGGGTTCTCCATGGCCCGTTGCGCCATGATCTTCGAGGCCCGGAGCTCATCACGACGCACGATCAAGGTCACGGACTTGGCGAAGCGGGTCAGGAACGTCGCTTCCTCCATGGCCGAGTCGCCCCCGCCGACCACGACGATGTCGTGCTCGCGGAAGAAGAACCCGTCGCAGGTGGCGCACATCGACAGGCCGTGGCCGGTGAACTTCTTCTCTTCCGGCAGGCCGAGCTCCTTGTAGGCGGAGCCGGTGGCCAGGATGATCGCCGTGGCCTCATAGCTGTCGCCCGCCGCGGTGGTCACCGTCTTGACGGACCCGGTCAGTGTGGCGGCGGTGACGTCATCAAAGATGATGCGGGCACCGAATCGTTCGGCTTGTTCCTGGAGGTTGTCCATCAACTCCGGACCCTGGATGCCGGCAGGGAAGCCGGGGAAGTTCTCGACTTCGGTGGTGTTCATCAGTGCCCCACCGGCGGTGACGGCGCCGGCAATGACCAGCGGCGCATGCCCGGCCCGGGCGGCATAGATCGCGGCCGTGTACCCGGCCGGGCCTGAGCCAATAATGATGATTTGTTCGGTCATGACAGGTGCAGTCCTTGGCTAGGCGGTGGGGAGGAGTTCGGCGATGAGGGCCTGGATGCGGGCCTTGATGTCGTCCCGGATGGGGCGGACGGCGTCCACACCCTGCCCGGCCGGGTCTTCGAGTTCCCAATCCTCGTAGCGCTTGCCGGGGAAGAACGGGCAAGTGTCCCCGCAGCCCATGGTGATCACGACGTCGGATTCCTTCACGGCCTCGGTGGTGAGGACCTTGGGGATCTCGGTGGACATGTCGATGTCCTCCTCCGCCATGGCGGCCACGGCGGCCGGGTTGATAGAGGCGGCCGGTGCGGAGCCGGCGGAGCGGACCTCAATGGCTCCGTTGGAGAGGGTGGTCAGGTAGGCGGCGGCCATCTGGGAGCGGCCCGCGTTGTGCACGCAGACGAACAGGACGGAGGGCTTCTTGGCGGTTTCGGTGGTACTCATGAGTTCATGCTCCTGAAGAAAATGAAGGGATATTTGGGATCAAACTGACAGGGGCTGGCTGGTGAAGAAGCGTTTGCGCGCCCATAGGGCGACGTAGACCAGGGCGACCAGGACGGGCACCTCAATGAGGGGTCCGACGACGCCGGCCAGGGCCTGGCCGCTGGTGACGCCGAAGGTGCCGATCGCGACGGCGATGGCCAGCTCGAAGTTGTTGCCCGAGGCTGTGAATGCCAGGGTGGTGGTCTTGGCGTAGCCCAGGTTCAGGACCCGGCCGATGACCATGCCGGCGGTGAAGACGACGATGAAGTAGACCAGCAGGGGCAGGGCAATCCGCGCCACGTCCAGCGGCTTGGAGGTAATGGCATCCCCCTGCAGTGCGAACAGCAGCACGATCGTGAACAGCAGGCCGTACAGTGCCCACGGGCCCAGCTTGGGCAGGAACTTGCCCTCATACCAGTCACGGCCCTTGGCCTTTTCGCCCAAGGTACGGGTCAGGAATCCCGCCAGCAGGGGGATGCCGAGGAAGATCAGCACCGAGGCGGTGATGGCCCAGAAGGAGAAGTCGGCGCTGGTGGTGGGAAGTCCCAGCCAGCCCGGCAGGACCTGGAGATAGAACCAGCCCAGAACGCCGAAAGCGAAGACCTGGAACACGGAGTTGATGAGCACCAGTACGGTGGCGGCCTCGCGGTCCCCGCAGGCCAGGTCGTTCCAGATCATGACCATGGCGATGCAGCGGGCCAAGCCCACAATGATCAGGCCGGTGCGGTACTCGGGAAGGTCGGGAACGAAGATCCAGGCCAGCGCAAACATGAACGCCGGCGCCGCAACCCAGTTGATGATCAGTGAGGTGATCATCAGTTTGCGGTCCGCCAGGACCCGGCCGGTTTCGTTGTAGCGGACCTTCGCCAGGACCGGATACATCATCACCAGCAGGCCGATCGCGATGGGCAGGGACACCGAGCCGATCTTCACCGCTTCCAGCGCCGTGTTCAGGCCCGGAACGAACTTGCCCAACAACAGGCCAACAGCCATCGCGGCAATGATCCAGACCGGCAGGAACCGGTCCAGGGTGGAGAGCTTGCCCATGATGGCGGCCTCTCCAGAGGCAGGGGGTGTGGCGGTCGTGGTACTCACAAGGCTCCTAGTCGGTCCAGCTAAGATTGATGACTGTCGATATAAGAAGTATTGAGGGTTACATCGACAATTGTCAATATTTTGGCATAATGGGTACATGAACACTGCATTAACGATGGATACAACGACCGAGCAAGTCTGCTGCGCACCCAGCGACCGGCCCGTGCTCAACGCCGCCGATGCTCAGGACTCTGCCCGGATTCTCAAGGCACTCTCGGATCCGAACCGGCTGCGGTTGCTCTCCATCGTCAAGGCCGGCGACGGCGGCGAGGCCTGCGTGTGTGACCTCACCGAACCCCTGGACCTGGGCCAGCCCACCGTGTCGCACCATTTGAAGATCCTGGTGGACGCCGGATTGCTGGAGCGAGAAAAGCGCGGCACCTGGGCCTACTACTCCCTGGTCCCCGGCGCCCTCGAAAGGGCTGCCACGATCATCACCGGCCTGTGACCGCACATCAAGGCGGGGGCGTGCAGATCCGTCTCATGGCCGAAAGGGATTGGGATGCTGTCCAGGATATCTATGCCCAGGGAATCGCCACCGGCAACGCCACCTTCGAAGAGCACGTGCCAGCCAAGGATGATTTTCTGTCCACAAGGATTCCTGAGCTCCGCATCGTCGCCGAGGACACCAGCGGGGTCATTGTGGGCTGGGCCGCAGCATCGCCAACCTCGGCCAGGGCCGCCTACCGTGGCGTCGTGGAGCACTCCCTGTACATCGACCAGGCGCAGGCAGGCAAGGGCATCGCCACCCAGCTCCTGCGGGAACTGATCACGCGCGCCCAGGTCAATGGCTACTGGACCATCCAATCCGGGATCTTCACCGAAAACACCGCCAGCCGGGCACTCCACAGCAAATTAGGTTTCAGGGAGATCGGCCGGCGCGAACGCATCGCCCAAATGGGTCACGGCCCTTGGTCCGGGCAATGGCGCGACACCATCCTCTACGAAATTCGCCTCTGACACGCCCCGGACAGTGCGTCGCTGCGCGGACCGCGGGCAGGGTGGAGAATTGGTTCACCAGGTCCATGCTGTTGAAAGGCGGATGATCCAGGTGACGGTATCCGAGCAATTTGAGCGGTCTGTGATTCTCGACGGGTACAACCGGGTCCAGAGTGATCTTCGCCGGATACTTGAGCATGCCAGCACCGCTGACTTGCGCAGGAAAAGTGCCGGCACGAAGTGGACCAACGAGCAGCTGCTCTTCCACATGGTGTTCGGCTTCGTGATTGTTGCAGCGCTGCGCAACCTGATCCGCACGGTCACCATCCTGCCGCCCGTGTTTGGCTGTACCTTGGCGCGCGTGCTCAATGCTGGCACGATCCCGTTCGACTGGGTCAATTATCTTGGCTCACGCTATGCCGCACTCGTGTTCAACCGCCAGCGGATGGCCGGCAAGCTCGAGCGGGTATTGGCGTCGCTGGCCCGGCACCTCACGGCCGAGGACCAAGAAACCTTGGAACGGAGCATGGCATTTCCCGCCCGGTGGGATCCGTTCTTCAAGGAGACCATGAGCCTGCTCCAGACCTATCAATACCCGATCAACCATTACGACTTCCACCGCAAACAACTCAGCCTGAACAATCTCCAGTAGCGCTTGAACGCTGCCACGGATGCGGCCGGCAACCACTCGGTCGCTTCGCGTGGCGGCTTTACAGGTAGCTGCAGATACGTGCGGGATCACAAATGGCCGGATCGCCTGCAACGGCCGTGTCGAGCATGTCGGCAACGGAATCGCGCAGTGCGGTGAGTTCTGCGATCTGGTCGTCCAGCTTGGACAGCCGCATGGCCAAGACATCCTGTACATGAACGCAAGGAGATTGGCCTACGTCGCGGACGGAAAGGATGTCGCCAATCTGGGCCAGCGTCAAACCCGCGGCACGGCCGCGTCGGATGAATTCCAGCCTGTCCACGGTCTTCCGGGTGTAGCTGCGGTATCCGTTTGGTGTCCTGTCTGCCGGCGGCAGCAAGCCGGAGTCCTCGTAGAACCGCAGGGTCTTGGCCGTCATGCCGGCTGCCGCAGCGGTTTCGCCAATCTGCATCATGCACCTCGTGATTCGTTGGAATTCTTTCACTTGACCTTCCAGTTTAGGGGAAGGTGCACAATAGTGGCATCAGCAGCCGCTCTGCGACATAGCGTGCCATACTGCCCGAACCTTGGAGGAACCATGTCAGAACCGGCCACCTATGATTTCGACCTTGCCGTTATCGGTTCGGGCGGGGCCGCATTTGCTGCCGCGATCCGCGCCACCAACCTGGGCAAGCGGGTGGTCATGGTGGAGCGTTCCACCATAGGCGGCACCTGCGTCAACACCGGATGCGTGCCGTCCAAGGCGCTCCTGGCAGCCGCCGAGGCACGCCACGTGGCCCTGGATTCGGCCAGGTTCCCCGGCGTCTCCACGTCCGCAGGTCCGGTGGACATGCAGGAACTCATCGGAGGAAGGCGCGCCCTCGTGGAGGCGATGCGTTCAGAAAAGTACGTTGACCTGATCGCCGAGTACGGCTGGGACCTGCGCCAGGGCAGCGCAGCCTTCCACGGCACGGCTGAGGAGCCGCTGCTGGCCATCACCAGCGCTGACGGGACCGTCGAAACCATCCGGGCCAACCACTACCTGGTGGCCACCGGATCCACCCCGTGGGCGCCACCCATCCCCGGGCTCTCGGAAGTCGACTGGCTCACTTCGACCACCGCGATGGAACTGGACGCCGTGCCAGAATCGCTGCTGGTTCTGGGCGGCGGATACGTGGCACTGGAACAGGCCCAGCTCTTCGCCCGACTTGGCACAAAAGTGACCATGCTGGTCCGCTCCCGCCTGGCCTCGGCCGAGGAGCCGGACGCCTCACGCGCCCTGCGCGGCATCTTCGCGGACGAGGGCATCGACGTGGTGCGACAGGCCACCGCGTCCAAGGTGGAAACAGGCCCGGACACCGGGGACGTGGTCGTCACCGCAACCGTGTCCGGCGGACAGCAGGAATTCCGCGCCACCAAGCTCCTCGTTGCCACGGGGCGCCGTCCCGTCACCGACGGACTGAACCTGGCCGCCGTCGGAGTTGAGACAGGGGACGGCGGGGAAATCCTGGTGAACAATGGCCTGAACAGTTCCAACCCGCGCATCTGGGGCGCCGGGGACGTCACCGGGCACCGCGAGTTCGTCTATGTCGCGGCCTCCCACGGGGCCATGGTGGCGGAGAACGCCTTCAACGCGGCCGGGCGCGAAGTCGACTACCGCCACCTGCCCCGCGTCACCTTCACCAGCCCGGCCCTGGCCGCCGTCGGCATGACCGACCATCAGGCCAACGAAGCCGGGATCCGGTGCGAATGCCGCGTCCTGCCCCTGGAATACGTGCCCCGCGCCCTGGTCAACAGGGACACCCGCGGCTTCATCAAGATCGTCGCCGACGCCGACACCGGGCGCATCGTCGGGATCACGGCCGTGGCCAAGGACGCAGGAGAACTCGCCGCAGCCGGCGTCTACATCCTGGAAGCAGGCATGACAGTGGACCAGGTCGCAGCCATGTGGAGCCCCTACCTGACCATGGCCGAAGGCCTCAGGATCGCCGCCCAGTCATTCACCACGGACGTCTCAATGTTGTCCTGCTGCGCCGCCTAAACCCAGGCTCATTCAAGCCGAGCGCAACTATGCACCACTTTGCGCTCGGCAGGCGGTGGGGTTGGCATCGGCCTTGAAGCCGTGACTGGCTGGCCAGACGTTTTTGCATGACCAACGGTCCAGGTTCAGGAATGAGTCGCGGCATGAATGCCCTCGACACTCTCAAAGGAGTAGTGGTCTACCACCTATTTGCTCCTAAACCATTCGCATTTTGGCGTATGAAATTGATCCCAATTTGGGCTGACCAAGTCGGCTAGTCGGAAACAAATGGACACCAAATTAGGGTGGATGGTGCTCCAATCCCCCAGCAAAGAGACAACAAAAAACACGTATCACGGCCGACAATGGCCACACGACCGGTGGGGCCGAGACCACGCCTCAAACAACAGCAATTGTTGAACAGTGACGGAGCCCCATTCACAACCAGCGACATGTCACCAGCCATGTGGATGAACCTGCAAACGACCATCAAACAGCAGCTCCGGCGCTACGCTGCAGGGCCTCGTCACGTTTTACTCACGTTTTTCAACCAAAACCTATGGCAATCCTTGGCATATCAAAGGGTCCCCGTAGCCCCGCACTCCCCCGGAAACACGCTGTTTTTGGGCGTCCACCTACTGGACCGAGGGCTGTACGAGACGATGCTGTACTGGGAGACCGCCGACCAAAACCCGATGCTGGTCTACTCGACTGTCGACTTCGCCGAGTGTGGGATGGAGGTGGATTGCTGCAGGTTGGATCCTATTCATTACGGAACGCATAACAAGATGCAACGCTTTGTCTGGTCTGAGATACCAGCCATCAAGGGGCCGGCTTGCACCTGCCTGCGCTCCATCGGACCGGCAGCCGGGAAACACTCCCCTTGCCTCGACGACCAAGGGCTGGGTCTCAGTGACATCTGAACGACGAGAACTCCTATCGGAACGATGCCCGTCTTGACCAAGATACCCCTTGGGGGTATATTGGTGATGTTGTCAGTGAAGTAGCTTGTCGCCGCCGTTGAGTATTCCGGCCGCCACTGCCGTTCAACCCCAACGCACACAACCAACCCCTTATTAAAGGAAAATGACCACCATGTGCGTCCCTGAAGCCCCCACAGATCTGATCTTGACGCCCGCAAAGGAGGGCTCCTGCGGTTGCGGCTCCACCGCAGCAAAGACCACTGAATCAGCCGATACCTTCGGAACGGCCTATGCCGTGGAGGGGCTGACCTGTGGGCATTGCGTCCAAACGGTAGAGACGGCGGTTTGGGCCGTGGCCGGTGTCGACGCTGCCAGCATCACCCTAGTCCCCGGCGGCACCTCCACCTTGACCGTCTCCGGGCAGTCGTCCGAAGAGGACATCCGTGCCGCCGTGGCAGCTGCCGGTTATACGGTCACCGAGAGCTAAGCATTTCCCGCAAACGATGTAGGGAGAGTCATGGACGATCACAGCACCGGCCACAACCACCAGACGGCGCCAATCGGCACCGCGCCCGGAGCGATGCCCGGCATGGATCATGCGGCCATGGGCCACGGCGGAATGGATCATGATGACCATGCCGTCCACACCGCCGGCCAGCATGCCGGACACAGCACCGCCATGTTCAAGAACCGGTTCTGGCTGACCCTGGTGCTCTCGATCCCGGTGGTGTTCTTTAGCCCCATGTTCAGGCATCTGCTCGGCTACGCCCCGCCACAGTTTCCCGGGGCGGCGTGGATTCCACCGCTGCTGGGTACTTTCATCTTCTTCTACGGCGGGCAGCCTTTCCTCAAGGGTGGCTGGCAGGAAATCAAGTCCCGGCAACCGGGCATGATGCTGCTGATTTCCATGGCCATCACGGTCGCGTTCGTTGCCTCCTGGGTGACGAGCCTGGGGCTTGGTGGCTTCGATCTGGATTTTTGGTGGGAGTTGGCCCTGCTGGTGGCCATCATGCTGCTGGGCCATTGGATCGAAATGCGGGCGCTGGGCTCGGCCCGCGGCGCACTGGACGCCCTGGCCGCCCTGCTGCCGGATGAGGCCGAACGGGTCATCGACGGCGGCACCGAGACCGTCAGCGTTGCCGAGCTGCAGGCCGGCGACATTGTCCTGATCCGCTCCGGGGCCCGCATGCCGGCCGACGGCGTCGTCACCGACGGGTCAGCCGAGGTGGACGAGTCGATGATCACCGGGGAATCCAAGACCGTCCCACGCAGCGTGGGTGATCCTGTGGTGGCAGGAACCGTTGCCACCGACAATTCCCTGCGGATGCAGGTCACGGCGGTCGGTGACGATACCGCCCTCGCCGGGATCCAGCGGCTGGTCGCCGAGTCTCAGGCCTCCACGTCCCGCGCGCAGGCGCTGGCCGACCGGGCTGCGGCATTCCTGTTCTACTTTGCCACCGGAGCCGGCATCATCACCTTCATAGTCTGGTCCCTCATGGGGAGTATCCCGGATGCTGTGACCCGCACCGTGACGGTCTTGGTCATTGCCTGCCCCCATGCACTCGGATTGGCCATCCCATTGGTGATCGCGATCTCGACCGAGCGCGCGGCCCGTGCCGGGGTGTTGATCAAGAACCGGATGGCCTTGGAGCGGATGCGCACCATCGACATCGTCTTGTTCGATAAAACCGGTACGTTGACCAAGGGCGAGCCGGCCGTTACCAATGTTGTGGCGGTCGACGGCGTGACAACCGATGAGCTGTTGGCCCTTGCCGGCGCAGTTGAATCCGACAGTGAACACCCTGTGGCCCGCGCCATCGTTGGTGCCGCCGCGAACACCGGCAGGACCGTCCCGGAAGCTACAAACTTTCAGTCGCTGACCGGTCGCGGGGTCCAGGCCAGCGTCAACGGTGCCACCGTCGCTGTGGGTGGTCCCGCCCTGCTCAAGGAGTTCCGCCTAGCCGAACCGAAGAGCATCAGTGGCACAACAAGTGAGTGGATGGACCGGGATGCGGCCGTTCTGCACGTGATCCGCAATGGGGCTGTCATCGGAGCCGTCGCGTTGGAGGATGAGATTCGAGAGGAATCACGCCAGGCCATACAGGCCCTGCAAAACCGTGGTATCAAGGTCGCCATGATCACCGGGGACGCCCACCAAGTCGCCCGGGCGGTGGCCACGGAGTTGCATATTGACGAGGTTTTCGCCGAGGTACTCCCCCGGGACAAGGACCAGAAAGTCGCCGAACTTCAGGCCCGCGGGTTGAAGGTCGCCATGGTGGGTGACGGCGTCAACGACGCCCCGGCCTTGGCACGGGCCGAGGTTGGGATTGCCATCGGCGCCGGCACCGATGTGGCCATGGAATCGGCCGGCGTGGTCCTGGCGGGCAACGACCCCCGGGCCGTGCTATCCATGGTGGATCTCTCCCACGCCAGCTACCGCAAGATGTGGCAAAACCTCATCTGGGCCACCGGCTACAACATCATTTCCGTCCCGCTGGCCGCCGGCGTGCTGGCGTTTGCCGGGATCGTACTCTCACCGGCAGCCGGTGCCGTACTCATGTCCTTGTCCACCATCGTGGTGGCACTAAACGCACAACTACTCCGCCGACTCAAACTCAACCCGGCTAACGCCCACTGATAGTGCACCACGTGCTTAGCCAGCCTGCCCCCATCCAATAATCAACGACCCGACCGCCACCCCAACATCCAGAAAGGATCCCCCATGCACTCAAACCATGACATGTTGACGGCACGATCCCTGCTGCGCTGGGGCCGGCTGCTCACCGTCGTCCTCGCCATTATTGCCGGCCTTTTGGGCATGCACGTGATCGGCGGCGCACAGGCGTCGCCCTTGTCCCCGGCCAGCATGAACAGCGCCGTCGCAGCACCAGCTGCCACGACCCAGTCAGCCGCTGAGTCCGCCCACGCCATGCCGTCCGGGGACACTGTTGCCGGGCAGGGCCTGCCGTCTCAGGAAGGCCTCCCGGCAGCGTGTAGCTGCACGCCATCCGGGTGTGACGCCACCATGGCCATGCATGGAGGATGCGTACCAACTTTCGGGCCTACTGTGCTGAGTGTTCCCCTACCTGGAATCCACACGCAACTGGCCGCACCAGCGGTCTTTGCTGCCACCCCAGGGCACAAGTCCGTCGACCGGGCACCCGACCCTCCCTCACTGAACCAGCTCTCGATCAGCAGAACGTAGACCGATGACCAGACCTGCCCACCATGGCGGGTCCTCATTGACGCGCCCTTCCAAAAGGGTGCCGCTGCCAACTCTCGAGATTCGTTTTAATGAAGGACTGTTCCCTTGAAGAAATTTCTGACCCTTTCCGCCACCGCTGTTGCAGCCGTGATTGCCCTGGCCGGATGCTCTACCGGTGCCAACGATGGCTCCATGCCGGGCATGAACCATAGCGGTTCAACCACCTCCTCCTCGCAGGCGACCGTCACGAGCGGGGAGCACAATGCCGCCGACACGATGTTCGCCCAAATGATGACCCCCCACCATGTCCAAGCGGTGGAGATGAGCGAGACCATGCTCGCCAAGACTGGCCTGGATCCGAGAATCACGGCGCTGGCCACCGAGATCAAGGCCGCCCAGGGACCTGAAATCAAGAAGATGAACACTTGGCTCACCGGCTGGTCCGAACCCACCGCCATGGCCGGCAATCACTCCATGAACGGCATGATGACCGCCGCGGATCTGGACAAGCTCAAGGCCGCCCAGGGAACAGTGGCGAGCAAGCTGTTCCTGACCCAGATGATCGCCCACCACGTAGGCGCCGTGGAAATGGCCAAATCCGAGGTCACCGGCGGCAAAAACGCGGACGCAGTGTCCCTGGCCAAGAGCATCATCGCCTCACAGGAAACCGAAATCAAGGACATGAAGAACCTGCTCGCCACCCTGTAACACCAACGTAAGCCTGCACTTCCGGTGGCGGTCCCCAACCAGTTGCGGACCGCCACTACCCTTCCTCCCGCCTGCCTTTCTCGTCTTTTGGAGTTCCCTGTGAAACCCCGCACCACCCTTTTGCGCACCCACCGCCTTGCCGCCACACTTCTTCTCGTGCCCCTGGCCTTGACGGGGTGCTCCACCGCAACCACACCGTCCAGTCCCGCACCCGCAGCAGCCGTGAGCCATGTTCATGGCATCAGTGTGGACCCGGTCTCCACCAAGATCCTGATCGCCACCCATGACGGCCTCTTTGACGCGACCACGAACACCCAGGTGAAGGTCAGCGAGGCCACCATCGATCTGATGGGATTCACCGCAACAGGTCAGCCGAACGTCTTCTACGCCTCCGGCCACCCGGGCCCCGGGTCGTCCCTGCCGAACCCGGTCGGACTCATCCGCTCCACGGATGCCGGGAAGACGTGGCAACAGATCTCCCGCGGTGGGCAATCCGACTTCCACGCCCTGACCGTCAGCGGCGGCGCCCTGGTCGCCTTCGATGGGCAACTGCGCACCAGCACCGACGGGACATCCTGGACGAACTCCGAGGCGACGTTTGTGCCGGCCGTCCTGGCGGGCAGTCCATCCTCCACGGTGGTGTTGGCCACCACGCAAGAGGGGTTGCAGCGCTCCACCGATCACGGCAAGACCTGGAAGCCCGTCCCCGGTGGCCCGATCGTCCAGTTTGCTGCCTTTGCCACGTCGGTAGCGAAAGCCCCCACGGAGGCTATCGGTGTCGCCCCGGACGGGCGCGTCTACGTCTCCACCGATACGGGACTGAGGTGGAAAGCGACCGGGACGATTACCGGCCAAATTGAGGCGGTGACCGCATTGGAAGGCGAACCCGGCAAGCCCTGGATATGGGCGGCCACCACCGATGGTGTTCAGGTCTCCACCGACGGCGGGGATTCGTTCCGCCCGGCCGCGTCCTAACCCCATGAGTATCGGAGAGTTTTTCGCTACAACGGTGACCTCTCGTGCCCTGCTGGTGGCTAGGCCCCTGGCGCTGATCGCCGGAATCGTCTCCTTCCGGTTCCCGTGCATTTTGCCGCTCGTCACGGGCTACCTCGGCTACGTCTCCGGTCTGACCAATCCGAACCAAGCCTAAAACCGGCGGCGCGTGGTTGCCGGAATGAGGCTCTTGGTGCTCGGCATTGGCACCGTGTTCAGTCGTCACCTTATCGGACCCGCGGCCAAGCAAACGCTCGCATATCCATTCGCACATCAGGCTTCCAACTGTTCGCAGCTCGGTCACGAAAATGCTCCCCACCGCGCACTTCTGGAGCGACAAAACGAAGGCCGACCCGCGGCAAATCCCGCGAGGATTCATTGATATTCATGATTGTCCCACCCAGCAAAAGGCCACCAAGAATCAGATTTCCCGGCCAGGGAGGGGAGATTCCTGTCCGGGACGAATCGGCGTCCCGTACGACAAAGTCTGTTGGCATACGACGGCCCGCCCATGACAACCGGTGACATTCCACCAGCCATGCCGATGAACCTGCAAACGGCCATCAAACAGTAGCTCCGGCGCTACGCTGCTGAGCCCCGTCACGTTTTACTCACGTTTTTGAACGAAAACCAACCACAGATCATGGCATATCGACGGACTCCACTGGCCCGAAGTTCCCCGGACTGTGGCGGATTTTGGCGTCTATCGATGTCTGTTGGCATGAGAATCCTGAGTTTCTCTTGGCCGCCGGTTCGAGTCCGGCCCGGGGCACCCAAAAGGGCCCCTGACCTGCGGTTTTACTGTTTCAGCCAGGCCCGCGGAAGGGGCCGAATCACGCTTTACTCACGTTTTTGAACGAAAAGTTGGTCACGTTTTTGACATGTTCGGGGCCAATTAAGACTCCATTTGACGTCACGTTTTTCAACTGGCGGGCAGGAAATCCGCGGAAATCCGCGGTTTTCCCAGGCCCGAACGACGAGAGATCGTGGCCGCCAACTATTCGCCCTCCGATTGCCGCCTTCACGGTGGTGGGACTTAAAGCAGCTGGTCTGGGACTGGCTGGCAGGACGGGGCCGGCTGTGTAGCGGTATGTTTGGCCGGTGGCACTCGGGAGCGGGCGTTGTTGGCTTGGTGGATCTTTGAGGCGTTAGGGAATCGTCAAGATCGTGCCCAAGCAATGTGCCGGGGAGTCTGTCGCTGCTAGCATCGCATCTGTTAGCGGCGATTTCTTAGGCAGGGACAACAGCGTGAGCACTTTGGGTAGACCTCCGTTTGACCCGTCCGAGCCAGGGCCGCGGGCCAGGGCCCGGCTGGCGTCGTGGCTCATGCATGGGCTCCAGGATAGTTCGGGCTCCCACCCGGGACCCCACCGGGCCCCGGACGTCCACGAAAAAAAACATGCGTGGTGGCAGGTGATGTGTTTGACGGGTGTGGATTACTTCTCCACGCTGGGTTACCAGCCGGCCATCGCGGCCCTGGCCGCCGGTGTGATGTCCCCGCTGGCAACGATGGTGCTGATCGTGGTCACCTTATTGGGGGCCCTGCCTATTTACCGCAGGGTGGCCGCTGAAAGCCACCGGGGTGAGGGATCCATCGCCATGTTGGAGCGGTTGTTGCCGCGCTGGAGCGGCAAGCTGTTCGTGCTTGTCCTGCTGGGATTCGCGGCCACGGATTTCATGATTACCATGACCCTTTCGGCCGCGGACGCCAGTGCCCACCTGATCCAGAACCCCCTCACGGGCCGGTGGCTGCAGGGCCAGAACGTGGCCGTCACCTTGTTCCTGTTGGCACTACTGGCAGCTGTGTTCCTGCGCGGGTTCAGGGACGCAATTGGCATCGCCGTGGTCCTGGTCGGGCTGTACCTGCTCCTGAACGCGGTCGTGGTGGTGGTGACACTCGTTCAAGTGGTCATGCATCCGCTGGCGGTCGGCAATTGGTGGCTGGACTTGACCACTGCGCACGGCAACCCGTTCATGGTGGCGGGATTCGCCCTGCTTGTCTTTCCAAAGCTGGCACTGGGCATGTCCGGGTTCGAGACCGGCGTCGCCGTCATGCCTCAAATCCGTGGAGATGCCGGCGACACAGAGGAAAACCCGGCGGGCCGGATTCGCGGCACCAGGCGACTGCTGACCACGGCAGCGGTGACAATGAGTTGTTTCCTGATCACCACGAGCTTCATCACCGTGGTGCTCATCCCGGCCCGGGAGTTCCAGCCCGGCGGGCAGGCCGACGGCCGCGCCTTGGCCTTTCTCGCCCACCAATACCTTGGCGTGGGCTTCGGCAGCCTGTATGACCTGAGCACCATAGCCATTCTTTGGTTTGCTGGCGCCTCCGCGATGGCCGGGCTGTTGAACCTGGTCCCGCGCTATCTGCCCCGGTATGGGATGGCTCCCGTATGGGCCAGGGCCGTCCGCCCCCTGGTGCTGGTGTTCACCTTGATCGGGTTCCTCATCACATTCCTCTTCGACGCCAATGTCGATGCCCAGGGCGGGGCATACGCGACCGGGGTGCTGGTACTGATGACCTCGGCCTCGATCGCGGTCACCCTCTCGGCACGGCGCCGGAAGCAGCCCAGACGGATGTTCGGGTTCGCAACCATCGCCGTGGTCTTCGTCTACACCACCATTGCCAACATCGTTGAGCGTCCCGAAGGGATCCAAATCGCCGCGGTCTTCATCCTGGGCATCATCGTCATTTCCCTGCTCTCCAGGGTCCGGCGCTCCTTTGAGCTCCACGCCACCCACGTCCGTTTCGACGAACAAGCCTTGGAACACGTGGCCGCGAACGAGGAGGGACCCATCCAAATCATCGCCCACGAACCCAAACATGTAGACCCGGGCGCCTACCAGCACAAGCTAGAAGCAATCCGGATGATCAGCCATGTGCCCCTGCACGACCAAGTCGTCTTCCTGGAAGTGGTCCTGGATGACACCTCAGATTTCGAAACAGCCCTTGAGGTCCACGGCATCACACGCGGAGGCTACCGCATCCTGGAGGTCCATGGCCCCGTGGTCGCCAACACCATCGCCTCCGTTCTTCTGCATATCCGCGACGCCACCGGGCTGATGCCGCACATCTACTTCCGCTGGACCGAGGGAAACCCCATCGCCAACCTGCTCCGATTCCTGTTCTTCGGCGAAGGGGAAATCGCCCCGGTCACCCGCGAAGTCCTCCGCCAGGCCGAACCTGACCTCCCCCAACGCCCCTGGGTCCACGTCGGATAGCGACACTGACCATGCAACCACCAGAGAACACCGGAAACATCCAATACAGTGCCGAGCCCGGCACCGTGGCCGGCGACGAGAACCGCAGCATCCACGGCACCGCCTACAAAGCGGCACAGGGATACCTGTTTCGCGACCAGGACGAAACCCCGTGGTGGATCATCTACTCCCCTACCACGGGCACTGGATCAGGAGGCGCCCAGCAGGTGGGCGACATTCTGTCCTGCAGTGAATCCACGGACGAGCTTGTCACGGTCCGCGTCCTCGCCCGCAACGTCCTCCAGAGGGATGCGGACAACGCCTTCCTCAGTGCATGCCCCGCCACCTACGAAGAAGCAACCCGCACCGCCTCCCAAATTCCGACCCAAAGTGTTACCCGTCGCGCTTTTTGACGATGGCGGCGTCACCTTGAATGTCGACGGGATTGTTGGGTTTGGTCGTCATCGTGACGTGGTGGTCGTCATCGCTGCCGGATAAATTACACCGCAATGTGCCACGTCGTCATGGTGACGCCGGTTGCAGGGCATGGCAAAGAATGGTCTTCTCATTTATCAGGTGCGCAGCGGCGGGCTCAGCAGGTTACCTCGTGTGAAGTGTCCGATCACGGACCAGGGCGGCTGCCCGGGATCCACACGGTTCCGGTAGGCCAGGGCGGCGCCGGCCAAAATGTTCAGACTCCAGCCCATCAGGCTCGGCCACTGCTTGGGGCGGACCAGGATGTCAGGGTCGAGGCGAAATGCGTGCTGCACGGCCTGCTCGTACAGCCACCGGGCGTGGGCCTCCGGTACGCGACGGAGCCAGCGGCGCACCGTCGAGAGGGGCCGGCCCAGTACGGCCGCGATCGTGCGGTGCCCGCTGCCGGCGGCCTTGGCCGCCAGCGCGGTCCCAATGACCTCGAGGGTATCAGCCCGGCGCACGGACAACGCGGCCGGCAACAATACCTGGGTGCGGCCACAGCCGGAGCAGCGGGCCCGCCGCGGCCGCACCGTCAACCGCGCACAGCCCAGGCCGCGCACCGTGCGGGTGCGGGCGTGCCCGTGGGGGCGCAACGGCGCTGAACAGCCAGGGCAGAGTATTTCCCCTGCCCTCAAGGCCGCCTCGTCCCGCTCGGGGCTGTTCACGCTTATCATCGCGCCGGCTCCTGCTGCTCTGCCACACACTCATGCCAACGACTCTTGTCTACCATGCCAGCTGCTGGAAAGGGGCCACTTCGTGTGGAACCGGCCGGGACCTTAAACGGACATTCCGCCGGCCGCCGACTGAACCAGCAAAACCGGCTTGACGACAGGGACGCGAAGAACGAAGCACGCCGCCGGAACGGCGGGTTTCATCGCCACGATGACGCCGCCAACGAACCCTGGACCATGGCATCACCGTGGTCACCCACAATGATTATGCCGAAGAATACGTTAAGCCGAGGTTGGTGTGGTCGCCCTTGCAATGAGGGGTTCTCCGGCTTGTTCCTCGGCTTAATGTTTTGGATTATTTCAGGGTGTAGAGCAGTTGCAGTTCGCGGTCGCTGAGGGACTCGGTACTTGATTCGCTGATAGCCGGTGTGGCGGCGTTCATTGCTTCGCGCATCATGTCGAGGGTCGCGAAGGCGTAGAACGCAGAGGTGGTGCTCATGCTTTCGTGGCCGAGCATCTGCATGATGATCGGTAACGGTATGCCTTGTTTGTAGAGGTCCATGGCCTTGGTTTTTCGCAGCATGTGGCAGTGGAGGTGCTCGGGGATCGAAGGGCACCGTTCGCGGGCGAGGTTTCCGGCTTTGGTGAGCACTGCGGCGACGGTGTCGCTGGAAAGCGCTGTTGCTTGGCCGCGGTGGTAGCTGTAGAAGAGCGGACGTGTCGCTGACCGGGTGGCCCGTTGCGGGTGGAACTCCTTGAGATAGACCATCAGGTGTTCGAGGGTTTTCTCGCCCAGGGGGACGACGCGGCTTTTGTCCCGTTTCCCTGTGAGTGTCAGGTGGGCTGGTTTTGCCAGTGCCAGGTCGTCAACGGTGAGTGCGGTGATCTCACCGACGCGTGCGCCGCTGTCGTAGAGCAGGATGAGCAGCATGCGATTCCGCCGGGACTTCAAGTCCTTGCCGTCGTGGGCGGCCAGAACCGCTGTTGTCTCGTTCTCCTGCAGGTATTCGATGGGCTTGCGCGGTGTGGCTGGCGTCTTGAGAGTCTTCGCTGCTTGGTATACCGCGACCAAGGTGATTTCTTCCGTGGAGGCGAAATTCAGGAAGGCTTTGATGGAGCTCAGGCGCAGGCCGATGGTTGCCGGCAAGTAGTTTTTGCTTTGCCGCATCCAGACCAGCCAGTCCTTGAGGGTTTGCCGGTCAAAGTGGTCAAAACCGATGTCTTGACGACGGACCTGCTTCTGCGTGACCAGGTACTGGACGTAGCTCTCCAGGCTGATCCGATAAGCCTCAATGCTGTTCGGTGCCAGGGCCCTGACCTGGGGCAGGAAGTCGTGCAGGTAGTTCCTCGCGTACCCCCAAAAGTCAGGGGACGCTTCGTGTGGTGTGTGTTTCATTGAAATCCCACCTCGGGAAATACGCCTTGGCCGTCACGGGTGAGGGCTGCGTAGCCATCCATGAAGTCCGGTGATGTGTGGATGTAGTAGTACGTGCTATCCAATGAGGCGTGCCCCATGTATCGGGAGAGGTAGGGCAGCATCGCGTTGACGTCGGTGCCTTCTGCCATCCACCGTTCGATGTTGGCATAGGCAAAATGGTGCCGGAAGGAGTACGGATGAGGCTGGATGCCATCAATTGCCCTCGGCAGCCCGGCGTGGTCCCAGATCCGATTGAACATAACCCCTATCGAGGCCGGCGCGACCGGGGCAGGGGTTGAAGAAACAAAGAACCGGGGACGCTGTTGCCCGAATATCTTGCGGGACGTCCGGTCACACTCGGCGAGGATGTCAATGATCTCAGCGGTGATCGGCAGGCGCCGGCTTCTGTTGCCCTTGGACCACAACACATCAATCCCCGCTTTCTCGAGGTCAACATCTTGGGGCCGAAGCCTGCGGGTTTCGCAGGTACGAAGCCCGCACGAGTGCATCAACCCGAAGAAGGCGACAGACTGCCATTTCCACGGCGAGGTGGTCTTCAGTTCGGCCGCGGATTGGAAGAACAGCTTGATTTCGTCGCGACTCAACAAGTAGGGCCGGGAATGGGCGAATCCGGCCCGCCAGGACTCGGCAAGCACATATGCTTCCGGGTTGCCATGGGTGCGCATCCAGCGGCCAAAGTCCCGGATGTATGACATCCACGACGGTGGCGACCCCAGTTGGGAGGCCTTCTTGGAGATCACCCACCCTTCGACTGTCGGCTGGTCAAAACACGTCACCCCGTGTTCCGTGCAGTAGGCATCGAAGCTGCGCAGGTACCAGATGCGTGAGCTGCCATAGCAGCCCATGTCCTGCTTGAAGGCCAGATACCGTCTCAGTTCCTCAGCGAAAACGCTGGTGAACACTTGCGCGCTCATCACCGCGTCCCTTCCGGCAGAGGAAGGACACAGGCACGCAACCGCTCCGCGTCAGCGTTGAGATACACATTGGTCGAGTCGCTGTGGGCGTGGCCCAGAATGGCAGAGATCGTCGGCAACGCGGTGCCTGCCTGCAGCAACTTCGATGCGGCGTTGTAGCGAAGAACACGCGATCCAACCTTCACATCCTCCACTCCGGAGGCACGGAAGACCTTGTTGATGATCACGTAAATCGTCGTGTGGTCTGCCAAGGCAACATGAGGGGCCTTCAACCTCAAAAAGACTTCCTTCGCTTCGGATACTGGTCGTTCATCAAGGACGTAGCGGGCGAGTTTGACCAGTAAAAGTTGGGGTAGCGGCAGGGTCAACGGGTTCCCTGTCTTTTGCTGCACGATCCCGATCGTGCCACCCCGCCAGTCGATATCCGCCAATTGCAGGCTGCGGATATCGCACGCACGCAAGCCCGTGAGCAGGCACAGCAGGACAATCGCAGCATCCCTAGCAGACACCAATTCTTGTTGGCAGGCATCAAGAACTTTCCGTTCAACCCCGGAATCAAGCACGGGAATGATCTTGTGATGACGCTTTGCCCTGGCCAGCGCCAACGCATCAAGGAGGTCCGTGCGGGCGGTAAACTTCAGAAACGGACGAAAACTGGCCACCGCCGACCACATGCTCGTATCAGCCCACCGGTCCCGCAGGGACTGAAGAAATCCCAGGACACTGGCCCCGTCGGCGTCATCCCACCTGAAAACCCCGGTGACCTCCAAAAAGCGCAAATATTCGCAGGCCAGGAACCCGAAGTAGTTCTGAGTCGACAGCGCGAGGCCACGCTCTTCCATGTCGTGGTACCACGACGCCATCAGCCCGGAGAACTCAGCACCGTCAGGTTGCTTCCGCTGCTGCCCGCGGGGTCGTGTGGAAACATCCACCGTGCAGGTGAGCACGAACGAGTCGAACAACCACACCAACCGGCTGTAATCATTGTGCCGCTGGGCACTGTACCGCCCGGTGCGCGGGCTGGTCGTCATCGAAGCGAATTCCGCACCCAACCCGATCGTATAAATGCCGTCCTGTTTCTGGGCCAACACACCCAGCCACTTGATGGACTTGCGAATCTGACCAATCGTTGAGTGCATGTAGCCGGCGTCTTCCAACGCTGCCACCACGACATCCCCGATCGCCGTAACTGACGTATCCATTGCCTTGTCCTTCCATTGGGAGCATGGATACAAGACAGGCTAGAAGGAAATATTAAGCCGAGGAACACGACAGAGAACCCCTCATTGCAAGGGCGACCACACCAACCTCGGCTTAACGTATTCTTCGGCATAATCATTGTTAAACCGGGTTCGGTTTAACAATGACCAATGCATCGCAATACAAAGCGACGCTCAACAACCGGCTCGTCACGAACATGACCGACCCGGTCCAGGGTACTGCCACGGCGTTGATGGGCCTGTATCACGAGCAACAAGGAAGTCGAGACGACCTTCCGTGAGATCAAGTCCACCATGCAAGGCGGCAGAGTTCTGCGTTCACGCACCGTTGCGCTGGTCGAACAGGAAATATATGCCGTGCTGATCGCCGAGCAACTGCTGCGCACCGCCATGAGCGAAGCCACCAACGCCGCCCCCGGCCTGGACCCGGACCGGGCCAGCTTCACCATCGCACTGACCACGGCCAGAGACACGATCATCCTCGGACCGGCACCGCGTGCCAGCCCCGGGCATGGCTGGCACGCACTGGCCGGACGGATCGGAGAACACCTCCTGGCAAACCTCCTGCCCCCACGCAGGCTCCGCACCGGCCCAAGAACCGTCAAAAGAGCCATTTCGAAGTACCAGGCCCGCGCCACCAAACCCCACGGCCCCACCCAACCAGCCCGCCTGACCATTCAAGTCATCCACCCCAAAGCAGCGTTGACAACAGAGCCCACTGCTTAACTTCACGGCATTGGCCCTAGCCCTCGTAGGGTTCCTGCGCCAGCGGGCATCCCGGAACGCCGCGGCCCCCGCGGGGTCCCCGGCTTCGCCGGCCGGCGGAGCCGTCAAGGATCCGCTGCAGGCGGAAGCGCCCCACGACTCCAGCGAATTCGCCAGCGATGCCGGCATGACCGGCCAGGCCGGCACCGTGGCCGTCGACAGTCCGCCGGTCCCCCAGGCTCAGAGAACCGGCGTCTTCGACGTCCTGCGCCGGTTCGGGCTGTTCTGGTACGACTTCGTAGTTGGCGACGACTGGCGAGTGGCCGTGGCCGTGGCCGCATCCTTCGCCATCATCGCCGTCCTCAGCACCTCAGGCGCCACGAGAACATGGTGGATCGTCCCCGCCACCGCCATCCTCACCCTTCCGCTGGCGCTGGCCAGCGTCGTCCGCAAGGCCTGACCCATCCGACTAACTGATCCGACGGAGCTGAGACCGCCATTTTGGTGACGGTCCCAGCTCCGTCGGATCCGTCATTCCTGTGCTTGTTGTAGTCCGCACCCCACGGCCCGCGACAGACTTGGCTTAGGGGTCCTTCCAACCTTTCCCTCGTACCTGGAGGCAGCACTTGCTTTCCCAGCCAGAATTAGTTTTGACCAAAACCGTTGAAGCCATAGTGGCACTGACTCGGGACGCCCGGCAAACGGCCGTGGAACTTCTGGTCTCCGGCCACCGTGGCGCGATTTGCCTTGAACAACCGGCAGGTTTTTGGCACCACAGCCGCATCAGAGGGCAGCGACCTCAACAACGAGGCATAAGCCGGGCGGACCGGTATTGGCTGTTGCTTGACAAGCCCACGCAGACCACGGGCCCGGCATGTTGTGGCCGTGCACGGCGCGAGGCACTCCTGGGAGAAGACGGCGTGCTGTACTCCAGGCACGTCGAGGAACCCGGCCACTGCAGCAGGAACGCCGCACGGCGACGTGGCCGGACCACCGCAGCCAACCTCGAGCCCATCAGCGAGAGCGGCTACCTCGAATGGGACATGGCGACGCCCGGTCCCGCCCGCCCATTCTTTGCCGGCCCCTTCTGCCACGCCCTGACCATGGCCTTGAAGCATCTAAGCGATAACCCCCACAGTCGACAGGAGCCGTTGAAAGCCAGCCCATCATCTCCTCTTGGGGCGATTCCTTCCGTATGCCCAACGCCCACGGAGCGGGATATTTTTAGCTCATTCCAACCATGATCATGGAGCCGTTCATGGATCTGCAGCCCTCCAGGAGGGCGGACACAGCTACGCTGACGGCGCGCTGCGCACCATCTTAACTGACACCGACAGCCTGATTGACGCCTATCCGTTACTACGAAGACCAGGGATTGAGCAAGACGATCTAATCCACTCACCATGTAGAGACACTGACACACATCAACACTGTGCCGAAGACCGCGAACACGTCGCCCAGGAACTCAACGCCCGCCCACGCAAACCACTCATCTGGAACACCCCCGCGGCCAGGCGCTTGACCATGGAGCGAAGGGCGTCGAGGTTGCGGGCCAGGCGGTCCATGCCGTGCACCAAGACGGTGTCCCCTTCCCAAGCGAATCTGAGCAGCCCCGCGGTCATGCAACAATGTGTCGCCTCGCTTGTTTGCGACAAAGGGACACCAAGGACGAATGAGCAGTCGCTAAACCATTGCATGACGTCATCTCCATAATAACGATGGCTAACAGCAACCAATTCTCATCTGGGTTGCGTCTTGGTCTGGTAGCCCCGGCCCTCCCACAAGATACCCCACACCCGGGGGCGTCCAACCTTGCACATCAAACTCGACAATCACATCAACGTTAACCCTCCGTTCACCTGGAATGGACCACCTCGTCACTTGGAGCCCCTAGCTTGGACCGGTAAGGAATCTACAGACCCATCGAATCGGTAAATCGCGTGAAGGCACTTCACATCGGCCGCGTGGCGGCAGTTCTCACCATCGGCGCACTCGCCCTGACTGCCTGTGGCACGGACAACGCCGTAACCACCGGCAATGGCGGCTCCTCCACCAGCGCGGCGGCCGGCGGATCCGTCACCGGCACCCTGACCGGGACGGGTTCCACCGCTGTTTCGGCTGCCATGGATGCCTGGAAGACCGGCTTCGAATCCGCCAACTCCGGCACCACCATCCAGTACTCCCCGGAAGGCTCCGGTGCGGGCCGCACGGCACTGATCGCAGGAGCTGTGCAGTTTGCCGGCTCGGACGCGTTCATGAGCGACGCCGAGATGGCCAGCGCAAAGGCCAAGTGCGGCCCCGGTGGCGCCATCAACATCCCGTGGTACATTTCCCCGATCGCGGTCACGTTCAACGTCCCCGGCGTGAAGACCCTCAAGCTAGACGCCGACACCGTAGCCAGGATCTTCCGCGGCGAAATCAAGAACTGGAACGACCCGGCCATCAAGGCATCGAACCCGTCCGCAACGCTGCCAAACCTGGCCATCACACCGCTGCACCGCTCGGACAACTCGGGCACCACCCAGAATTTCACCGACTACCTGGCCAAGGCCGCCCCCACCGTGTGGACAGACAAGGCAACCGGCGACTGGCCCGCCTCACTGCCCGGTGAAAACGCCAAGGGCACCTCCGGCGTCGTCAAGACCGTGACCCAGACGGCCGGCGCCATCGCCTACGCCGACGACTCCGCCGTCACCGCCGCCATGGGCAAAGCTGAGCTGAAGGTCGGTGACTCATACGTGCCCGTCACCGCCGAGGCTGCCGCCAAGGGCGTCGGTACTGCCACAGTTGTGGCCGGGCGCTCAGCACACGACCTGTCGCTGACACTCAACCGCACACCGAAGGAAGCCGGCGCTTATCCGGCCACGCTCGTCTCCTACGCCGTGGTCTGCGCCTCCTACCCCGACGCCAAGACCGTTGACCTGGTCAAAGCTTTCGGAAACTACGCCATCAGCGACGCCGGCCAGCAGGCCGCCGTCGCCGCTGCAAAGAGCGCCCCGCTTCCCGCAGCGCTCGCAGCCAAGGCCAAGGTTGCCATCGATTCCATCACCGTCGCAAAGTAAGCAACGTACAGAGAACGACATTTACGGCACCGCCGTGGGCTTTGCCGCCCTCGCGTTGCTGCCGATCGGGAGCCTGCCCGCAGCACTCGCCATCGCCGTAGGCCTCACGCCACCAAAGATCAAGCAATAGCACTCAGGTCTTGCTATTCCGCCGTTGCGAGTCCCTTTGATTAGCGGGTGGGGATCCGGTGCAGGAGGACGGCGCACAGTACCGATATGCCAGCCAGGGCAACGGTAAGGGGATGGCCAAGCCCCGGGTCTGGCCATCCCCTTACCATTGCCATCTCCACCGAACGGGCCGCACGGGCTGGAGGTGTTGATCAAGAACCCGATGGCATTGGAGCGGATGCGCACCATCGACGTCGTGCTCTTCGACAAGACCGGCACCCTGACCAAGGGCGAGCCTTCCGTCACCAAGGCTATGGCGGTCGACGGCGTGACAACCGATGAGCTGTTGGCCCTGGCCGGGGCTATTGAATCCGACAGCGAGCACCACCTGGCGAGTGCCAGCGTCGCGGCCGCCGGCCCACCGGGGCGCCCACCGCTCCGGCCAGCAATTTCCAGTCGATGACCGGCCGGAGCATCCAAGCCAACGTCGTTGGCCCCACCCTCCTGGCGGAACGCGCACTGACCGAACCCGAGACCACTGGCGCGGTCACTGCTGCGCGGATGGGCCGGGGCGCTGCCGTGCTGCACGTAATTCGCGACGCGGCAGTGATCGGGGCACTTGCGTTGGAGGACGAAGTCCACGACGAATACTGACACGCCGTCCCTGCCCTGCGGAATCGCGGCATCAAGGTCGCCAAGATTACCGGCGACGCCCACCAGATTGCCGTCATTGTGGCCGCCGAACTGCACATTGACGAAGTCTTCGCCGAGGTTCTCCCCGGAACAAGGACAAAAAACCACCGAACTCCACGGCCGCGGGCTGAAGGTGGCCATGGGGGCGACGGCGTCAACGTCGCCCCAGCACTCGCTCGGGCCGAGGTCGGCATTGCCATAGGGGCCGGAACCGAGGTCGCCATGGGATCGGCCAATGTGGTCCTGGCCGGCAGCGACCCCCGGGCCGTGCTGTCCATGGTGAACCTCTCCCGCGCCAGCTACCGCAAGATGTGGCAAAACCTCGTCTGGGCAGCCGAGTACAACGTCATCTCCGTAGCGCTTGCTGCCGGCATGCTGGCCTTGCCGGGATAATGCCCTCACCCGCCGCCGGCTCGGTGCTTATGTCACTGTCCACCATCGTAGTGGCTCTGAACACGCAACTGCTGCGCCGGCTCAAACTCAACCCGGCCAACGCCCACTGACCACGAACCAAGAGTTCAACCACCCTTCACCCATACAATAACCGACGACCCGACAGCCGCCCCCAACATCGGGAAAGGATCCCCGCGCACCCAATCCATGACGTGCCGGCGGCGGGATCCCCGCTGCCCGGGGTCGGCTGCTCGCCGTCGTCCTGGCCGTCATGGCCGGCCTCCGGAGCATGCACATCCTCGGTGGGGTGCAGGCCAAGCGCCTGTCCCAGCACCCCCCAAAAAACCCCAGAATGGGGACCTTGACCGGGATGGTATTTGCTCGTGGTTTGGGTTCCTGCGGGAAGGGATTCCTGGACCACGGAAACGACGGCTCATGCACTCCTTCCCGGCGGTGTGGCTCATTTCGAGGGGCAGGTGCGCATCGGCATCGGCTGTCGGCCCTGGTTGGATTAGGGCCGCCCGCGAAGCTTCGTTCGCACCAGGTGACCGAATGTTGCACCGGTGATGGCGCAGAGCGCGCCGACGAGGCCGATGATGGCGAAGGGGATCAGATGGTTCGTCACGGGGACTGTTCCTTGATAGCCGGCCAGCATGAACGTCCCTGCGAGGCAGAACCCGAAGAGTGCACTGCGGCTGAGGGCAGTCGCCCAGGTTCGGGAGAACAACCCGATGATGAGGGCAGCGAGCCCCCAGGGGACCAGGCTCAGCGCGGACCCCACGAAGATGTAGCGAGCGCCGATCAGGCCCAGGAGGGCGACGAGTGCCGCTGCAAGGATTAGCCCAAGGACCGTCATTCCGGGTTGTTTGCTCATGAGAGGCAGTATAGTATCGTTTCACGTACTACGAGAGACGGAGTAATTGATGGTTCGGCGCAAACAAGATGTGGCGTGGGCGGACCCGGCACTGCTGATCCTCGGAAGCCTCGCGGCCGGTCCGAAGCACGGATACGCGATCGTGCAGGACACCGAGGAATCCGCCGGGGTCACCCTCGGTCCAGGCACGCTGTACGCAGCTCTCTCCCGACTGGAAGCTCGCGGTTACGTGCACGCCCTTCCCGGTGAGGACCGCCGTCGCCCGTATGAGATCACGGCCTCCGGCTCGGCGCTGCTGACGGAGCGGTTGAAGGCGATGAGCAGTTTCGCCTCGCACGGCCTGGCACGGTTGAAGACGGCCCAGCCATGAGTCGCCTGGCTAAACTCGCACTGCGCTCGTATCCGCCCTCCTTTCGTGCGCGCTACGGTGACGAACTGGCCGCCCTGGTTGAGGAAATGCCGGGTTCGGCGCGTACGACGGCGGATCTGTTCGGTGGCGCACTCCGGGCGTGGGTCCGGCCGACTTTCACCGGCCCGGACGGCATACGCTTGCGCCTGCAAGCGACCATCTCGACCACCTGGATCGCGTGGTGCGCTGCTTTCCTGATCGTCCCGGCACTAAACAAGGCCCTCCTGGACCCGGCAGGGCCAGACGCCCTCGCAGCGGTCAGGGGGTTAATGGATGCCGCGACCGTCCTCCTCTGTCTCGGAGGGGTGATTGCACTGCTTGGCCTCGGCCTCATTGTGGCCCGCGTTCTCATTCCCGCCCTCCGGTCACAGGCGCGGAGGGTGCTCGTCCCGCTCATTCCCGCCATAGTCCTGGCGGTCGTTGTGGTGGTGGGGTTCCTGGCGCTTGTGTTGATCCGCCCTGAAGGAACACAGGCTCCGGCCGGCCTGTCCTGGGCCCTGACGGCCTGGTTGCTCGCGCTCGTGGTCTTCCTTGGCTGTTTGGGTGTTGGGCCGACCGTGAGCCTGCGGCGACTTGACGCAGGGATTTCGACGCTGCGTGCACCCGTGTTCCTCGGTTCCGGCCTTGCGTTCGTGTTGACTGGCATGTGCGGGTGCAGCGTGGTCGCAGTATTCCTTGGTCGCGACGCCGCACTGCTCGGCAGCGTCATCCCTGTGATCATCGTGGTCGTCGTTGCCGTCATCGCCTCAGTCATCGCCCAGGTGAGCTCCGCCCATGGCCTCAAGTCCGTGCACCAAAAATAGCCGCCCCACAACCCCCGGTCGCAGGACCAGCGCGCTCAGGTGACGGCACCGCCGCCAGCACCCGCTGATATCGGCCGGACCACTACGACGGTTGGCAAGGTCACCGGCCCGCTGCCCTCATGGGAGCAGGAGCCCGGTATCGCGTGCCACCACGCGATCTCGGCTCTCACCACATGAAGGTTCATCAAACAGTGGCGGCATCCTTTCGCCCCTCGCTAGCAGTGCAGAGGACACACCGCGATGTCAAAGGGGGAACGCTTACTGGGACAACTCACCCATTCCAGAAGGGGATCGACCTACAGCACGATCGGCAGATGGCCATCTGCGAAGGGGTGGCTGCCAGCAGTCGGCCCGGATGCGATCAACTATCGTGGCTGGGTGAGTATCCCCGTGAACGTCCTGCTCACGGCACTGAACACGGCCGGTGAGCAAGTATCCTGCCCGCGGGACGGCGATCAAACCGGCGCTGAAGCGCAGCCTTTCCGGCTCACGCAATTCGACAACCATGCATCGAATCGACGGCCTCACGAACGGTGACAGAATTGTTGTACCAGCCCGGCTTTCATCCCGTCAGCCAAACTCCCAAATCGTCGCGGATGGGACCGGTTTACGCTTTGGCATCCTCTATACGGGATGCCCCTTGCGGGACGTCACTTCGGGACGAGCCACGTACAAACTTTAGTTTGGCGTCAGGGATTGTTGGAGCTGAAGACCACTCGGCGGTAAATGCCGTCGTCATTCACGGCCACGTGGACCCCGCGCATAGGGTCCCCCGGCACGGGGCCCGAGCCTGCTTTTGACGTTGCCGTTCCAACTCAATCCGAGCCTCAAGGCTCGAAGGGGCGGATAGGGTCTCCATCAAAGCCATGCCAGCAGCCGCGCCCCTCCCTTTGCGACTGCCGGCCTTGGAAAGATGCCGTCGGAACATGAGCAACAAACGTACGACGACACCGGCTAATCCAACTACGAGCAGAGCGTTCTCCAATCAATCCATGGATTGGGCCTGGCTCATGGCTGCCAATATTGACTCTGCGCCCAGGTACTCGCGTGGTGCCTCAAGAGTCATGGAATCTGGGCGCGTGCTCATGGCCTGCTCCGGTCTTCAGTTTTGCCTAAATTCATACTTTCATTTTTCACTCGGTTCCTTTGCGATTTCTTGGACAGGCATAAGGAATTGCTGCTCAGGACTGGACCCGGGGCAGGAGGACGTTGACGACGGCCCCGCTCGCATGCAGCCCAGGTTCGACCATGATCTTCCCACTGTGCAGTGCCACGATCTCGGCAACCAGGGCGAGGCCAAGTCCATAGTGGCGGACGGCGTCGGACTTGCCGGCGGGCAGGCGCGACGAGGCGAAGCGTTCAAAGACCCTCGTCTCGGTCCCGGCCGCGAAGCCGGGGCCGTCGTCGATGACGCGGATGGCGGCGTCCCGGCCCTGGACGGTCACCTCAACTTCCACGCTCGTTGCGGCGTGGTCAAGGGCGTTGGCGATCAGTGCAGTAAAGACGCGCAGGAGAGCGACCTCCGAGCCCCGGACATTGACCGGGCCCGGGGATCCGGTCCGTCTCAACCGGATGAGGCGCTGCTGGGCCTCCGGTTCGGACAATGCTGTGGCACTGTCCGCGATCATTACGATGTTTACGAGGGAATGCCCTATGGTTTCGCGCGGATCCGACGACAGCAACAAGTCATCCAGTATTCCAGTCAGCATTTTGGCGTCATCCACAAGTCTGGCCACACCGGCCGCCACTTCGTCATCAGAGAGCTTAGAACCAGTGCCCTGGACCTTGCGGCGCAAAAGTTGGGCGCGGGTGCTCAACAAAGTCAGCGGGGTGCGCAGTTCGTGGCTGGCATCGGCAACAAACCGACGCTGCAGGGCCAAACTCTCAGCCATCGGCCGCATGGCACGCCGGGCTATCCAAATCGACAGGCCCGCAGCCATCGCCGCCGAGACGAATGTGGCTATCGAGATGGCCAGCACTAAGCGGTTTAGTTCCTCTTGGCGTTCGTGCTGGTTGACTGCCACCTGGATGACCTTGCCATCTCGGTACGTGGTCAGAACTGTATAGGACTTCCCGTCGATCCTCGCGTATTTCTGTTCGTTCCTATGTGACGCGGCGACCTGATCGATCGCCACGGTGTCGGGCAGACCGGGAGGCGCGGCATGGGAGAGCAGCAGCTGTCCGTGAGCGCTGATGGCGACGAAGACCCCCAACGGCGCGTCGGAGGGCGAATCGATCAGGGCCGCGCCGGCCAGTGTCTTGTTGGTCGATTCCTGGACACCGGCAGCCACGATCGAGTAGATGAGGGTGCCGAGCAGGACAAACAGCACAACGATCAACGCAGTGAATTGCAGAGCAAGCCACACCACGGCACGCCTAAGCTCGGTTTTGTCCCGGGTGTTCACGCCAACGGACCCAACCGATACCCCACACCGCGGACGGTGACGACGCAGGACCGCCCCAATTTCTTGCGCAGATAGTGCACGTAGGTATCCACCACGCCTTCGTCATCGGCTTCGGTAAAAACGCTGTCCACCAGGGCCTGCCGGTTGAATATTTGCCGCGGACTGCGGGCCAGGTGCGCCAACAGCCCGCATTCCCGCTCGGAAAGGACGACGACGGCTCCTCCGTCCAGTGTCACGGTGCGGCTCGCGCTCTCCAGCAGCCCCCCGGGGACCCGCACGGCATCCGAGACAGCCGCATGTCGGCGCAGCAAGGACCTGAGCCGGGCCAGCAGCTCGTCAATATCGAACGGCTTGCCGAGATAATCTTCGGCGCCCATGTCCAGACCCTCAACCCTGTCGGCGGGATTGCTGAGCGCCGACAGGATCAACGCCGGGGCCGTAACACCCTTGGCCCGCAGCCGGCCCAGGAGGTCAAGACCGTCCAGGGCCGGAAGCCCCCGATCCAGCAGGAGGATGTCGAAGCGCCGGGTCAATCCTTCATGCAGTCCGCGCTGGCCGTCATGGACGGCCACGACCGCATAGCCCTCGCCTTCGAGCAGTTCCCGCAACATCGACGCCAGCGCTGGGTCGTCCTCAACCACCAGGACGGAGAGTGTGTCCGACATGATTTGAAGTATAGGCGTCATGGACCGGCTCCAGGTTCCGCGGTGGCGTCCAAGAATCTTCTAAGAAAGCTCGCATAGCGTCGGGGGCAGGAGGCGCCGTGCTTGCGGCCCGGCGCCCGACATCGTCCACAGCGCAAGGAGCCCATCGAATGCCCCACTGGTCAAGCCCGGAAAATGACGAGGCCACGGCCCGTCCAACACTTGTCCAGCGGGCGGGCGGCTACTTCAGTCTCGAACGCCCCCGGCGACGGCGCCAGCCCGCCCCTGGCCGGTTCCTCGCCGCCGCCGCCGTCGCCATCATCGGTTCGCTGGCTGCCTGCGCGGCGATCGTGGCGGCCGGCACCGCCACCTTCCCGGCAATGGCCGGCTATGAGCATTTCCGGTTCTTGGACTATGCGAAGTTGACGGTGCCGGGGGTGGCCCTGGCATCCCTGGCATGGCCCGTTGTCACGTTGTTCACGCCGCGGGCACGGCTGCTGTTTGCCTGGCTCACCGTCGTCGTCACAATGGGCGGCCTGGCCCCTGACCTCTGGATCCTGTACCGAGGCGCCCCGCCCAACGCCGTGCTGCTCCTGGTGGTCATGCACCTGGCCTTGGCCGCGGTCACCTACCCGGCCCTGGTGTTCATCGCGCCGCAAAAGCCCGCGCCGGGCCCACCGGTCACTTTGGCGCCGACACCAGCCAGCGCCGCAGCTCCCCTGCGTCGATGAACGTGCCGTCTGCCAACTGTGCAAGGACGCTGCAGTCATAGCGTTCAGCAGCCCAGCGCGGACCGTCGGGGCCCATCGCGAACACCGTCGTCGCGAGCACGTCGGCGATGGTCAAGTCGGCAGCGACCACTGAAACGCTGGCGAACGCGCAGGCGGGGAGGCCCGTGCGGCCATCGATGATGTGCTCTCCCCGCTCATACGTGGCGGATGTGGCAACGGCCATGTCGCGAAGGGCGAGCACGGCCATCATCCGTTGCGGTGAGTCCGGGGATCGGATCCCGACGTTCCAGGCCGTTCCGCGCCCGCTGCCCCCGGCGACGACGACGTCTCCTCCGGCGTTGAGACAAAAATTTGCCAGCCCCAGCGTCCTGAGGCGCTGGGCTGCCCGTTGGGCGGCCCACCCCTTGACGGTGCCGTTCAGATCCGAGTCGCCGGATGCTGTTTGAAGGGAAAATACGCCGCCGGAGACCGCCGCGAACCGCGCCGCCAGGTCATGCACCTCCAGAAACAATGCGCCAGCCGTCCCCAGCGTCAGCTCGCCGCGGTTGAGCCGGCTGAGTTGGCTGCCGGGAAGGTACGGACTGAAAATAGCATCCGCCTCATGCAACAATGCGAAGGCCTCCTTGGCCGCCGCGTGATGGTCCCCCGCGTCACGGATGTCCAGGGACATGGGGATGCCCATGACGGTGTCCAGAAACCGCATCAGGGAACCTTGTCGATCGCCGACTGCACCGACTGCAAGTAACCGGTGGAGGTGTACGTGCCGCCGCTGACGGTGTCGACCTTGGCCGACTGCGAGGTGAGGACCTCCTGCAGGAGGGTGGGGGGCACCACCTGAGCGACTTGCTGGTCATAGTTTCCGGAGGTGGGTACCTGGAGGACCGTCACGCCGGTGATCTTCTTGCCGGCGAAGCTGACCGCCACCTGCACGTTGCCGTACGGCGTACTCTCGGGATCGCCCGTGATGGTCGTGACCGGCGAGCCCTTGCCGGTGCCGGTCGCCGCTGGGGGCGCACTGGGCGCCGCGGACTGAGTAGAGGTTCCAGGAGGGGCACCCCCGGAGGTTGTCGGCTTGGCTGCTGCGCTCGTGAGCGAGCTGGCGATGGCTGAGTGCTCCTGGGCCGAATACAGCCGCAGGCCGAACGTCGCACCCATGACAACGAAGATTGCCAGGAAAAGGGCCGTACCCGTCCACTTCCGTCCGTTCATGATCAATGTCCCATGCTCAGTATTTCGCGGTGGATCATTCGCTTGGATACCCCAAGCCGTGACAACGATTCCTCCACGGTGTGCGCCATCCCCAGCGGGCCGCAGACGTAGACCTCCCGTTCCGAGATGTCCTTGACCAAGCGTCCAAGCGGGCGTGCTGCCAGCGGATCGTGGCCCAGCTCCGCACGGCTTCCCAAGACGGTGTGCAGCACCAGGGGGTGGAGTGCACGCAGTTCACTTTCCAGGGCAGGCCGCTCCTTGCTTGTGCTCCGGTAGACCATCACCACATTCCGTCCTTCATTAACCAGGCTCTCGGCCAGTGCGCGCATGGGGCCGATCCCGGCGCCGCCCGCGATCAGCAGGACTTTCGGCCGCCGGCTTGCCTCGGGCGTGAAATGGCCGAAGGGGCCTTCGGCCAGGACCGCGGTGCCGGGCTTCAAGTGGCGCATCCGGATGCTGTGGTCGCCCAGCGCCCCGACGGTGATTCTCATCAGGCCGTCAGCGGGCAGCCGTGACAGGGAGAACGGATGCGCGGTCAGCATGTGGCCAACGCTGATGAAACGGAACATCATGAATTGGCCGGCCCGCACTCCCAGCTCATCCAGATACGGACCGGCAAGCCAGATGCTGCTCAGTCCGTTGCCTTCATCCACTACGTGGGACACCACCATGCGGTGCTTCCACGCGGCGGCGGCTGGGAGAATGAACCGCCACGTGAGGACAGCGGAGGCTGTGGCGAGGTAGAGCGCGATCCACACCGCGCGATTGACGGGGTTGTTGACGAAATGGACCCCTGCGCTCAGTTCGTGAAAAAACGTCAGGAAGACAGCCACATAGGCCGTGACATGCAGCCAGTACCAGGTCTCATAGGAAATCTTTCCTCGCGGGATGCGGGCGCTGCTGATCCCGATGACGAGAAACAACATTGTGCCGATCAAGGCGGTGAACATGTCGGGGTATGAGGTCAGGACCGCCGCCGTTGCTGCCCACGGAGTGCCGGACGTGAGCAGTTGGACCCCGAGGACCATGAGCAGGACGTGGCTGAGAATGAGGAAGAGGACGCTACTGCCGAGCGTCCGGTGCCAGCTGACCAAACGATCCATGCCGACGGCGCGCTCGAACCAGGGAACACGGGCGATCAGCAGCACCTGGGCGCAGACAAGAAACGCGCCGGCCATTCCACTGAGTTCGCCCAGGGAGGTTGCCGTGGACGCCGGAGTGAAGGTCAGCGACGACGGGGTGGCGAACCACCACTCCGCCAGGACGCCGATGATACCGGCAACGAGCAGGGCGCGCAGCAGCAGCCGCCCGGACCGGGCGGAGTGGCGTCGCCGCCGCACGGCGGCGGGAGCAGTCATGGATGCCATGCCACAAACGCTAGCCACCCGATCTTAGAAGTTTCTTAGGCGGCATCCCCCAAACCGGCGCGCCTGCAACTTGACGGATCCGACCCACCCACTACTGTGAGTGCACGGTGCAAGCACACGTGAGGGAGAAACCATGCCCGCCAGCGTCATCGCTGACACTCTCGGAATTAGCACCTACACTGCCGGCCAATGGGCACAACGCGCCGGTCACACCTGGAGCGACTACCCAAAACTCCGATAGGGCATTAATGCCCATACAAAGAACGAATACCTGCCGCCCCCGACATCGGTGGCCTGGTGAGCATGTTCGACATGGCCGCCTCGCTTATGGCGGGAAGGACTGGTGTCAGGATCCCCGAGAAGATTGTCAAACGTGGCCTTGGAATCCTGGTCCTGGTCATTTCCGCCTACATGGCCGTGCAGGCGCTCCTCTCCTGAGAGGAGCCGCGGCGACATACGGGAGGCCCCGGAGGACTCGATCCTCCGGGGCCTCCCGTATGAGCTCAACGGCTCCCCTGGTGCTGGGAATTTTCCAGCTACCGGCCGAACAGCTTAGCGAAGAAGCTTTTGTCTTCAGACTTTTCCTGCTCGTGCCCACGGCAGCGTTCAGAAGAGGGGACCCCGCGCATGACCTGATCAACGTGCTCACCGCAACCGGCCCACGTTGTCTTACCGCATTTCTTGCATGTCACCGCACGACACATCTGCTTGCTCCCTAAATATATGTTTGGATCGTTCCGTCAGTATACCCCATGGGGTATTTTGTTGCGATGGTGCTTTCTCGCCAGGCGGCAGGATTGTGGCCGTTGCTGTGCATAGATGCCGCCACGAGGATGCGGCTGCCGGCAGGCCTTCGCAGGGGTGTGCAACGGTGGCGGTGCCCGGCTTTCCCGGCACCGCCACGGGTGCAGTCAATCGGTTCAGATGCGGCCCGGATTAGTTGCTGGAAACAGATTCCCGCGTCTGTTGCCAGGTGGCCCATCCGGCGTAGCTGCCATCGAGCTCGACGACGTCGTAGCCTGCGCGGCGCAGGGCGCTGGCCGCGACGGAATTCCGGACACCGCTCTGGCAATAGGAGACGATGGTGCCCTCGGACGGGAGTTGGCCGAGGTTCCACATGACGCGGCCGCCGCTGAGCTGGTGGGAGCCGGGGATGTGTCCGGCGGCGTGTTCGGTGCGGTTGCGGACGTCCAGGACCATGGCGGCGTCGAAACCGTCAAGCTCCGCGGGTTGGATGAGTTTCGGTGTGCTCGCGGGCAGGCCTTCGATGCTGGTGATGTAACCGGCGACGCGGTCGATGCCGACGCGGACCAGGTGGTCCCACATCTCCTGGGCGGCGGCCTGGTTGGGGGCCAGCAGCACGAGCGGGTTGTTGTCCGTTTCTGGGTTGACGACCCAGGCGGCGAAGCTGGCGGTGGATTTGCCGGCCGGGACGTTCAGGGAGCCGGTGACGGTGCCCTCGTGGACTTCGGTATTGGAGCGGGTGTCGATGAAGGTCACCGTGTCCGTGGCGAGGCCGGCCACGACGTCGGCGGTGGCGAGTTCGGCCAGCGGGGTCCGTTCGCCCATCACGGCGGGGCCATCGCGGTTTTTGCGTTTCATGCGGCCGAAGTAGGCGTGGGCGTCGGGCTGGCCGTCGAGGAGTTCGTTGATGAAGCCCTGTTCGTCGTTTGCGGCCAGGTAGGGTCCCCACCAGGAGTAGAGCCGTTCGTAGCCGACCGTGGAGGAGGGGATCGCGCCCAGGGCCTTGCCGCAGGCGCTGCCTGCCCCGTGGCCGGGATGGACCTGGACGTAATCCGGCAAGGTCAGGAATTTCTCCCCCAGGCTGGTGAAGAGCTGCTTGGCACCGGCGAAGCGGGTGTCCACGCCGCCAGCGGCCTCGTCGAGCAAGTCGGGGCGCCCGAGGTCGCCGGAGAAGACAAAGTCCCCTGAGAGTAGGTATCCCGGGGTGTCGGCGAATGCGCCGTCAGTGATCAAAAAGGACAGGTGCTCGGGGGTGTGGCCCGGGGTGTGCAGGGCCTTCACCGTGATGTTGCCCAAGGTGATCTCATCACCGTCAAGCAAGCGCTCGGCCTCGAAACCGTACTGCCAGTCCGTACCTCCCTCACCGGAGACATAGGCCGTGGCGCCGGTCGCGGCCGCCAGCTCCCGGGTTCCGGAGAGGAAGTCGGCGTGGATATGCGTTTCGGTGACGGCCACAATCTTCATCCCGTTCGCGGCAGCCAACAACTGGTACACGGCGACATCACGGCGGGGATCGACAACAAGTGCTTCGCCCTTGGCCTGGCAGCCGATGAGATAGCTCGCTTGAGCCAAGTCTTCGTCGTAGATGCGCTCAATAAGCATGGGAGGCTCTCCTTGCGTGGGGTCGGTGATGGAGCCCCCGATGGGGAACCCGCCGTTGTTCTAACCACAACAATAATACCCCCTAGGGTATTTGTCAGGCGCTTGAATGCGAACCCTGGGACGAAAGGCCCACTTCAGGAAAATTACCCGCCGGGGTATACAATGAGGAACTACTTACACTACTTTGGAGCCCGCCATGGAACTTGACGCGAAAGAACTCACCCCGGTCATCAACCGGCTCAAACGTGCCCAAGGCCAGCTCGCCGCCGTGACCCGGATGCTCGAAGAGGGCAGGGACTGCAAGGACGTCGTCACCCAGCTCGCCGCCGTATCCAAGGCCCTGGACCGGGCCGGCTTTGTCATCATCGCCACCGGCCTGGAGCAGTGCATCAGGAGCGAGGACCCCGGCATGGCCAAGAAAGACCTGGAAAAGCTCTTCCTGTCCCTTGCCTAAACCGGCTCCGGAAAGTCAACCCCAAGGAGTACCCATGAGCTACACGCATGCTGTCACCGTCCCGCTGACTTGGACAAACGCGGTCCAGGCAACCCGCGATGCACTGGCCGAACAGGGCTTTGGCATTCTCTCTGCAATTGACGTCCGCGCGACCCTTGCGGCCAAGCTCGGCCCCGACGCCGCCGACGCCCTGGGCGACTACCTCATCTTGGGGGCATGCAACCCGACCCTGGCCAGCCGCGCCCTCGCCGCTGAACCAGCACTGGGGGCGCTGCTGCCCTGCAACGTGGTCGTCCGACGCGGCACTGACGCCACCGACACCACCATCGAGGCCATCGACCCGCAGACCATGGTCCAGCTCAGCGACAACCCGGCAGTTAGTGAGATCGCCGACGACGCCGGCACCCGGCTCCGCGCAGCCCTGGCCGCCCTGAGCGCCGCACAGACGCCCCGGGATTGAGCAACGCCAGCCACCGACCCAGCACATCAGTGGCCAATGTTGACGGAGGGTTCGCCATCAGAGACGGCAACCTTCCGGATTCGACGTGCGAGAGCGGACAGCGGGCTTGCAACGCCTCGCCCATGCCCGTTCCTACGCCCGCGTCGCTGAACAGACCACGGCGGGGCGAATCCCGGCGCAGTGTGTGCGCCCGCCCCCACGGAACCGTGACGGAAACCGGCGCCGATGCCCTCTAATCAGTCGCGGTGGGCAGCGTAGTCCTCATGCCCCCGGCTTTTCAGGGGCACTTACCGGCGGTTCGGTTTCGGCGCTCGTTGATGCCGCGCCTGATCGCCACCACAATCCAGACCAGGGCGATCAGCCACAGGAAAATGCTGAGATGTGGGAGCACGATGGCCAGGGTGATGAGGAGGCCAATGGCGATGATGTCCATGGCCAGAACGAGGCCATACCGGCTGTTGGGTTTGCTGATTTCTTGCTGGCTCATGGCTTCTCAACGGTCCTCTCGATGGTGGTGTCGGTTGATTCGTCCGTCTCCAGAAGAGTCGCAAGGTCCGAAAGAGCGGGGATGGCTTCTTCGATGAGGGTTTGGCGGTGGCGCGGCAGTCTGGACAAGGCGTTGGCCACCCGGCGTTCATTGGCGTTTTGCCAGGACTGCAACAATTCCGCCCCGGTTCTGGTCAGTCGCAGGTTCTGGGCGCGCCGGTCTCCGGGGCGCGGGGTGCGGCTGACCAACTGTGAAACCACCATTTGCTGGATCAAGTTGCTGACGGTGTTTGTCGCAAGGCGCTGTCGGGCGGCGAGCTCGCTGACGCCCAGGTCGGGTTCGTCGGCCAGCCGCTGGAGGATTTCCACCTGGGCCATGGGCAGCGCTTCCCAGGGGAACTCATGTCGAACGCTCGAGCGCAGAACGCGCCGCAACCGGGTGATGACGTCCGTCAGGGACCAAGCATCCCCGACCACGTGCAGCGGTTCGTCGGGGGGCTCGAGAAGCGCTTCTGCCGTATTGGTCATGACCCCATACTATCTCCACTATCACTTTCGATATTTTCTGACATAGAATAGTTCTATGTCAGAACAACTTGCCCTGGAGGTCCCCGGTCCAAAAGCGTGGTGGGAACGACTCTTTCGTGAGCCCGCCAGGCCCGATTGGGTCCGTCGCCGGCCCTCGGCGCCCTGGCTTGTGGTCGCCACGGTGTGCATTGGCGCGTTCATGGGCCAGCTGGACGCGAGCATCGTGACGCTGGCAATCCCCAGCATCAAAACGGACATGAACGCCTCCCTGGCCCAGGTTGAATGGGTCGCCCTGATCTACCTGCTGGTCCTGGTAGGCAGCATCTCCGCCATCGGCCGCCTCGCCGACATGCTCGGCCGCAAGCTCCTGTACACCTACGGCTTTGGGCTCTTCACCCTGGCGTCGCTGGGATGCGCCCTGGCCCCGGACATCACCTGGCTGCTGGTGGCCCGCGCGATCCAGGCAGTCGGCGCGGCAATGCTCCAAGCCAACAGCGTCGCACTGATCCGCACCAGCATGCCGGCAGGCAAGCTCGGCAAGGCAATCGGCCTGCAAGGCGCAGCCCAGGCAGTCGGCCTGGCCATGGGCCCCTCCGTCGGCGGACTCCTCGTCGGCGCAGGAGGCTGGCGCTGGGTGTTCTACGTCAACATCCCCGCCGGCATCATCGGCCTGGTACTCGGCTGGTTCCTGCTCCCCCGCACCCACATCAAAGCGCCCAAGGTCCGACTGGACTGGGCCGGGCTGCTACTGCTCATGCCAGCAACCGGCGCACTCCTGCTGGCCCTCTCCGAGGCCTCACGGCTCGGATTCGCCAACCCCCTGGTCGCAGCACTGCTGGCCGCTTCCTTGGTACTTTTCACCGCTTTCGTCCTCTGGGAACGGCGGGCACCCCACCCCCTGGTCGACATGGGACTCTTCCGGACTGGCACCTTCTCCCGCGGCATCACCACAGGCCTGCTCAGCTACCTGGTCCTCTTCGGCGTGCTCTTCGTGACGCCGTTGTATTTGGAAGCGGCGCATTCCATGCCCCCGGTGCAGGCCGGGTTGTTGTTGACCATCTTGCCCATCGGACTGGCACTGATCGCCCCCGTCGCCGGGACACTTGCGGACCGGCTTGGGGCCCGCGTCCCCACTACCGTCGGCATGGCCCTGGCGGCCGCCTCGTTGGCGGTCCTGGCCTTCTCCGGCGGAAATCTCTGGCTCGCCGGTTCCGCGTTGGGCGGGATCGGGGTGGGTCTGGGTTTGTTCACTCCGGCCAACAATGCCACCGTCGCCGCAGCCGGCCACACGCACCAGGCGGGCATGGTCAGCGGGGTGATGAACATGACCCGAGGCGTCGGCACCTCCCTGGGCGTGGCCTTCGGAGCCGTCCTCTACGTCCTGGCCTCCGGTACCACAACAACCGGCGGACGCGCCCCCGCTTCCACTGCCGGATTTGAACTCGCGATCGCAGTGTTCGCCGCCACGGCCTTGCTCGCCGCCATCCTGGCCGTCTCCGGCAAGCGGCAGGCCGGGTCCTGAAGGCTTCACGGGCACGGCACCCGACGGTACCTGCGTCGGGTGCCGTGCCCCACCGACCCCCAGCGTTTCCGCAGCAAACCATGACAATGTGCACGATGACGACCCGCCGCGTCCCTCACTCACCGAACGGCACCTCATGACCAACCAGACATTCCTACCCTCCCCGACGGTCAGCGCCTTTCACCTGGGCCCACTGACCATCCACTTCTACGCCCTGTGCATCATCGCCGGCATTGGGGTAGCCATTTGGCTCGGATCCAGGCGCTGGATCGCCCGGGGTGGGCGCCCCGGACAGGTCATGGACGTCTGCCTCTGGGCCGTTCCCGGCGGCATCATCGGCGGCCGGCTCTACCACGTCATCACCGATCCCGAACTGTATTTCCTGCCCGGACGCAACCCGTGGAACGCGTTCGCTATCTGGGATGGTGGCCTGGGCATCTGGGGAGCCATCGCCCTGGGATGTGTGGGCGCCTGGATAGGCTGTCGCCGGGCCGGGGTGTCCCTGATCGCCTTCCTGGACGCCGTCGCCCCCGGCGTCATCTTCGCCCAAGCTCTCGGGCGGTGGGGAAACTGGTTCAACAACGAACTCTACGGCGATCCGACTACACTGCCCTGGAAACTCCAAATCCACCAAATGGACCAAGGCGCCGGAACCGCCGCCACGGACGCCTCAGGCCACGCGATCATCCTCGGCTACTACCAGCCGACATTCCTTTACGAATCCCTCTGGTGCCTGGTCGTCGGGCTCGCCCTGCTCGCCCTGGACCGGCGCTACAAGCTCGGTGCCGGGGCCGTCTTCGCCTGCTATGCCGCCGGATACACGGCCGGCAGGTTCGTCTTCGAACTCATGCGCTCCGACTACGCGAACCTGATCTTCGGCCTTCGGGTCAACACCTGGGTCGCCGGACTGATCTGCCTGGCCGCAGCAACAGCATTCATGCTCCTGCGCACACGCCCACGCTCCACCGCTTTCCTTCCAACCGCAGGCCCCACAGGCGCCCCGAAGACGCAACACTCCCGAACTGACACCGGAGTGTAGGCGCGCGCCACGCACCTGTGGCTTTCCACCGACCCCTTTATATTCGGCCACCAACAACCACCCGTGATGGCGCCCAACGAACATCCCCCCGCCGGCACGATCCTGAAAGGCCCACCACCTGATGAAAGCGACCAAGAGCCCAGTCTTCGATATGGCAAGTGCCCTGGGCAGGCTGCTGCGCCTGATCGTCGTCAGCATCGCCTGCGGGGCCCTTGTTGCGGGCCTCTTCGCCCCTGCCACGGCCGTGGCAGCCACGGTGGCCGATGACTCCATCTCCATGTTCAACCACCTCCCGGGAACCCTCGACATTGACCCACCCGCCCAGACCACAAAAGTTCTCGCCAGCGACGGGTCCGTGATCGCGAGGTTCTATGCCGAGGACCGACACGATGTAACCCTGGCCAACATGTCCCCGTACATCAAGAACGGCATCGTCGCGATCGAGGACGCCAGGTTCTACCAGCACGGCGGCATTGACCCCACCGGCATCCTGCGCGCCATTGTGGCCACGGTCCAGGGCGGGCGCGAGGGCGCGTCCACCATCACCCAGCAGTATGTGAACAACATCATCATCCAAAACCTGGTCTCCAAAGGACAGTCAAACCAGGTCAAGCTCGGGGCCCAGAAAACCGTAGGCGACAAGCTCAAGGAAATGCGCCTAGCCATCGCCATGGAGAAGAAGTACTCCAAGGACCAAATCCTCCAGGGCTACCTGAACATCATCTACTTCGGCAACGGCGCCTACGGCATCCAGGCGGCCGCAAAGCTGTACTTCAACACGACCGCGAAGAACCTGACACTGCCCCAGGCCGCCGCGCTGGCTGGCGTGGTCAACAGCCCCACCGTCTACGACCCGGTGGCGCACCCGGACAACGTGGTGACCCGGCGCAACCAGGTGCTGGCAAAGATGGTTGCGCAAAAAAAGATCACACAAAAGCAGTATGCCGCCGCTGTAAAGGCCGCATTGACCCTGCACGTGAACAAGCCGACCCAGGGCTGCATCGCGGCGGCCATGGCACCCTACTTCTGCGACTACGTCCAGCAGCTGGTGCTCAACAACTCCGCCTACGGGGCCACACCGGACGACCGGGCCAAGTTCCTCTACCAGGGCGGGCTGACCATCAAGACCACCCTGGACCCGAAGCTGCAGCAGGTCGCCCAGGACCGGGTCAACAACACGATGAGCCCCACCGACCCGCTGCAGCGCGGCGCCGACGTCGTCAGCGTCCAGCCGGGCACCGGCAAGGTCCTGACCATGGCCCAGAACACCGTGTACAACCCGGCCACGAAGCCGGGCAACTACATGGGCAACTTCTCCCTTCCGCTCAAGGACGCCAACGGCCTGCCCCTGCACGGCTCCGGCGGCTTCCAGATCGGCTCCACCTTCAAGCCCTTTGTCTTCGCCGAATGGCTCAGGACCGGGCACTCGATGATGACCAAGATCAACGGCGCCGTCCGCGACTACCCGCCGGGCTACCCATGGAAGAACTCCTGCGGGACCACGACGGGCTTCTATGACCCCGCCAGCGGCACCACGCTCTTGCCCAACGACGACCCGAACCACTACTACCCGATGACCGCCTACCTGGGCCTGGCCATCTCCATCAACACCATCACGTTCCAGACCGCCACCCAGCTGGACTTCTGCAACATCCAAAAAATGGCGACGGCCGCCGGCTTGAAGGAAGGCAGCACCAACAAGCCCTACAACCTCTCCCACATTTCCAACTTGATCGGCTCGGACAATGTGGCGCCAATTGACCTTGCCACGGCCTACGCCACCTTTGCCGCGGGTGGGGTCCGGTGCGAGCCGATCGCCCTGACCTCAGTAACGGACTCCACGGGCAAGAGCTATCCGGTGCCCTCTGCGAACTGCCAGCGGACCATGTCCAAGGAAGTTGCTGCAGGTGTGACCTACGCACTGCAGTACATGCTGGTGCACGGTTCCGGCTACGCCATTCCGCTCAACGACAAGGCCACGGCATTCGCCAAAACGGGCACGACTGACGGCAACGTCGAAACCTGGACCGTGGGTGCGAACTCAGGTATCGCCACGGCAGCCTGGTTCGGCAGCTACCAGGGCAACGGGCCGCAATGGGTGAACCAGGACATCACCATCAACGGTGTCTACTACCCGGGCATCGACGGCAACCAGCTGGCCGGCTCGAACTGGGCCGCGGTCATGAACGCTGCAGCAGGCAACCCGGCCTATCAGGTCAACCCGCTGACCGCGCCGCCGGCGAGCATGCTGAGCCAGACTGCACCGTTGATCGCGGGAACCAACAATCCCCTGGCCGGCAGCCGCGTGCCCATGCAGCAGCAGCCCCCCACGAGCGGCACCCAACACCAGGCACAGGCCCCCACGACAAAACCCGGCAAGGGCAAGTCCAAGAAGCACTAATCAAGAAGTCGGACCCACGCGCCCAGCCCGGTGCAGGCAGCTCAACCGGGCGCAGCATGGGAGCCACTGCGCCCCCTGCGGTGATGTCCAGGCGCCCTCTGACGATGCCGTGCGGGTTGCCGGCGTCGTCGTTACCATGGGGGGGTGGAATGAATGGCGCCAGGTCTGGACGGGCCTGCGGTCCCTTGACAGGACGACGGAGAATCCGCCCCCGGTGGACCTGCCGGGGCCCGGGGACGAGATTGGCAGGCTGTCCCAATGGTTCGATCCCAGGATTCCTTGCCGAGTCCACCGCCGCCACCAAAGCCACAGAAAGCAGTCATCATGAGCGAGTCAGCAGGAATGACACGGTTTACCGGTTCCCCCGTCATCGCCGGCGTCATCCCGGGACAAGACCCGGCGGTGTGGATGAGGGCCTTGGAACTCGCTGAGAGCCTCTCTGCCCCGCTCATCGCAGCATTCGTGGATCCAGCCAGCTACCTCATCGAATGGGTCCCTGGCAACAAGGTTCTGCCGATCTCCCTGGATCCAGTCCTTGATCCGGACGATGACACCGCCATCGCGGCGGCCCGACTCAAAGAATCCCTCGGCGCCGTAGCCGCCGACTACGACACGACATGGGCCATGCGGATCATCGGCGGCGACCCCGCCCTGGCCTTGGGACGCCTGGCCCAGGCCACCGGCGCGTCCACCATCGTCATCGGCGCCCGGCGCCCAGGAATCATGGCCAAAGTCGACGAACTCGCTTCCGGATCCCTCATGCACCGACTGCTCACCACCCAGCCCGTCCCCGTACTGGGCATCCCCTCCCCCGAAATGAAACACCACTTCCACTCCCACGGGTGAACGAGGACGGCTTCTACACATCATGACATCTGCCAGAAAACCAGCCAACAACAGGAACATCAAGAAGAACTCAAGAGTTGAGGCGAACTCTTGCGATCGTCAGCTTCTCGAACCCGCGACCAAGCAAACGATCACAACTCGCTTTGCACACCAGACGTCCAACTGTTCGCAGCCGGGTCACGAAAATGCTCCCCATCAAGGCCGACCGGAACGACAAAACGGAGGCCGAAACGCAGCAAATCCCCCGAGAACTCCTTGATATTCATGATTGGCTCCCCAGCAAAAGCCCACCAACCAAAATCAGAATTGACCGCCACACTTGGAAGATTGCTGCACGGAACGAATCGGCGTCCTGGACGACAAGGTGTGTTGGCATACGACGGCCTGCCCTCGATAACCAGCGGCATGCCATCCACTGTGCCGATGAACCTGCAAACGGCCACCAAACAGCAGCTCGGGCGCTGTGCTGCAGGTCATCGTCACGTTTTACTCACGTTTTTCAACGAAACCCAACCGCACATCATGGCATGTCAAAGGGGCCCTGTCGTCCCGCACTCCCCCGAAAACCAGCGGCCTTTGGCATCAATCGAAGGCTGTTGGCATGAGGTTCCTGGGTTTCTCTTGGCCGCCGGTTCGAGTCCGGCCCGGGGCACAATGTGGTCCTGACCTGCGGTTGTATACCGCAAGCTAGGACCTTTTGGGACCAACTCCCCTAATTACTCGCCCGATTCGTCAAAAAATTCCGGCGATTCCGCTACCCTTTTTCAGCAGGGAGAGCTCTCCCTTTAGCGCCACGGCAATCACTTTTACGTAATCCGACATGGTTTACGGGCCGCTCAAGCGGTCAAAGGGGGGCACTTGGGCCGGCTCCTTAATTCCTGGCCATCGAGCTTCGGCGCAACTCACTTGCGAACGATGTCTGACTTCGCTGCAGGCAAGGTGTTCATGGCCATATTCCAGTATGTGTCGTATCACGCGCTGTCTCATTCAACAGGATCCCGAGAACGTTCATGATCGGATTCCGGCTGCTTGAATTCACGTTCGGAGGCATGGCGCCATACGAAGGGGCTGAACCACGTTGCCGCGTCGAAACGAGTGCGTAGCCGATCAGCTTCGGCACGAGCTGCTCAAGCGTGTCTCGTAACTAACGGTGGATACACAGGGGTTGTCCTCGTCAGGATAACCTCCGCCTTCTCTTGGTCCGCGAATCGCGAGCTGCGGTTAGCGACCGATGTACGCGTCGCCGGTGATGTGCTCGCCCCAGGCGGTGGTCTTGGCGGGGCCCTCGCCGTTTTGGAGCATGGCGAGGTATTCCATGAAGCAGCCGGGGGCGGCGGCGTGCCAGTCCTCTTCGCCGGGCGGAGTGTACAGCGTCTGGCCGGGGTGGACTTCGATGATCTTTCCGTCCCGGGTGCCGAAGCGCCCAACACCTTGGGTGAGACGCAGATACTGACCGTACTGGTGCGAGTGCCAGGCCGTGCGTCCTCCGGGTGCGAAACGGACGGTCGCAACGACCATCGTCTGATCGTTCTCGTGGGGAAGAGCGATCGGGTCAAGCCACACGTCACCGGCAAAGTGGGCCGGCGGTTTCTTTGTGGTCGGAACCGTGGGTTCGATGTTCATCATTGCCTCCTTATTTCTTGTCCGCGAAGACTTGCATGGCGACGCCCATTGCGGACATGCCCCTGGGCCAGCCGGCGTAGAGCGTGACGTGGGTGATGGCTTCGGTGAGCTCCTCCTGGGTCAGTCCATTGTCGAAGGCCCGGGCAAGGTGGGAGCCCAATTGTTCAGTGTTTCCTCCGGCAGTGAGTACGGCGAGCTTCGGGGCGAAGTCGCCGAACATCTTTTGGCCGCCGCCGACCTGCTTGGGCTGGTCTGCCATGTCAATCCTTCTTTCGGTTGCGAAGCTGTGGTTGCCTGGAGGTGTCAGTCGTATGTCTCGACGCCGGTGAGGCGTTGTTCTTCGATGTCGAGGCTGGTTTGGATTCGCCGTGCGGCGGTGTCATCGACGGTTCCGGCGAGGCGCAGGGCGAGGAGTACTTCACGCTTTGTGTCGAGCAGGGCGTGGCGGAGCGTCTGTTCTTCCTGGTGTGACTGTGTGGTTCCGTCCGGGCCAGAGCCGCGGTACAGGGCTTGTATCGCTGAATGATGGGTTCGGTATTCGTCCGCGACGCGGTCCTGGACCTCCGGTGTGATTCCGAGTCGGTCCGCGAGGTCGTCAATGGCTTGGACGGCTGCGGAGGAGATCGCAAGTTCTGCCAGGTGCAGTTCTTCTTCCTCGGGCTCATCGGGCAGCCGGGCCCAGCGGACGACCGCAGGCAGCAGAGGTCCCTGCACGAGCATGGTCAGCACGATCACCCCGGCGCTGATGAAGATGATGTCGCCGTGTCCGGGGAGAGGGCTGCCGTCGTTCAGTATTGATGGCACGGACAGGGCGATGGCCAGGGACACTGCTCCGCGGAAGCCCGCGATGGAGCTGACGACGCGGGCGCGGTAGGTCATTCTGCGCTTGCGTTGGGAGGGGCTCCGGTCCAGGAGCCGGATGAGGGCGATGCTCAGGGTTTGGAAGATGAACCGGATCACGATGAGCGCGACCCACACGGCAACTGTTGACACCAGAAGCCGGCCCACGTTCCGGAGCTCAATCGCGTGGACAGCGGCCTGGACTTGAAGTCCGATGAGGACGAACAGGGCTCCGTTGAGCAGGTAGGATCCCAAGGGCCATGCGGACTCCATCTGGCGGCGGGATGCTGCTGTGCTGATCCGGCTGGATATGAAGGAGATGATCAGCCCGGCCACCACAACGGCCAGCACGCCCGAGGCTCCTACGGCTTCAGCGAGCAGGAAAGCAGCGAAGGGGGTGATCAGCAGTGCAATGTTGGTGATGAGCGGGTCACGTACCCTGGACAGGAACAGATAGGCCGCCCCGGCGACCAGCACGCCGGCTGCCGCCCCTCCGGCGTAGGAGAGGACGAACAACCCGGCAATATCGACCAGGGTGTAGTTGCCGCCCAGTGTCAGGCCCACGGCGATGGCGTACAGTACCAGGGCGGTGCCGTCATTTGTCAGGCTTTCGGCCTTGAGCAGCATGAAGTTCCGGCTCGGAAGCATCCGCCCGAGAGCAGCGACGGCGGTCGCGTCGGGAGGCGCGAGGGCCGCCCCGAGGATAAGAGCCGCGTTCCACGGCAGGCCGAGAAGGTGTGCCACTCCCGCGACTACGAGGGCGGAGGCGACTACCAGCAGCGTGCTGAGCAACACGATGCCACGCAGGTCCCGCCGGATGGACCGGAGTGAGGTGGTCAGGCTTTCCCAGAACAGCATGACGGGGAGGAAGATCAACAGCACCGTCTCCGGTGGCAGCTGGATGTGCCGCAGCTGCGGAACGAAGCCAAGGAGAAGGCCGAAAACCAGCAGCAGCAAAGGGGCGGCAACGCGGAGCCGCGGAGCCAATACGGCACCGGCAAGCACCGTCACACCCAGGAGCACAACGGTCTCCAAGCCCTCCATCAGGTCCTCCTCATTTTCTTGTGATCCGATGCGGCGCAGTGTCTTCGTTCTGATGGGGAGTTACCAGGTTGATGCGACCGTTCGTGTGACGATCCATTCCTCGCCTCGTGGCTCAAACCAGGAGCGGAGCGTCAACCGCCACGTGGCCCTGGATCCCCAAATCGTGGCGTCGGTGAGTGTCCGTGCAGTCAGCCCGGGTGCGGTCCCCTCCGGGCTTGAGTGTGCCTCGGCTGTCTCCAGCCGGTGGTACCGCATTTCGCCGGTTTCGATGGCGTCGAGCCATTCAGCCTTGGACTGCACATAACCGGTCATGTGGGTCAGCGTGAACTCCTCGGCAAGGAGGCTGTCCAGTTCCGCGATGTCACCGGCCACCATCGCCTGGCACATGGTTTCGAAAAGTGAACCGATGGAGTCGTCGCTCACGACTGGTTCCGCCGGCGTGCCCGGGCGGTAAGTTCATGCGCCCCGTAGCTGTTGTCCTCCGGATTGACGGTGACGCCCGGGGCGACCAGATCATCGATCCTGTCCAGCAGATCGACGGTGAGTTTCGTGTCCGCGGCCGGAAGGTAGGACTCCAGGTGTTCCATGGTGCGGGGCCCGACAATGGCGGAGGTGACGCCAGGGTGGTTGATCGCGAACGAGATGGCCAGTTCGATCAGTGTCAGCCCGGTCTCTTCGGCCAGAAGAGCCAGGTCCTCCACGATGTCCAGCTTGCGCTGGTTGGCGGGGCGGGTCATATCGAAGCGGGCATTCGGCCGGGCGCTTGAGGTGGGTGCGGACGCGGAGTCCTTTCGCCACCGACCCGAGAGCCATCCCCCGCTAAGCGGGCTGTAGGTGAGGGTGCCCATGCCGTGGCGCTGCACCGTGGGCAGGACGTCCTCCTCGATGCCGCGGACCAGAATCGAATAGGGCGGCTGTTCGGTAACGAACCGTTCCAGATGCCGCTCCCGGGACGCCCACTGGGCTTCGACGATCTGGGATCCGGAGTAGGACGAGGACCCGATGTACCGGACCTTGCCCTGACGGACCAGGTCGGTGAGCGCGCCAAGGGTTTCCTCCACGTCCGTGTCCGGGCTGGGCCGGTGCACCTGGTACAGGTCGATGTAATCGGTCTTCAGCCGGCGCAGGGAGTTCTCCACCTCACGGATGATCCACCGGCGGGAGCCGCCACGCTCGTTGGGGTCATCCTGGTTCATGGGCATGACGAACTTGGTGGCGAGGAAAACGTCATCACGCCTGCCTTCCAGCGCCTGCCCGACGATATCCTCGGACACCCCGCCGGAGTAGACGTCGGCGGTGTCGACGAAATTGATCCCTGCATCAAGGGCGCGGTGGATGATGCGTATGCTGTCAGCGCGGTCCGCGTTACCCCAAGGGCCGAACATCATCGCACCCAGGCACAACGGGCTGACTTTGACTCCGGTGCGGCCAAGCGAGCGGTATTCCATGCTGCTTCCTTCTCTCTGGTCTGGTTCTGTCGTGCTTAGGCTTCGGGAATGGACACATCGAACCACTGGTCGCGGGAGGCGTCCGGGTCGGGGCCGTTGCGGACTCCGGTGTGCAGCGCGTCGATGGCCGCCAGCTCGTCCAAAGACAAGTCGAAGTCGAAGACGTCGAAGTTCTCCACGATCCGTGCCGGGTTGGTCGATTTGGGGATGGCTGAGCGGCCTTGCTGCAGGTGCCAGCGCAGCATGGCCTGCGCGGGCGTCTTGCCATGCGCTTCAGCGATCGCGGCGATGGCCGGGTCTTGCATGACGTTCTTCCTTTCCTCGCCCCAGCCGGGGTAGAAGGTGATGCCGCCGATCGGCGACCAGGCCTGCGTGAGGATGCCGTGTTCGGCGTCGGCCGCCCGGACATCCGGCTGGGTGAAGTAAGGGTGCAGCTCCACCTGGTTCACCGCCGGGATGACGTCGGTTGCTGCGAGCAGCTGCGCCAGGTGGTGCGGCATGAAGTTGCTGACGCCGATCGCGCGGACGCGCCCGTCGGCGAGCAGGGTCTCCAGCGCCTGGTACGCGGCGATGGTTTTCTCGAAGCGGCCCGGCACCGGCTGGTGCAGGATCAGCAGATCCAGGTAGTCGACGCGGAGCTTGCTGACCGCCTTCTCCCAGGCGTGCAGCGTTTTGTCGTAACCGTAGTCGCTGACCCAGACCTTGGTTTCGATGAACACGTCAGACCGGTCGAGCCCGGACCTGCGGATGCCGTCGCCCGCCTCTCGTTCGTTGCCGTAGGCGGCGGCGGTGTCGATGTGCAGGTAACCGGCAGCCAGGGCGGCTTCGACCGCGGCCGTTGTTTCTTCGGGCGGGCTTTGGAAGACGCCGAGCCCGAGGGCCGGCATGGTGGTGCCGTTGTTGAGTGTGATGTCCATGAGGTTTTGGTCCTTTGGTTAGGGGCGGACGAGCACTTTGAGTGCGTCGCGGTCGGCCATGGCTTGGTAGCCGGCCGGGACATCGTCCAGGCCGATGGTGCGATCGAAGACCCTGCCGGGTTCGATGGTGCCGTCGAGCACGAGCGGCAGGAGTTCCTCGATGTAGGCCCTGGCGGGTGCGACGCCGCCGGTGAGCGTGATGTTGCGCATGAAGTCGGCGAATCCGAGCGGAACTTCGGCGAACTGCGGGGCTCCGACGCGGCTGATGACCCCTCCATCGCGGACGACGCCGATCGCCATCTCGAGTGCGGGCTTGAGGCCCACGGCTTCGAGTACGGCATGGGTGCCGTCACCGTTGGTGAGTTCCCGGACCTTGGCGATGCCTTCCTCGCCGCGCTCGGCCACCACGTCGGTGGCGCCGAATTCACGGCCGAGGTCGGTACGGGCCTGGTGGCGGCCCATGAGGATGATGCGGGAAGCACCCATGAGCCTGGCGGAGAGGATGGCGCAGAGGCCCACTGCGCCGTCACCGATCACGGTAACGCCCTGGCCGGGCTGGATGCCGGCCTTCCTGGCTGCGTGGTATCCGGTGGACATGACATCGGAGAGGCTCAGCAGGGACGGGATCAGGTTCTCGTCGAACCCGGCGGGTACTGAGACGAGGGTTCCTGAGGCCTGCGGGACCCGCGCGTATTCGCCTTGGCCGCCGTCGTCGTGGCCGCCCCAGTGGGCACCGTGGCGGCAGGAGGTCTGCAGTCCTTCCTTGCAGAAATCGCAGGTGCCGTCGGAGGCGACGAACGGCGCGATGACGAAGTCGCCGATCGACAGTCCTGTCACCGCGGAGCCGAGTTCTTCGACGACGCCGACGAACTCGTGCCCCATCCGGGCTCCTTCGGAGGTTTCGGGTTTGGCGCCGTAGGGCCAGAGGTCGCTGCCGCAGATGCAGCCGGCGACGATGCGCACGATAGCGTCGGTGGGTTCCTGGATGGTGGGATGGGGAACGGTTTCGACGCGCACGTCTCCTGCGCCGTACATCAGTGTTGCTCGCATGGTGGGTTTCCTTACTGTGTTGTCGGTTCCAGTGAACACCGGGCACGGACCACTTGGGAGTGCCTGTCAGTACCCCCATGAAGGCAGGTGTGTTGGTTCAGCGGTCGGTTTCGATGAGGGTCGGGGCTGGCCAATCAGCGGTGCCCCGACGAGGTCGAGGGCGCCTAGGGCTTGGTTGATCCGGTGCAGGTCAGATGCGGTGAGTTCGAGTTCGGCCGCGGGCAGGTTGTCGTCCAGGTGGGCCAGGCGGGTGCCGCCGGGGATCGGAACGACCCACGGTTTCTGGGCCAGGAGCCAGGCCAGCTCCAGTTGCGCCGGGGAGGTGCTTTTTTCGGCTCCGAAGTCCTCGAGGAAGTCGACGACGGCGAAGTTCGCCTGAAGTGCCTCCGACGTAAAGCGCGGGAAGTCCGCGCGGAGATCATCAGGGTTGTCGAACCTCATGTCCCGGGTGATGCCGCCGGTGAGGAATCCCTGGCCGAGCGGACCCCAGGCGACCAGCCCGATCCGCACCCCTTGGCAGGCCCCGGGCTTCTTGGTTTCCGGTTCCCGCATCCACAGTGAGTAATGGCCCTGGATGACGGCGACCGGTTGGACGGCATGTGCGCGGCAGATGCTTGTCTCGCTCGCCTCGGACAGGCCAAAGTGGCGCACCTTGCCATCAGCGATGAGCTCCTTGACGGTGCCGGCGACGTCCTCCATCGGGACGTCCGGATGGACCCGGTGCTGGTACAGCACGTCGATGTGATCGGTGCGCAGCCGGCGCAGCGACGCCTCCACCACCTTCCGAAGGTGTCCCGGGCGGCTGCTAAGTCCAACTGTTTCCCCATTGGCGTTGATGTCAAACCCGAACTTGGTGGCCACCAGGACGCCGTCGCGGATGGGCTGCAGCGCTTCGCCGACCAGCCCTTCGTTAGTGTAGGGGCCGTAGCCTTCGGCGGTGTCGAACAAGGTGACGCCGCGTTCGACGGCAGACCGGACCACCGCAAGGGCCTCGGACCGGTCGGTAGCGGGGCCAAGACCAAGGCTCAACCCCATGCAACCGAGGCCGATGTCTCAAGGCCGTCGCCGAGCTTGCGTGTTTTCTTTGCAATTTCCTTTCTGGTGCTGAACGCGTGGATTCGGGAGTGAAGGAGGCAGAGAAAGTGGATGCGTGTAGTTGTCCGGGCCCCCGGGGACCGGGTCTCATTCAGATCAGCGGGCCGGCCCAGCCTCCGGCACGGGCGCGGCCGTCCATGTTTTCCCGACTCGCCGGACCGCAAGATCTGCGGGCAGGATGAGGGCCGCTGTGGTGACCAGGGCCAGGAAAAGGAGGACGCTGCCTGTGGTGAGTGCGGTGCTGACCTGGGCGGCCAGGTGCGCCGTCTCGGGGCCTCCGCTGGGAACGGTGGCTGCGGCCGCGACCGCTATGCCGAGCCCCAGGCAGGTACCAACCTGGTGGAAGGTGTTCACCAGTCCCGAAGCCGCGCCGGCATCAGGCGCAGGGGCACCAATAATTCCAAATGAGGTCAGGGGCGCGAAGGCAAACCCCTGGCCGGCGCCAATGAGGACCATCGGCAGGGCAACGCCCGCCCAGTAGCTGGAGTCGACACCGGCGCGGCTGAGCCAGAACATCCCTGCGAGGGTGACCAGGATCCCGGCCAGCAGGGCAACCGAGCCCGACATCCGCCTGGCCAGCGGCGGAATGCTCATCGCGACGGCGAAGTTCACGGCGGTCATGGGCAGGAATCCGAGGCCGGCCTGCAGCGGGTCGAAGCCAAGGACTTCCTGCATGAATTGGGTGGTGAAGAAGAAGAACCCGATCATCGCACCGAGGTAGAGGAAGCGTGCCACATACGCGCCAGTGCGACGGCGGCTCGCGAACAGCCGCAATGGCATGATCGGCTGCGCCGCCCTGCGTTCGATCAGCACAAACACGACCAGGAATACGACGCCGGCGCCCACGGCCGTAACGGTGACCAACGAGGTCCAGCCCACTGCCGCAGAGTCAATGATCCCAAATACCAGTGCACCCACGCCGAGGGTCGCAGCCAGCGCCCCGCCCACGTCGAAGCGTCCGGTCACCCGACCGGTTTCCGGAAGAAACCTGGGGGCCAGGGCGATCATCGCCACGCCGATCGGCACGTTGACGAAGAACCCGGCCCGCCACGAAATCCAATGGGCGAGCGCGCCGCCGATCACCAGCCCGAGGCTGGCACCGATCCCGGCAGTCGCACCGTAGAGGGACACGGCCCGGGTGCGCTCACGGCCTTCCGGGAAGCTTGCCGTCAGCAACGACAGCGACGCGGGCGCAACGACCGCAGCCCCGATACCCTGCACGGCACGACCGGCGATCGCCCACCAGCCCGCCGGGGCCAGGCCGATCAACAGTGACGCGATGGAGAACACCACCAGCCCGAACACGAACACACGCCGCCGGCCCAGCAGGTCACCAGCCCTCGCGCCGAGGAGCAGCAGCCCGCCGAACACCAAGGTGTAGGCGTCCTGGACCCAGGAAAGCCCACTGGTGCCCAGCCGCAGCTCGGCTTGGAGGCTGGGCAGCGCGGTGAAGATCACCGAGTTGTCCAGCAGGATCATGAAGTAGCTGGCGAGGATGATCGCCAGGATCGCTCCCGGATGCGGGGCGGTGGTGGGTGCCGGTTTCATGTTCTCCATGCAACCGTGCATTCTTAGGGTCCGGGAGTCACTGACGTTCCGGGTAATGACAGTCCCTCCCTCCGCACGCGACGGCGGCGTAGCGTGGCTACCATGACACACAGCGACGACGTACGGAAGTTCCTCAGCTCCCGCCGTGCAAGGATCACGCCCGAGGAAGCCGGGCTTCCGGCCTATGGCGGCAACCGCCGCGTCACCGGACTGCGCCGCGAGGAAGTTGCCATGCTCGCCGGCATGAGCATCGACTACTACATCCGCCTTGAACGCGGAAACCTCTCCGGCGCCTCCGACAGCGTCCTCGAAGCCCTCGGACGCGCCTTGAAACTTGACGACGCCGAAACGGCCCACCTTTTCGACCTGGCCCGCGCCGCGACCGCTTCTCCCAGGGTCCGGCGCAAGCGTAGCCCGCTCACAGTCCGCCCGAGCGTGCAACGCGTCGTCGATGCCATCGCGACGGCGCCGGCCTGGGTACGCAATGACCGCGGGGATGTCCTCGCCGCCAACGAGCTGGGCCGGGCACTATACCTGGACATGATGAAAGAAGGTGCCGCTACGCCGAACAGCGCGCGGTTCACCTTCCTGGACCCGAAAGCACGCGAATTCTTCATCGACTGGGAGCGGGCCGCTGACGACGTCGTCGCTGTCCTGCGGTCCGCCGCCGGGAAAAACCCCTACGACAAAGACCTCACCGACCTGGTCGGTGAACTCTCGACCCGCAGCGAAGAGTTCCGCACCCGATGGGCCCGCCACGATGTGAAATACCACCGCACCGGCCGCAAACGCCTGCATCACCCGATCGTCGGTGACCTGGACCTGAGCTACGAGGCCATGGAACTTCCCGCCGACCCGGGACTGCGCATCAACGTCTACACGGCCGACCCCAGCACACCCTCAGAAGACGCACTGAAACTCCTCGCCAGCTGGGCGGCCACACAGCGCGAAACAACAGAAGCCACTGTCAAGGGGAAACGATGACAAACCACCCGTCAACGGTATTGATTGCCGGTGCCACCGGCAGCATCGGCCGATATGCCGCAGCCGAAGCGATACGGCAGGGCTACACCGTGCGGGCCCTCGTCCGCGACAAGGCCCGCGCCGCCAAAATCCTCCCCGACGGCGTCGAACTCGTCGTCGGCGACCTGACCCTTCCCAAAACCCTTGCCGCGGTTGTCCAGGAGGTGGACGCAATTGTCTTCACCCACGGTTCCACCACCAGTGAACGCGACGTGCGGGATAACGACTACGCCGGCGTCGCCAACGTCCTCAAGGCCCTGCGTGGCCGGCGGGTCCGGATCGCCCTCATGACAGCCATCGGCACTACGCGACCGGGAGTCGCCTACGCTACCTGGAAGCTCCGAAGCGAGCGGCTCGTCCGGGCCAGCGGCAACCCCTACTCGATCGTGCGCCCGGGGTGGTTCGACTACAACCAACCCGATCAGCGGAAGATCATCATGCTCCAGGGCGACAAACGACAGGCTGGCTCACCCGCTGACGGCGTCATCGCCCGGGACCAGATCGCCCGCGTCCTCATCGACAGCCTGCGCATCGACGCCGCCGACCACAAAACCCTCGAACTCATCGCGGACCACGGACCGGAACAAGACGACCTCACCGCAGTCTTCGACTCCTTGACAGCAGACCCGGAAGGACCACTCGACGCCGCCGAAGACAACGTCAACCTCTCCGTCACCAATGAACCAGAAACGTTCCGACAGGACCTCGCCACCATCTCCGCAGGAAACAATAAAAGGGAACCGTAGCCCCTGGCCCTCTTCAGAAGTGAAGACCGGGCCCCGCATGCCCGAAACCGTCCAGGACGGTCCGCGATGCGCAAGGCCTGGCCGCCCCCACTCGGTCCGCAGACGATACACCTCACCGGCGTCCGGCTCCTCCCTCAACAGGCTCAGTGTCTCGAAACCATTGTGTCCCGAAACGCGGGCCCATCAACGACTCTCGGCAAAGGTGGAAAGCGCGTTGGCGGGAATGACCATGGCCCGCCATGGCACCGTGGTTGGCCGATTTGCACCGAAATCCATCCAGGTCGCCGAACCAAGGCACGTGACTGGCACGATATCCGGGCAGGGAAATTGGATTACCCGGCCATGCGCCTACCGGCTGCGCTCAACAGCTTGCGTGCCCCTGGCTCCAGCGACGAATGCGACCACCGGGCAGCCCATCAGCTCCGGTCGATCTGGGGCCATCCGGTTCAAGTATTGAACCGGATGATTTCCTGCCCCGTAATAACAGCTGACGGGGTCCTGCAATCCGGACACTGCCAATGTCGCTCCTCGACACACGTTGACAATGACCAAGGAAAGCGCGAGAACCACTGTTCCAGGGAAGGGCAGAGATGAAATCTCCCAAAGGTGCGCTGGACATCGTGCTTCGGCTGCTGGTTGCCGGAGCCTTGGCTATCGACGCAACCGTGCACCTGCAGCTGGCCGCCTATTACCAACTGGCCGTTCCGGCAGGCATCGGGCAAGGCACCCTGTTCCGTATTGAGGCCACGATTGCGATCCTCGTCGGGCTGTACGTCCTCGTACGCGGCAGCCGACCGGCTTATGCTGCGGCTGTGATCGTCGCCGGTGGCGGAGTCTTCCTTGTCCTCTTGTACCGGTACGTAAATGTCCCTGCGTTCGGTCCGGTTCCGGCCATGTATGAGCCCGTCTGGTATTTTCAAAAATCCCTCAGCGCAATTGCCGAAGCGGCAGGCGCCGTCCTGGCACTCCTCGGCTTGTTGAAGCCGCGCCCCCACGGCGGCCACGGTTAATCAAGCAGCTATTGCCTGCTGGTCCATGGTGCGTAAAGCTTCAGGCGGAGGACATCGATCCGGAGGCCCCATTGCCCGTCTGGCGGCATCCTCAGCTTTTGGCGCAGGATCCATCGGCACTGCGTGCCGGGCTTTCACGGGGGCAAGGAACCTGGTCATTGATGATTGGCGCAATGCCCGGCGCCGGCATTGCTTCGGCACGGACCAGTTGCCGGAGGTTCCCTCCGCCGGGCATACCGATCGGGTTGTGGATGCCGGTCTGGTCGGGGACGTGCTGGAGGCTCCCAGCACAGAACATCGCGAGGTGATCCAGCTGTCCTATTACGCCGGCGCGGAAACCGCCGCGATTGCGATGGCGCTGGATCTCCTGGCGGGAACAGTGAAGTCCCGGCTGCACTGTGGGGAGCCGGTGATGGACGCTTCAGGCGATTCGGTCCTGTAGCTTGCGGCCTGTGGGTCCGGCTCCCTGTCCACTGCTGAGCGCCGCGACTACGAGGAACACCTTGCGCACTGTTCGGCCTGCCGCCGCCAGGTGGCCGGGCCAACCGGGATGCCGGGCATGTTGGGGCCCGCCACCGCGGCTGCCGCGGTTGTCCTGGCCGGTACGACGGCGGCCGTCCGGAACCCTGGCCAGCCTTTCCCGGGGGTACATAAATTAGCCCGCCCACCTCCCAGGCTTCCGCTTCCCTGGACGCCAGCGAGCCAGTGAACCAAAAATATGGGCCGGTGATGGGATCCACTGCCGGGGTGAATGCGATGATGGCCAGCCGGAATTCCGGTCCCGGCAGCGGGCTGACGCCGTCAGCAACCACAAGCACCCCAGCACATTCCATGGTTCTGCTGAACATCCGAGACTGCAGGGAGCCACGCTGTCAGGCGCAGTTCCCTGTAGCCGGCATGTGGTGCACTCCTGTGTCAGTAACCGCCGCCACCCTGCGCCGGCGCCGTCGAGGTCGCGGCCGGTGCAGAGGTGATCTTGGCCCCGTTGGTGCCAACCACCCACCAAATGCCCCCATAGCCCTGGCCGGTGGTGTCCCCTGGCTTTTGGTCAGCCGCGTAGGTGTACAGCGGCAGCCCGTTCAAGGTGACCTGCTTCGCCCCATCCACACCGGTAATGGTTCCCACCTTTCCGGTGACGCCCATGATGGTGGGAGCGGCCGACGTCGTGCTGACCGCCGGCCACAGGCTGGCGCAGGGTCCGGTGCAGGCGCTGGAGGTTTCCCCCGCCTTGTCGGGACCGTAGAAATAGACGGTCATTCCCGCACCGTTGACCAGGATGGTGCCCAAGTCCGTGCTGGCCGTGTGCAGGCCGCCGTTGGCGGAAGTGGATGACATGGAGCTCGACGAGCCCACTGGGGCGGAATTAGTTCCTGGTGCGGCGGTACTGCCGCAAGCTGTCAAGGCAGCCAGGGCCACCGCGCTGAGGGCAACCCCAACTCTGACGTGAAGTTTCATGGCCGGTTCTCCGTTCGCCTTAGTGGAACCCAGACGGCTCCATGATCAACACACGACGTAGCCGCCCGCGCAGTTCAACCAGGGTTCAGATACATTTCGGATCACCCCTTCAGCCGAAGCAGGTGATCCCGGAACCCCCGCACCGGCCAGGACCCCTGCCGGCCACCAGGGTGTCATGCGGCGCCGGCGCAGGCGCCAGCTCGGAAGCTGGTTCAAGGTGGAGCATCCTTCGCTTTGAACCATCCCTCCGCCATCCAATACACCTCCCGCTGGTGGTGGTACCGGTGCAGCTGCCGAACTACGGGATCGTCCTGTCGGGCACGGCCCGGAGCCAGCCATCTGTGGTCTCACCCTTGATCGTCGCCTCGCCGACTTCCAAATTCATCTGGACCCTTCTACCGTCTTTCCATCCGGTGGCATCTGATTCTTTAACGAACACGGGCAGGTCCCGGGCTCCCCTTGGGCTTTTAGCAAGACGGTGAACCCGCCGGCCGCCCGGTCATCCAAAGCCCGGACATGACCAGTTCGCCAGTCAGCTGCATCTGGTCCCCAACCTTAAGTCCACCCATCCTGGCCGAATTGGGTTTGTCCGGCAACTCATCGACTGTGATGCCTGTAACCACGGGTTCCGCGCGCACTGGCGCGACTGATGGCGTGCTTGCCTGGGTTGTCACAACCTGAGCCGGAGTTGGCGACGGCCAGCCCTCGGCCTTGCCGCTTCGACCATCCCCGCCACCAAGCGCATTGATAATGGGCGCGGCACGATGACCAGGAGGGCGGGCAGGCCACCGCCGATCCCGATCGGCTTCCACTTGATCCCTGGCTTCGGGCGGCGGAAGATCATCTCCGACCGCACTGTCCCCTGGGTTAGAGAGACGAACTCCCAGCCCTCTTTTTCCATCTTGGCCGTCGTCCTGGCCGCCATGCCGCGAACCGTCTTGACAGCCCTCGTCGCGTACTTCACGCCACTTGTTGAAGCCATGCTGGTCCCCCTGTCATTGACTCCGGTTACACCCGCTTGACCGGCAAGGCCCGCCAAGGCACCGTATGACGATGAACTTCAACCGCCAGCGTCGCCCTGGCCAGGGAAGTCAAAGCAACTTCCCCGTCGATGCCTGCCGTCTTGCGGCCAGCATTGTGCTGCGTCACCCGTCGCACGCTATGAAGCGTGTTGGAACGGCTGCGCAACATCGGTTTTTGCAGGTTTCGGACCTTCTTCAAAACCCCAACCTACGACGCCTTGAAAATCCGTTGTCGCAACCGCCGTACGTCGTCCTCGATCGTGGCCCAGGAAATCGAGTCCCAATCGAAGTCATCGTCTTGCGGTCCGTTCACTCTGGCCATGGAAACAGCGACAGGGGTCACCGCTTCACCGTCCGGGGGACCTAACATATCCGCAAGCAACAAGGCTGCCATCTTCATCTCTCCAAAGACTCACCTGCCCCACGTCAGCAACCCTTACGGGCCCGGAAATGTCCTGTCTCAATTTAGTTGGCCATGTTGACGTGGGAAGAGGCCAGATAAATTGAGACGGATGGGGTAGGAACTGTCTCAATTTTGTTGGCCATTCCGTATGGAACGTTCCGCCTCCTTGTCCCAC